>ONJQ01000045.1 GCA_900318175.1 uncultured Bacteroidales bacterium | reverse complement strand
TCGGGGATGGTCACCTCGGGATAGATAAGGCTGTAGGTCTCGCCGTCGGGGAAGCGGTTGCCCCATTCGTCGGTGTAGTCCAGCCATGCTATGTTAATCATGCTCTCGTCGATGGAGGGTTTGAAGGGCGGCACGGCTTTGGTCTGCGGCATGCCAGCCACAGAGGTCTCGTAGGCATCGTTGGCGGTGTTGTAGACCACCAGCAGGTAGCCGTTGGCCCAGTCGTCGGCGCGGTAGCGTTCCATGCGGCGGCCATGGCCGTAGCCGGGATGGCATGCTTCGCACGAGGAGCGGACGTAGAGGGGGCCCAGCCCGTTGAAGGGGGGATTGTTCTGCGTGATGGTGTGCTCGAAGAAGAACTCGCCGTATTTGAAGGCGTTGGTCATTCCGGAGTACTCCACTGCGGGTGTCGGGTCCTCGTAGGCCGAGGCGGACTGGTTGAAGGTGGTGCCCAGCTGTCCGCCGGCATACGTCTCCTCGTCAACGCCCGCGGGCAGTTGTGGCGTTTCTGGGTCGCTCTGGCATCCTGCAAGGCTCAGCATTGCGGCTGCCACAAGGCAGGGTACGATTTGCTTGTTTGTCATAGTGGGTAAATGTTTTGGAAGTTTTTATTCGTATCTTTTAATCAGGTCGGTCACCTTGTCCATCTCCTCGCTGAGTTTGGTGCAGGCTTCGACGGCCTCGCCGTTGGCGGGTTCGCTGTAGTGTAGCACAAAGGGTGCGGGCATGTCGTCAATCTTGTTCAGCGCATTCTCTATGGCGTTGAGCACCTCGGCATCCAGTGCGGCATCGCGCTGCTTCACAAAGTTGTGCAGCGACTTGCTCTCGTCTCTCTGGCCTTCAATGCCGCCCATGTAGACGTTGCGGATACTGATGATGTTGTTGTGGAAGTCGGTGATAGACATGTGGCTGTAGGGCGATTCGATGTAGGTGATGTCGGACTGGCTGAAAGCCGAGGCTATCTTCGAGGTTCCCACCTCGTCGGCAATGTCTATGCAACCCTGAACCATGGCCATCAGAGCGGCCAGCGTGCTGGGATAGGTGCTTCCCGCCTTGCCGGCGTTCTTCATGTTGTCGCCATAGCTGTTGTTGCTTCCCGCCACGGTGTAGCCCAGCTCAAGGTCGTCCAGCTTCGCAATGTGGCTCTTGGGTGCATCGTCGCCCATCCAGCCCACCTCCAGCTGATAGCAGCGGTTGCGCAGGTCGCCCGCAACGGCGGCGGCGTAGATCCACTCGCCTCCGCTGATGTTGGAGGCCGCTTTGGGATGGCCGTCGGCAAAAAGGATGTACTCAATGGCGTGGAAACCCAGCAGGGCATTGCCCAGGCGCTCGCCGGCCACCACATCGCCCTCCTCGCCGTCCAGGGCTTCAATCATGGCGGGGCTGTTCATCAGGGTGTTGAAAGCGTTCTCGTCCAAGGGCCAGCTGTCGATGTGGGGGTCGATGCCGAAGTCGCCTGCGGCACCGAAGAGGAAGGCTTCACTTTTCTCCCACTGCTCGCGGGCTTCGAGGAAGGTGGTGCATGCCTGGCGCACCCCGTCGTCGGTGGGGTGCTGTCTCAGGGCTGCCAGTTGGGTGGCCAGTGCTTCGGCCTTCGAGGCCAGCGCGGCATAGGTCGGCACCACCGTGTGGTTCACAAATTGTTCGTTGACAGCCTGTGCGGCCGAGCCTTCAACCGCAGTGCCAGGTTCTTTCTTACAGGCCGTGAAGCCGATGGTGGCCACGCCCAGCAGAGCAATCATGCTCATCTTGATAGTTGTTCTTCTCATAGTGTGTATATGTTTTAAAGTTATCAGTCATTCGGATTTATTTGAAGAAACCGCACCATGTGATGCCCACGGCCACGTAGGGCTCTCTGTTGTATTGCGACTTCAGCACCCGCATTCCCGCTTCGGCCTTCACGGCAATTTGGGGCAGGGGGTAGTAGTTTACGCCCGCAGCCACCACCTGCCGCTCAGTCCACTCCGAGTCCGCGAATCCCTCTGCCGGCACAAAGCTGTCGTAGCGGTCATAACGTCCGAAGAGATAAAGACGGCGGTTGCCCGTGCGGTACTGCCTCCAGGCCAGCAGGTTCACTCCCGCCTCCACCGAGGCGTCCCACGCGTTCTTCCCCACAGCCGTGTGGGGATAGGGGTTGCCGGTCATTGTGGTCTGGTTCTTGTTGCGTGTCGAAATCAGTCCGGCATCGCTCAGGTAGCCGTAGTCGGCGTTGCCCCTCACCGTCACGAAATGGTCCTGATAGGCAAAGTCGAAGGCTCCTATCATCACCGTACCCGTGGCCCCGTAGTAGCGCGAGTCCTCCTTGTAGACCGTCCGCGTGATGTCGTTGTTGAAGCTGTTGCCCACATATCCGCTCAGGCTCAGCCGCAGGTTCTTCACTCCGGTGAAGTCCACACGTGCTGCACCTGCCAGCGAGTTGGCCGGACGGAACTCGTAGGGCGATGCCGAGCCATTGTGTATCCAGCCAGACTCGTCAAACAGGTTGCTGTTCAGCCCTGGCAGCAGCTGCACCTCATAGCGCCAGCTGCCAGCTCGGCCCCACAGGCTGATGCCCGTCTCGTGCCACGTGCAGGGCATGATGGTGTTCTCGCCTTCGGGACGGTAAACGGTGAAGAAATGGTCAGGGGTGTGGTTGTTGTTGGTCATTCCCACAGGCACCACAATGTGTCCCATGCGCAGGTTCAGGTGTTTCGAGAAACTCTTCTGCACCCAGAACTGCTCCAGAGCCACCTCGCCGCCGCGTTCCACCTCTTGTTCAAATTCGCCGGTCTCTTCCGTCTCTTTCTCCACGGCGACCTCGGTGCCGCCATGTTCAAACTCTATCTCCGTTCCTATGCTCCAGCCGTGGCCGAAGTCGTAGCCCAGCATCACTACGGCGTGGGGCAGGTCCACGCGCCCATGTCCCTTACTTTCGGTATAGCGTTCGCTGTGCGAGTAGCGAAACACGTTGTCGCTATAAAAATTATAGCTGTACACCGCCTCGCCATACCCGCCGATGGTGAGTCTTTTTTTCAAGGATGTGGAGTCATCCTGAGCCGATGCCAGCATTGCCCCACCCATTAGCAGTAGGGCGCAGACGGCTGATTTTAAGTATTTACTATTCATAACCAGATTTTTTTTCGCGGCATGCTCCGCGTTGTTTTCAAACTGCAAAAATAAACCAAACGCTCTTTTACCCAAATACCTAAAATTGGGTATTTTTTTTATTTGGGGGGTCGTCTATTGTGTGAAAAGGTTGGGGAGACTTAGGGAGAACACCACAGTGGTATGAAACTATTCCTATGCTTCACAATAATCTCTATAGAATAAAAAAATATTCGTATCTTTGCAATGTCGTTCAGACAAGATGGACGGCTCCCCATTTATCATTTAATACGCTGACTCTATGAAGAAGACCCTCATCCTCGCCCTCGCCCTTGCCGCCCTCTGCGGCGTGGCTTCCGCACAGACGGACCGTGACCCCGAAACCAATCCCGTCATCCTTGACCGCATCGACCAGTGGCAAGACCTCAAATTTGGCTTCATGATGCATTGGGGCATCTACGCCCAATGGGGTGTAGTCGAATCCTGGAGCATCTGCAGCGAGCCCTGGATTGACCGCAAAGGCATGCCCTACGAGGAATACAAAAACCGCTACCAAGCCCTCAACAAAACTTTCAACCCCACCCGGTTCAACCCCGCAGCCATGGCCGCCGCTGCCAAGAACGCCGGCATGAAGTATATGGTCTTCACCACCAAGCACCACGACGGTTTCTGCATGTTCCGCAGTGCCGAAACCGACTACAGCGTGGCGGGTGTCGACTGCCCCTACAGCCGCAACCCGCAGCCCGACATCACCCTCGACCTCGTCAATGCCTTCCGTGCCCAAGGCCTTTGGACGGGACTCTACTTCTCCAAGCCCGACTGGCACCATCGCGACTACTGGGCCCCCGAATGGGCCACGCCGGACCGCAACGTCAACTACGACATCCCCGACCATCCCGACCGCTGGGAAAACTTCAAGCGCTTTACCCACAATCAGATTCGTGAGCTTACGCACAACTATGGCGACATCGACATCCTCTGGTTGGACGGTGGTTGGATTCGCCCCGAATGGAGCATCAACGACGAGACACGCCCCTGGTTAGGCTGCAGCCAGCGCGTGCAGGACATCGACATGGACGCCCTCGCCGCCATTGCCCGTGCCGACAACCCCGACCTTATCATTGTCGACCGCTCCGTGGGTGGCCGCTACGAGAACTACCGCACCCCCGAGAAACAGGTGCCGGACACCCTGCTGCCCTACCCGTGGGAGACCTGCATGACCATGGGCGACAGCTGGTCCTACGTCCCCTCCGACCACTACAAGAGCACTACCCAGCTCATCCACATGCTTGCTGACGTCGTGGCCAAAGGCGGCAACCTCCTTCTCAATGTCGGCCCCGACGCGCAGGGCAACCTGCCCACCGAGGCTCTTGAACGTATGGAGCAGATGGGTGCCTGGCTCTCTGCCAATGGCCGCGCCATCTATGCCACCCGGCCCCTCTATCCCTATTGCCACGGCAATGTCCGCTTCACCCAGAGCAAGGACGGAAAGCACCGCTACGCTATCTGCTTGATTGACGAGTCTGCTACCCAGGCCAGTTTCACGGTGCCCTTCAAGGTAAAGAAAGCCCGCCTTGTAGCCCCCGTCAAAAAGAGCCGCGTCCGCTGCCAGCAGACCCCCGACGGCTCCACCGCTGTCACCGTATTCCTCCCCACCCCGCAGCAACACGCCATTGCCATAGAATTCTGACAAACAAAAGGATTCATCGGGGCGACTGTCGGTAGGGAATAACACCGCTCTACCTTCGCCCCTTCAACACTCTTTAATAGCGAGTTCTCTAACAGTTCAATATTGATTCAATATTGAACGATTAGAGAACTCGCGTACAAGAAGCGGCCAAGAACCGAACCAACCCCTACTCTGAGCATATGTCTGAAGGGTTATCCTCTTACTATGCCGCTTCCCTTTTTATTGTTCATACAAATCGCTCTTGGACTGTGGGAACCATGGGGACAATAATATCCCATAATGAATGGATTTGGCAATTGCCTGGTTGGTGTTCTTTACATTGAGTTTGTTGAACACTTGTTGCCTATATTATCGGATGGTGTTGAAGGATTTGCACATCAGTGCGCTGATGTCCTTGGGCGAGAAATGAGGGGCAGCGTCGGGGGATGGTGGTGGGTCAAACGTAGTAGAGGAAGCTGAGGTTGTCGGGGTCGAGGTAGCGTTGGGCGGCCTGTTGGAGGTCGGCGGGAGAGAGGGCGAGGATGTCGCGGTTCATCTCGTCGAGGGTATCGACATGCTCGAAGTTGAGACAGGCTTTGCCGATGCTCTGCATCTCATTGAGGCCGGAGTCGTTGGTGATGGCCATCTGGCCTATGAGTTGTGTCTGGGCGGCATGGAGGTGCTGCGGTGTGAGCGGCTGCTGACAGAGGCTGCGCAGTTCGGACAGGATGAGTTGGGTGCTGCGCTCGGCGGCACCGCTGTCAACACCGGCATAGATGTAGAAAAGGCCGGCATCGGTGAAGGGGACGTATTGCGACTCGATGGAGTAGCAGAAGCCTTCGCGCTCGCGCACGGCGACGTTGAGGCGTGAGTTCATGGCAGGGCCTCCGATGATGTTGTTGAGGAGGGTGAAGGCGGTTTTGTCGTTATCGTAGAGGGTAGGGGCGGGACCACCGACAAGCATGTGGACTTGATGGGTGTGCTTATGGGTGGTGAGGTTGAAGCGTTGGGGGGTGGGTTGCGGCGGCTGAGGGGTGAGGGACAGAGGCTCCTTGCTGCACGAGGAGGGATATTGCAGGAAGTACTTCTCGCAGAGGTGTATGAGCCGCTTGAACTCGACGTTGCCGACCACGCTGATGACCATGCGGTCGGGGGTGTAGTGGGTGGACATGAAGGCTTTGAGCCCCTCGGGGGTGAAATGGCGGACGTTTTTTTTGCTGCCGAGGATGTTGTGGGCAAGGGGATGGGTGCCGAAGTAGCGCTCCTCGAAGTCGTCGAAGATGAGTTCGGAGGGGCTGTCGCGGTAGAGGTTGATCTCTTCGATGACGACATCTTTTTCCTTCTCAATCTCGTGGACGGGGAAGGTGGAGTGGAAGAGGATGTCGGCAAAGAGTTCGAGGCAGCGGTCGAGGTGCTGAGAGAGGGCGGAGGCATAGACACAGGTCTCCTCCTTGGTGGTGAAGGCGTCGAGTTCGCCACCGACGCCGTCAATGCGGTTGCGGATGTGGTAGGAACGGCGGTGCTCGGTGCCTTTGAAGATGGAGTGCTCAATGAAGTGGGCGATGCCCTCCTCGGAGCCTTGCTCGTGGCGCGAGCCTACACCGATGTAGACCCCGGCGTGGGTGACTATGGAGTTGGTTTGCCGGAATATGATGCGGATGCCGTTATCTAAGGTGTGGTATTGGTACATGTGTTGTCAGTAGGTTTAAGAATGGAGAGACCGAGGGCGACAAAGGTGATGCCGGCAAGGGTTTCGAGGGTGTCCTCGGAGATGAAGGAGATGAGGACTATGCAGAGCAGAGCGGTGAAGAGTGCACTGCGGCAGAGATGCTCAACATGGATGGCGCGGATGAAGGACAGCAGGATGAGGAGGAACCCCACAAGGCCGAAGGCAAGGAGGAAGTTGAGGTATTGGTTGTGGGTGTGCATGCCGCTGTCGGCCAGGGGGGAGTGGGCGGCTTCCATCTGCTGGCGGCATTGGTCGGCCACATCGCCTGTGCCCACCCCGAAGAGGGGATGGCGCAGGAAGACCTGCCAGGCGTTGCGCCACAGCTCGATGCGTTGCAGAGAGGAGAAGTTGCTGATGCTGCGGAAGCAGCGGAAGTTCTCGAACTCGTAGAAGAGGACGTAGAACATTTTGCGGGGGCCGGGGTGGAGGTAGACGGGATTGGCGATGCCTTTCTCTATGGCTTGGATGTCGGCAGGCTGCAGGTGGGTCATGCCGAGGCTGTCTTTGGTGTAGCCCATGGCTCCAAGGTAGCGGAGCAGGGCAGGGTAGACGGTGTAGCCCGTGGAGGTGATGGAGTCGAAGGGGAAGGAGCTCACTTTGCCCCACTCTTGGCGCAGTTCCTGCTCGCAGACGTAGTAGTGGACGTAGTTGCCGTTTTCGACAAGCCCGTCTTGCCGATGGAGGTAGGGGTTGCCGTTGGGTGTGAAGGATTGCAGCGGAGCGGTGGAAAGGGGTCGCAGGTGGTAGTAGTCGTAGAGATAGAAGCCTGTGAGCGCAGCGGCGGAGAGCAGGATAAGGGTCAGCGAGAGGGTGGCGGCATGGCGTAGCCGGCGCGGCAGCCGGTGCCCATAGGCAAGCAGCAGCACCACGGCGGTTATGGTGAGGATGATGAAGGCGGTGTAGGCGCGGAGCATGAGCAGGAAGAGGAGGAGCCAGAGGATGAGTGCGGCCCCCACGAGGTGTTGCCACCACACGCGGCAATGAAGCATGAGGTAGAGGATGATGCAGATGGTCAGGCAGATGTTGAGGCCGAAACGGATGTGGGAGATGTGGGGGACGAGGTTGCGGTAGGGGAGGTCGGGGATGGTGAGGTAGCGTCCCAGCCCGACAAGGCTGACTGTGAGAACGGTGAGGCAGTAGGCTGCAGCCACGGGCAGCAGCTCTTTGCGCTGCAAGGGCTTGGAAGTGAGCACCACCAAGGGGATGACAAACAGGGGGAGCTTCTTTTGAAGGTCGTAGAGCCCATAGGCAAGATTCTCAGTTCCGAGGAGCCAAACAAGGTGGACGGCTGCCAGCAGGAGAAAGGCCTGAAGCAGACGGTTGTTGCGCAGGGCTTGCCACCGCTCCGCCCACTGCCACTCTATCACCCAATTGGCCAGCAGGAGGACCCACAGCAGGTTGGTGGCAAAGACGGATGTGGTCATGCCTATGGCCAAGCCGGTGAGGATGGTCACGTAGAGGATTCTATGAACAGTGGCGCGGATGGCTTGAGGGTTTTGAAAAGGTCAAAGGTCAGAAAAGGTTCAGCGGTTCAGTATCCTGTTGTATTCGGCAGGGGAGGAGAGCGTCTCCACGGCTTTCTGCACGTCGGGGTCCTCGTCAAGGCTGCCTTCGATGCAGCCGTGGCGGTAGTAGTAGTGGACCAATATGGCGTCCTTGAGCAACTGGCTCACCTCCGTGCGGTGGCGGATGAGGTCAGCCTTTTTGGCCTCTTTATAGGTCTGCTCCAACTGCTCGATCTGCTGTTTGAGGTTGTCCATGTAGTCCTCCTCCTCGGCTACCTTCTTGAGGTCGGAAATGATGTTCTCGGTGTAGGTGGTGTAGTCGTAGGTCTTGTCGGACAGGTAGTCGATAAAGTCATGATAGATCTCGTCGGTGATGACAAAGTCCTTGGGAGCGGGGATGCTCGCGTGGGCGCGGCGGAATTTCAGGGCGTAGTTGAAGAAATGGAAACGGTTGTAGAGAGCTACGGCGAGGAGGGAAGAGGCGGGATGCTCCACTTCGATGTCCGGTTCAATGCCGAAGCCGTCGTAAACTGTGCGGCCGTGGCGGGTCTTGAAGGCTGTTTTGAGCGAGTCCGGCACAGTCACGGCACGTCCGTTGGCGTCGCGGTGCTTATAGTCTATGGCTTGGATGCAGCGGCCGGAGGGGATGAAGTATTTGGAGACGGTGACTTTCATCTGGCTGTTGTAGGGCATGGGGAGGATGTTCTGCACCAATCCCTTGCCGAACGAACGCTGGCCGATGACGACGGCGCGGTCCAGGTCCTGAAGGCTCCCGCTGACAATCTCGCTGGCGGAGGCACTCTGGTTGTTGATGAGCACCACCAGGGGGATGTCAGTATCCTCGGCGGGCATGCGGGTGCGCGATTTGAGGTTGCGGGAGGCCACCTTGCCCTTGGTCTCCACCACCAGCTCGTTTTGGGGCACCCAGATGTTGACGATGTCCACCGCTTCGGACAACAGGCCGCCTCCGTTGCCGCGGAGGTCAAGGATGAAGCCTTTCATCCCGGGGTTGTCGCGTTTCAGTTTGCGGAAGGCTTCGCGGACGTTTTTGGCAGCGTCCTGCGTGAACTCGTCCAGCCGGATGTATCCTATGCCTCCCTTCAGCATGCCGCTGTAGGAGACGTTGGGCAGGCGTATCTCGGCGCGGGTGATGGTGACCTCCATCTCCTTGCCCTCGCGCTCCAGCTTGAGGGTGACTTTGGTACCCGCCTGTCCGCGCATGGCGGAACTGACGTCGGCGTTGCTCTTGCCCTCGGTGCTCTCACCGTTCACGGCCAGAATACGGTCGCCGATTTTCACGCCCGCCTTGTCGGCAGGCAGCCCCTCGTAGGGCTCGGCAATATAAATCTTGTTTCCTTCCTGATGGATCAGCGACCCGATGCCGCCGTATTGGCCCATGACCTGCATCTTCACGTCCTCGATGTCGCTCTCGGCAAAATAGTTGGTGTAGGGGTCCATGGAGGCCAGCATGGCATCAATGGCCACCTTCATGGTCTTGCCGGGGTCCACGTCGTCCACATAGTTGGTGTGGAGGTTTTTATACACGTTGGCAAAAATCTCCAGATTCTTGGAGATTTCAAATCCTTTCTCGTTCTGCGCGGCGGCGTTCAGGGCCAGCCCGATAAGCAGCAGCAGTGTCAGTTTTTTTTTCATCTATTTTTCTGTATGTTTAATCTCTGTGTGTGTTAAAATTGTTATATGGAAGGCATGCTCTCCAAGCGGAGGTCGTTAATCTTCAACTCTAAGGGCGACACCATCCAGACCACGTCGCCGTGTTGGAAAACGGTGTTGGCGGGAGGGTTGATCATGTAGTCCTTGCCGCGCTCAATGGCAATTACCATGGATTTGTATCGGTCCATCAGGTGGGCGTCGATGATGGACAGCCCTGTCAGGCGGCTGTCCGTGCCCACTTCAAGGCGGTAGGTGTTTATCTCGTTGTCGGAGTGGTCGTGAATCAGCATGTCGGGTTCCACCTCCACGGCGGCTCTGACCCTTGACAGCTGGTCCTCGCTCCCCAAGAGGGTCAGGCGGTCGGCCGGCATGATCAGCATGTCTTTGTCCGGCAAGTCGTACACCTTCCCCGCGCGCTCAATGGACACGACGTTTACCCCGTAGTCCTGCCTTATCTTCGAGTCCATCAGCCTGTGTCCGGACAGAGGCGAGTAGGGCGTCACCGTCATGCGCTCCATGATGAAGTTCTTCTCCAACGATTCCGGTATCTTAAACGAATTCTGGGCTTGCCGACCGTAGAAGTTGGTCACAAAATGGTCCTCGATGCGGTTGTAGAAATCCGTGGCGCGGCGCGAGAGCAGCACCACAACCACAACAACAATGGCCACCACCACAACCAAGCCCGCGGCCAGTCGCAGGTAGCGTGATATGACCCAGCCCACCATAAACAGCGCCACGAAGTACCGCAAGGCCAGCAGTGGGATGACTGCCACCTGGCTGTGGCTGTATGTATGCAGCATCTTGCGTATGCGCTCACGGTTCACGTTCTTCACCGCCAGCGCCCAAAGGAATGGAGCCATCACCACCAGCGTGGCCAGCACGCCTACCAGCCGTCCCCACACCTGCGGCACGCCCCAGCTCTCAAACACTCCGTCCACCATAGGCCGCAGCAGCAGAATGCTCAGCAGCCCCAGCGCGGTTAGGATGACACTGTAGAACAGTATCGACAGCAATTGCTTGCGCACAAACGTGCCCAGCTTCTTCTCGTGTGTGTTCACACGACCGCTGCTGCTGTAGTGCTCCAGTGCCCGCTTCAGCCGTATGGGCAGCTTCGGCCACAGGAACTCGTAGGCCGGCAGGCCCGCCTTAATCATATACGGGGTGACAAAGGTAGTCAGTATCGACACCGAGACGATGATTGGGTACAGCGTCGGGTCAATCACCTTAAAGCTCAATCCCAGCCCAGCGATGATAAAGCTGAACTCGCCAATCTGGCAGAAGCAGAATCCCCCCTGCATTGCACTGCGCAGCGGCTTGCCGCTCAGTACTATGCCCACCGTGGCGGCTGTGGACTTCACCACCACCACCACCGCTGCAATCACCACTATGGGCAGCCAGTGTTTCACCAGCACCTCGGGGTTCACCAGCATGCCTACCGACACAAAGAATACAGCGCCGAACAGATTCTTCAGCGGCGTGATGATGCGGTGTATCACGTCCGCCTCAATTGTCTCGCTCAGTATCGCCCCCATCACGAAAGCTCCCAAGGCGGTGGAAAAACCTGCAAAATCCGCCATCACTACCATGCCGAAGCAGAGGCCCACGGCCACGATGCACAGCGTCTCTTCCGTCATCCACCTGCGCATCCACCGCAGGAACGTCGGCACCAGGAAAATCCCGAAGGTGAACCACACTATCAGGAAGAACACCAGTTTAACCATGCTCAAGGCCAGCTCGCCGCCGTTGAAGCTCTTGCCCACGCTCAGCGTGCTCAGCACCACCAGCAGCAGCACTGCCACCAGGTCCTCCACCACCAGCACCGCCGTCACCGTCCCGGTGAAGCGTTGCTGCTTCAGCTTCAGGTCGTCAAAGCTCTTAATGATGATTGTTGTGGACGAGATGGACAGCATGCAGCCTAAGAAGACGCAGTCCATCGTCCCCATGCCCAGCAGGTGGCCCACCGTGTTGCCGGCCACAAACATTACCGCCAGCTCCGTCAATGCCGTGATGGCGCCCGTTGCGCCAACCCTCTTCAACTTCTTGATGCTGAACTCCAGCCCCAAGGCGAACATCAGGAACACGATGCCGATGTCGCTCCACACGTGTACGTTGCTATCGTCCGTAATGGCGGGAAACCATGGGAAATAAGGGCCGATGAAGAACCCCGCCACAATATACCCCAACACCAGCGGCTGCTTCAGCCACTTGAACACCACCGTGATTACACCTGCGGTGATTAGGATAATGGCCAAGTCTAAGAAAATTGGAGGCAATGACGACATAAACGCGCTTTATGATAGATTGTTATACTTTAGTTTCTTTGTTCCCAGTTTTTTGATGCAGCAATTGTTGTGAGCCGACACAGCCGCTATGCTAATCCTCCCACTGTCATCGTTCCTTCACTCCTCCATGGCACCACCTGCTGTTGCACACCTTCCCATTAACGCAATCCCCTTCGCTTTATTGCCCCAAAAACGCTCCATGCTTCACATTTTTTTCTGCGTTAGTCCTTATCGGCTCATATTGCAGCCATTTCCGCCGCCGCCTCTGCCATATATTTTGCGCCTTTGCATTGAAAAAAGCATCTTTATTCCTGTTTTGTCAATAATATTTTGTATTTTTGCAACAATTAACACTTAATATTGTTTTGTATATGACTCTGAAACAAAAAACATTACGCTTCTTTGCGCTGCTCTCCGTGCTTGCAATAAGCAGGTCGACTTCACCCCCATCTTTACACAGATTAAACTTGAGGCTCGTGCCGACTTCGATTATTACCACAACACTGTCAAGGGCGACACCCTGCAGGAGAACCCCTATGGCTTTCATGGCCGTTATTTCAACTTCGTCATTGGTGGCCCGATTGGTGAGAAGTTCAGCTATTTCTTCCGCCAGCGCATCATTGCCTCCCCGGGCGATGTAAGCCTCTTCGACAACACCGACTTCCTCTACATCAACTATGCCCCCACGTCCAACTGGATGTTCCGTTTCGGTAAGGACGCTCTTGCCGTTGGCGGTTTCGAGTACGACGCTCCTCCTATCAACGTCCTCTTCAGCACCAATTATTGGGACAATTTCTATTGCTTCCAGCCTTCTGTGGCAGCCGCCTACAGAAGCGACGACGCCAGCCAGATGCTCCTTTTCCAGGTGGGCAACTCGCCTTATGTCCACTACGGTGCCGGCCTCGGCTTCGCTCCCGGACAGGAGTGGAAATCCGGCCTCATGTCCTACAACCTCTTCTACAGCGGCAAGGTGGGCCACCTCAAGCTGCTCCATTCCGTCAACATGTTCCAGCGTCCCGACCGCAAGTATATGAACTATATCGCCATCGGCCACGAGCTGGAGTATGAGCACTGGGACATTTACCTCGACCTCATCCACCACGCCAACGGCCTTAAGGACTGGGGCAACAATTTTGCTGTTGTCAGCTGCGCCAATGTCTATTTCAACAAGGAGTTCAACATCTTTGTCAAAGGAGCCTACGAGCAGAACCGCTCCGAATCAGCCCTTCCCGGTTTCGGCGATATCAGCACCGGCTTCTACGACATCTTCTGCGAGACCGCCCACAGCCATCTCACCTATGGCCTCGGCATGGAATATCACCCCAAGTCCTGTCCCGACTTCCGTCTCCACGCTTTTGTGGCCAACCGCCGTACCACCGATTACAGCAGCATGGCCACCCCCGTGGTCAGCAACTCCCTCCGCGCCAATGTCGGCATCACCTGGAGCATGGAGGTCTACCGCATGCTCAAGGAGCGTATGGCCAAAATCGCAAGAGAATAAAACGTAAAATACCAGGAATCCCTAACCTGTTCTGGGAATTCCTGGCTTTTCCATCAGAACCCCAATATTTATCACCATGGCACTTCACGACCATCGTAAAAACAAAACCACCCAGTATGCCAACTGGGCAGAGAGATTCTTTGGCGGCATTCAGCGTCGTTTCAACATCAAGAACCCCCTCAAGTTCACCAGCAAACGCTCTATCGAGGCTATCCTGTTCTTGATACTGTTTGTAGGCTTCTTCTGGATACTGGCCTACCGCATGACGCTGCCCAACATGCTCAACACCTTTATGCAGACAGCCTACCAGCTCCTGCTCGAGACCGTCTTCTACATCATGGCCATCTGCGTCCTGATGGGCGGTATCAGCAAACTGCTTATCGAGTTCGGTGTTGTGCGACTCATGGAGAACATCCTGCGTCCCCTCATGAAACCCCTTTACAATCTGCCCGGTGTGGCGGCTTTGGGCGCAGTCATGACTTTCCTCTCCGACAATCCCGCCATCATCTCCCTGGCTCACGACAAGAACTTCTCCCAGTATTTCAAGAAGTACCAGCTCGTCTCCCTCACCAATTTCGGCACTGCCTTTGGTATGGGCCTCGTGGTGCTGGCCTTCATGATAGGCAAGGGCTTCGGTAGTGGTGCCGCGGTGGGTATCCTTGGCGCCTTTATCGGCAGCATCGTCTCCACCCGCCTCATGCAGCGTTTCACCCTCAAGAGCTACCCCGAGATGGATTCTCCCGTGGTGGAAGGTGCTACCGAAGGCAACGAGCAGAATATTTCCTACAAGAGCGAAGGCAGTGTGCTGCAGCGTTTCCTCAACGGTGTGCTCGACGGTGGCAAGGAGGGCGTCAACATCGGCCTCGCCATCATCCCCGGCGTGCTCTGCATCTCCACCATTGTCATGATGCTCACCTTTGGACCCTCAGGCGAAAATGGCCAATACACCGGTGCCGCCTACGAGGGTGTTCCTATCATCACCATGCTGGCCGACAAAATCAACGTGGTCTTCGACTGGCTCTTCGGCTTCAAGTTCGGTGCCCTCATCTCTTTCCCCATCACCGCCCTCGGCGCCGTGGGAGCTGCCCTTGGTCTTGTCCCCCGCTTCATCTCTGAAGGCATTATCGACAACAACGCCATAGCCGTCTTCAC
>ONJQ01000010.1 GCA_900318175.1 uncultured Bacteroidales bacterium | reverse complement strand
CCCGCTGCCCCTCGACTTGCATGTGTTAGGCCTGCCGCTAGCGTTCATCCTGAGCCAGGATCAAACTCTTCATTGTAAGAATTGCTTGCTTCTACCTTTGACTCGTCTTCGTGTCTCCGCACCCGGGCTACCCCGGATGCCTCCGACACACGCTATCTCATGTTCCAAAATAATTCAAAGTTCTCTTTGCTTTCTTGTCTCTTGTTTTATCAACAGTGCTTGTTTCCTTGAAAGCGAGTGCAAAGATACGACGTTTTTTCAAACTACCAAAAAAAATTTGAGAAAAAATTTGCATTTTTGGTATAAAACGATGTTTTTCAATCATAAAAAAAATCAATTTTTTTTTGCCAATACCCAAATATAGGCTGCAAAAATCGTTTTCCGACTCAAAAATAACAAGATTTTCGCATAAACACCGCCCAAATTATGTTGATAACGCTGTATATTATTCTTTTTCAATATATTATGCACACAAATGACACAAGGATACTCTTGCATCAGATATTATAATATAATGATATGCAGTAGAATAAAAAGGAGCCCATTGAACAATGGGCTCCAGAAAAAGTTTTCATCAATGTTACTCAACAACCATTTTGAGGGTAGTGAAACCCTTCTTAGAATCCACTCTGAGCACATAGTGGCCAGCCGGCAGTGCACGGATGTCTACCCGCTGCCCTGCGGAAAGGTTGTCAAGAGTCAATACCACCCTTCCCATCACATCAACCACCTGCAGGTGGCACTTCTCCCCATCCATACCCTCTATCATAATATAATCTTGAGCCGGGTTGGGGCTAACAGTCAGCCGAAGGATGTCGGCGGTACCACCGATTCCAACCATCTCTTCGTATTCATATATAAAATCTGTGATATGGTGAATCTGCTGGTCGGTGCCTAACGAGTGCCACTCCTCCAAATCGTAGGCATGGGCATTGTTGTAGGTAATCGGGCGCGTCATTTCGGGGTGCCAAGGCATCAGCACTTCAGTGAGTGGGGTTTCCATATCATAAAAAACATAAGCATTTCTTTCCAGCTCGGAAAAATTTCGATCAACATGTTGATGCATCATGCAGTCACCGTCATGATTATATTGGTAGTTATGATAGCCAGTGGTCACCCATTGCCCCCCACTGCCCCAAACGGCATCTACCTGTAACGTAATGTTGCCATTAGTATAAGTATAAACCATCATGTCAGAAGGCTCCAGGCTGTCATTATTGTAGTTGTACCAGAGTTCGTATGACAAATAGCCATCGATGGTGTCGTATTTGTACTCCACCTTCTGAAACACAATTCCGTTCATAGTCAACTCCGACAGCACCTTTTGCCCGTTTTCATTGTATGTATATTCATACACACCGCCCAGTACCCATTCACCGTTGAAATTGTTGTAGTTTGCCCGTGAAGTCATATGGCCCTGCTCGTTATAGCCATACTGTATAAAATAGACATTCTGCCATTGGCCGTTCATCAACTGCCAACCCGAAATCTTGTCAATCTGTCCTTGCACCGTGTAGGTCAGGGAGTCAATCACTGTATACTCGCCCACCAGGCTATCCTTCACTGCCACCAACTGCTGATTGCCGTTGTAGGAATAGTTTGTAAACTGAAGCCCATCCTGTCGGTAGAAAGACTTCAACCTGTAGCGGTAATTCTGCTTGGCTGAGACCTGTTCCATTTGGCAATTATGGTGGTTCAACGTTTCGGACACACGCTGCGCTGGCTGTGACGACTGAGCGGCAACACCAGCAACCATTGCACTCATCAGTGCAAAGAACACTATTTGTTTCATTTCTTTGAATATTATATCTGTTGAAAAACACTATTTCACCACTGGCTTGCCAGCTTTGCGCCAGGCCATGATGCCCCCGTCGAGGTTTATCACCTTGTAGCCCATCTTTGCCAGAGCTTCGGCGGCAGCCTTACTGCGTCGACCGCCACGGCAATAGACGGCCACAGTGAACCGTTTCTTGATGTCCGCCGCCTTCCATTGCTTCTCAAAGTCGTCGCCCCACGTCACGTTCCGGGCTCCCTCCAGATGTCCTTCGGCATACTCCTTGGGGGTGCGGACATCCACCAACACCACGCTCTTGCACATCACTCGCTGGGCGAATGCCTCCACCGCGAGGGTCTCGAAAGCCGCCTGCTTGGCCTGACGGCAACAACTCTTCTTGCAGCCGCCCTGTTCCGTCTGCTGTGCATGGGCGGGAAAAAACAAAGGCAACATTGATGCAAACAAAAGAATCAACTTCTTCATAAACACTATATTTTTACTTTTTATCTTTTATTCTTCAACGTACGCGGTCCTAATCAACCACCTGTCACCGTCTTCCTCGCGTCACATACTGTAATCCACCACCCCGACAAGGAACCACCTCTCCTCAATCTTTCCGAAACGGTACTCCACCAGTATCCCCGTATCCTCAACGGTAAAAACGATGCAGCGCACCCCTGGTTCCACCGCCTCCGCACACTCACCAATCTTGATTGAAAAGGACGAAACCGGCACACACTGCCAATCCTCTTCTTCAACCACAACAACGCGGAACGTATCCTCGTCGAGTTGCCGCGACTGCAGCGGAAACATAACGCGCGATTTCTGAAACTCACAGTCCGACAGAAATCGGTTGGCAAAAGCCGCAAAATCCTCCGTCTGCTCCTGCCCACGGCAAACGCCTGCCGACAGTACCATCGCCACAAAAAGCAGCAAAACCCGATTAATCTTTCTCATACTTATTCAATTCTGGTTTGAAAAAACGATATCTGTTTGATGTGACCAATACTCACCTCAATAAATAAATGCCATCAATAATCCTGTTAAAACCTCCAATCGCCAAAAGTGACACCTTTGGCGTTCTGCTCAATCAAATCCCTGTTAGTCTTGTCGTTCTTGCTATGGTCTGTCATTTCGTCAAACATTTATTAAGTGCAAAGATACTATTATTTCTTCACATGGCAACTATTTTTGAGAGCAAAAGTCTTGGCGGGAAAAGGAGCGAAGCTTGCCCCACGCCAAGCCTTATTGACTGATCTGTCCGGTAGTGTTGGACGTACGCTCCAGCTCGTCCAGTGTGCCCACATTGCGTTGACGCAAGGGCTTTTGAGCGGTGCCGAAGTTCCATTGCAGGCCGAGGCTTACCTTCTGCATCAGGTAGTTCTGCTCGTATGACGAGGTAACCCCGTTGGCGTAATGCACGTCGAAGCTGTTGCTCATGGTGCGGAAAATATCGTTGAATTGCAGGGATAGGAGCATACGACCCTCGAAGGCGGTCTTCTTGACCCCCAAGTTGACCAGTTCATTAGAGCTGGTGTGGAGGTAACCCACCACGATGGGTGTGGAATAGTAGCCATCCAGCTGAATCTTCCAGTTGCCCGGCAGGTTGAGGGTGAGTACGGCATAGGCTTGGGCAAGAAGGGAGTGCTTGTCGTAGACGGTGGGCGCCGAGGGCTGGCCAACGACGCGACTGGTGGAATTGGGGTCCAAACTGCGGTAGTCGTAGGCATGGGCATTGAGCGAGAAGGTAAGCAGTTTGCCGATGGGAAACTCCGTGAAAGCCAAACCACCGCCGAGGAGCGTGGTGGTGCCGAAATTGTCGTAGTGCATCACCTGGTTGCCGGTGGCGGGGTCGAGGGTGGGAATGACGGTAAGCTGGTCCTTGGTGTAGATGTAGTTGGCCATCAACGTGAGGTAGCGGCCAAAGCCAGCAGTGAAGGAGACATTGTCGCTGTAGCTGGGTTTTAAGTCGGGGTTGCCCATGTTGGAGGTGTGAGCGTCGACATAGTTCTGGAAGGGGTTGAGCTGGTTGTAGTTGGGTCGAGTGATGCGACGTGAATAGGTGAGGCCCAGACGTTTGCTGTAGTCCGGCGTGTTGTAGCCCACAAAAAGTGTGGGGAATAGGTCGAAGTAGTTCTGCCCCACCGTGCGGGTGGAGTTGTAGGCGTAGGTGTATTCACCGCGCAATCCGGCTTTTGCGGACCACGAGGGAGAAAACTGATGGGCAAGGGTGGCATAGAGGGCGCCGATGTGCTCGGTATAGTCGAAGGGGTTGCGGATGGTGGTGCCGTATATGGAGTCGTTGCCGGCATAGTTGATGCCCTGTATTTGGGTCAGATTGTTGTCGGTATGTGAGAGGGCGTATTTGGCACCTGTTTCGAGCATAAAGGAGCTGAAAACCAGACTTTGATAGTCGGCCTTGGCGCTATAGATATCAATCGTGTTGTCGCTGTAGAGGTTGAGGAAGTGGGTCGAATCGGGCGTGATGCTACGCAGGGTAGTGATGGGCATGAGTGGGAGGAAGCGATTGTCCTGCTGGTTGTTGGAGTTGGTGATATTGTGGAAATAGTCGAGGTTGGCAGTGATCTCGGCCGAGCGGGAACGGTCGAAGATGTGGGTGTAATTGAGGTTGCCGATGTATTGGGAGAGTGAGTATTCGGTGATAGGAGCGGAAAGGATGCGCTGCAGGACGTTTCCCCCGGCGGTCTGGTAGGAGTAGCTGGAGTCGTCCCACTGGCGGACACTGTTGAAGGGCATGGTGAAAATGGCACCGAGGGTGTTGGCACTGTCTATGAACCAGTCGCTGCCCAACTTGAGGGTATAGGCCTGCGTGTTGATATTGCAAAGGGAGCCGCTGTATTGGTTCAGGGTGAGGCCTCCAAGGTTGTATTGGGCTTTGTTGACAAGGTCGACACCCATTTGTTGCGACTGCTCGGCGATTTGGACAAAGGTATTGGTCTTCTCGGTGCGAAGGTTGACGTTGGCACTGATGCCTTGGTTCAGGAAGAACTGGTTGCGCTGCTGACGCCATTCCTGCTTGCGGTTGAAGGCCATTCCCGCGGCATCGAGCGAGACTGAGCCGTTGAGCCCCTGAGCGAAATGATGCTTGGTGCGGATGTCGACGATACCGCCTTGGCCCTCGGCATCGTATTTGGCTGAGGGGTTGGCGATGACCTCGATGCGGTCGATAGACGAACCATCTGTGCCGCGCAGCAAGGTTTCGAGGCTCTTGCCGTCGAGGTGCGAAGGCCGTCCATCAATCCACACGGCCACGGGCTGCCCGTTGAGGAGCACGTTGCCATCCTTGTCAATGCTGACTCCCGGTGCTTTGCGGAGGAGGTCGAGGGCATTGCAGCCTTGGGCGAAAGCGGTCTTGGAGAGGTTGAGCACCAGCTTGTCCATCTGCTGTTCCACAATGGGCGCACGCTCCACCACCTGCACAGCCTGGAGCATGGTGGCATCGGGGCTGAGGGAGATAGTGGGCAGGAGGGTCTGCTGACGGTCAATGTCGAGTGACTGAAAGGAGGTCTGATAGCCAATGAACGAGACGGAGAGCAGGTAGCGACCGCGGGCTGGAGGTGTGAGGCGGAAGGCACCGGCCTCGTCGGTGACCGCACCGGCGACGACTACGCTGTCCGTCGAAAGGAGTGCAACTGTAGCAAATGGCAAGGGTTTGCCGTTGGAAAGGTCGGTAACCGTGCCGGAAAGTGAAAGGGACTGCGCACCGAGTGTGGCAGTGATGCTGACGAAGAGCAGCAGAAGGACCATGCGTTTCATGTCAAGGTGTTTTATTACAACATTATATCCTTGCCACAACCCCACACAACATCCCGCTGCCTGGGGTTGTTGGACAGTGCAAAGATACAACATTTTTTTCAATTAGCGACAATTAATCGCCCTATTGCATGGAAAGGGGGCGTGAGGAGCTGCCGTGAGCGGCAAAAGCAACTGGCGGTTAAGGCTAAGGAAGCCGCTGCCAGTAGACGCTCTCGCTGATGCCGAAGAGGGTGCCTTTGATACACAGACGGCCATCCTTGGTGAACCAAGCCTTCATCTTGGCGCGGATGCCACGGTGAGGGTCGTAGATTTTGGTGCCGTCCCAGCATTGGTCCTCCTCGTTGTATTGAAGACCTGAGAAGAGGACTATGCGGTCGCAAGGGGTGTTGCGTAGATTCTTGTCGGGGTTTTTGCGGTCCAGAATCTTGTTGCCGTCCTCGTCGCGGTCGTTCTCCACCCAGAAAACCTGGGCTTTGTAGGTGCCGTCAGCCTGACGGGTGATGCGGGCCTTGAAACGGTCGTCGTTCTTCGTGCCGGTGTAAGTGCCCACAATGTTGTCCGCCTTGGCGTTGAGGGCATTCTGACCCATGGTCGGTGCAATGCCCACAAGGGCAAGGAGGATGAAAAGGAGTGTCTGTTTCATGCTTAATGGTGTTTGTTTATTCGTCGTGGTGAAACAACTTTATTAATTTCGCTTTCAAATGGTCTCCAACAGGAAGGAGACTGGGCGAAAGCCGTCGTTGCAACTAATCATGGCGCTGTGAGGATTTTTCATCCAGCCGTCGAAGAAGTTGCCCTCGCCCCGAGCAAGGGCTTCGACAAACTCACGCATGGTCTTCCACGCCTCTGGACAGAGGCCTTCGGGTTGCTTCCCATCGTGGCTGACCCACGACTGGCCTTCAAGCACATCGCAGGTGTGCTCGATAGGGTTCTCGTAGAGAGCCTGTAAGTCTTTGTAATCCGCCTTGCGGATGGCTGTAATCTTGACTGATTTCATGGTGCAAAAATACAACTTTTTTTTTAAAATGGAAATTGAAAAGTGGAAGGTGGAATGGACTGGCGGGGCCGTTTCCGAATTCGATTTTTCAATAATCAATTATAATTTCGTATCTTTGCAATTTAATTCAAAACTCTACTGAACATGAAGAGAATCGTATTATTAATATTTTTATTATCATCTCTTACCACTGTTTGCCAAACACTTACCCCCTATCGAAACACGGTGGACAACGGGTACAACTTTTGGGTCTGCACCCCGAAAGGTTATGACTCGTTGCAGTCGGAGACACCCGTGATTCTTTTTTTGCACGGAGCCAGCCTGTGCGGACACAATCTGGATCGCGTGCGTCGCTACGGTCCCCTGCACGCCTTGGCCATGGGCCGTCAGATTGACGCCCTGATTATCGCCCCGCAGAACCCCGGCGGTGCATGGAGCCCGAAGCGAATAAACAACGTCGTCGACTGGGTGTTTGACCATTACGCTGCCGACACCAATCGGTTCTACGTCATCGGGATGAGCTTGGGAGGATATGGGACGATTGACTATTCGGCTGTGTATCCAAACCGCATAGCTGCCGCCATGGCCCTTTGCGGAGGCGGCAATCCCAAATCCTACTGCGGGTTGAACGAGTTGCCCCTTTGGATCATCCACGGCACGGCTGACCGCGCCGTGGGTGTAAGCCAGTCGCAGAAAGTGGTCTCAGCCATGGCTAAGTGCGGCGACAGCCCCCGGCTGCGCTTCACCAAGCTGCCCGGAGTGGACCACGGAGGGCTGGCAAGGGCTTTCTACATCACGGAGACCTACGATTGGCTCTTCCAACACAGACTTGACACCCCAGACCGACCTGTGAACCAGGACTTCGACATCACCGTGGACAGGTTGCACCGCGCCTATAAGGACATCGACCGCCGGGCTAACAATCTGGTAGTCCGTGGCGGCAATGGCGGCAAGAAGGACCGCAACCAAATGGCCGAAACCGAGGAGACACCCCCTGCGGAAGACTCAGAATACCACACCATACGACGCGGCGACACTTTGGGAGCACTGGCCAAACGCTACCACACCTCCATCTCAACACTGTGCAAGCTGAACAACATCAGCCGCACCACCACGCTGCGTGTGGGCAAACGCCTCCGCGTGAAATAGATTAGGCTTTGAGGATTGAAAAAGCTTCTACTGTTCAACCCTTGTTGTTTCTGTATTAATAGTTCCCTGTGGGACTTACAAGGCGGACATACTCCGCGTAGGCATATTCCAGACCACTCTCAGGATCCCTCATGCGGGGAGTGATGCTCACTTGGCGGAAGAGCGAAGGGTCAATGACGGGGAAGTAGACATCGGCCTCAAACTCGCCGTAAACCCACGTCACATACAACCTCTTTACCCACGGCAGGAAGGCCCTGTAGACCGTGGCACCTCCCATAATGAAAGTCTCCTCCTCGCCCTCTACTTTGCCGAGGACCTGCGACACCGAATGTGCCACCTCCACAGTGCCCGTTGCACCCTGCGGGACTTCGAAACTGAAAGCCTCATCGTGCGTCAGGACAATGTTGCGGCGTTTGGGCAGCGGTTTCTTGGGCAGGGAGTCGAAAGTGCGCCGCCCCATCACAACGGTATGGCCCGAAGTGAGTGACTTGAAACGTTTAAGGTCGTCGCTGATGTGCCAAAGCAGGTCATTGTCCTTGCCGATGGCCATGTTCTGCGCTGCGGCCACTATGATTGAAAGGTTGTATTTAGGTCTAATGTCAATCATTATTAATTCGTAAATACGTTATTTCGTTAATTCGTTAATCGACTAACACATTAACACGTTCACACATTAACACATTCAAAAATTCGCATCGAGCGTTCAAAAATACCGTTCATATAAGCAATTGCCAGACCGTAATTGCTTACTGGCACCCCTGCCTCGATGGCCGGAGCCAGGCGCGAGGCCAGTTGTTTGGCCGTCACCACACATCCGCCGCACTGTATCACCAGCGCATAGTCAGCCAAGTCGTGGGGCAGAGCCGAAAGGCCTGCCACAGCCTCGCAGTGCAGCTGCTTGCCTGTGTATTTGGCCAACAGCTTGGGCAGTTTCACCCGTCCGATATCCTCGCAGGTGACGTTGTGCGTGCAGCTCTCCAGCATCAGCACCCTGTCGCCATCCTTCAGACTGTCGATGGCTGGGGTGCCCTTTACATACTGCTCGAAAAGTCCCTTGGCACGCGCCAGCACCACACTGAACGAGGTGAGGAAGACCTCGTCCGGAACCAGCTTGGAGACCATGCCGTACACCTGGCTGTCCGTCACCACCAGTCGGGGAGGCTCCTTCAGCCCTGCGAGTGCCGAAGCCAGTTCCGTCTCACGGCACACCACAGCACGGGCGTGGTTGTCCAGCAAATCGCGCAACACCTGCACCTGTGGCAGAATCATCCTGCCTTCAGGGGCAGAGCTGTCAATGGGCGTCACCATCACCACCGTGTCGCCCTCGCCCACCACATCGCCCAACAGGGAGCGGTGAACGTAAGCCGACTCCGGCAGAGCCTCGCGGATGCGTGCCGTCAGCGGCTCGCGCAGCGCGGTGTCCTTCACTGTCAGCACGAATATCTTTGTATCATAGTCGGCCTCAATCCGCTCCAGCAAGGCGGGGTCGGGCTTCAGGCGGTCGGCCTGCGAGTAGATGAGCACGTATGGGATGCCGCGCTTGCGGCAGGTGTCCACCAGCATCACCTCCTCCGCCTCGAAGCGGTTGTCCGTAAAGAGAATCAATGCAAGGTCGGCCTGGGCCAGCATCTCAAGACTCTTGTCAATGCGCATGCGGCCCACGGTGCCCTCGTCGTCGATGCCGGCGGTGTCGATCCACACCACAGGCCCAACGCCGCCAATCTCCATGGTTTTCTTCACGGGGTCGGTAGTGGTGCCGGCCAAATCTGACACAATAGCTATCTGCTGCCCGGTGAGGAAATTCACCAGCGAGCTTTTACCGTAGTTACGACGGCCGAAAATGCCAATATGGGGTTTCAATTCGTTTCCTTTCATGCCCCAATAACGCAACTGTGTCGCAATTATTGCCCTCCGCGACTTTTTCCGCCCCTCCCTCCGTCCCGCAGAAAAAATATCTTCTTCCATCATATCAACGATACTTCAACGATACATCAACGATATTTCAACGATAGAATATCGTAGAAATAACGTTGAAATATCGCTTAAATATCATAGTATCTTTGCAGCATGAAAAATATTTTTCCGGAAGTGTAATAAACGGGCGCACTTGTGCGTCTATTGGTTAAACAGGAGGACGGAGAAACAAACGGCCGATGGATATAAAGGAGTACAACCTCATAGTAGACAAATACAGCGACGACCTGTTCCGCTTCGCCCTGCGCTACACGGGCGATGAGGACGAGAGCAACGATGCCGTGCAGGACAGTTTTGTCACCCTATGGGAACACCGCTGGGAAGTGGGGGCAGACGGTGCAAAAGGCTATTTGATGCGAGTGCTGTACCGGCGATTGGTGAACAGATACCGGCAACGAAAAAAACTAACCAAAGAGGAGATGATTCCCGGCGAGAGCTACAATCCCCATAAAGACTATGAGTTGCACGACAGCATAGAGAAGATGCTGACCACATTGCCCGACACACAGAGGATGCTGTTGCTGATGCACGACTTGGAGGGATACAGCTACAAAGAGATGGCCGAGATGACGGGACTGAGCGAGCAACAGGTTGCAACCTACCTGTACCGGGCAAGGGTGAAGGCTCGGAAATATTTGACTGAGAACAGATAGAAACAAAATTCTTTATATATTATATAGATAATGAAGATGATTACCACTGATAATTACGAGGCCATGCTGCTGCAATACCACGAGGGACTGTTGGACGAAGGGCAGCGGAGGGAGGTGGAGGCGTTTCTCCGCGAACATCACGACATCGAGCAGGAATACAGGCTGTATTACAGCGACGAGCCGATAGTAACGCCTCCCGATGTCCAATACCAATACAAAGATGCGTTGAAACGACATCCCGCCCGCGCCGTTGTCTGGTGGCGATGGGGTGCTGCAGCCTGTATTGCCGTGTTGTTTGCTACTGCCGTGTTGTTGCGGAGTCCGTCGCAGACGGGAAGCGGAACCGTATCAACTCCGACGGGATATATTGCCTCTGCCAAACCGGCAACCGCCATTGAACCAACCGAGAGCGATAGTCCATCCGTCCAACCCCGTGTCGTTGCACACCCCATAGCGCAGATGAAACGGCATGCCATAAACGAACCTTTGGCCACAAAGCCAGCGTCCCTGCCTACAGAAGCCGTGCCCGTTGAGCATCTGGAACCCGCAACGTCAGCACAGCCGCAACTGTGCGAGAGCGACAGGCTGGTGGTGTATGGCTGCCGTGTCGAGAACAGGCAAGACCTTGTTGCAAGCCCCGAGCACAAAGAGACATGCCACAATCTGGCCTGCCGCCTTATTGCCACAGGACAGAAAATAGGAATGCTCTGATGAGGGGATTGAGAATTGAAAACTGAGAATCGAGAATGATATTTTATTCAACCCATTAAGGATTAAACAATATGAGGAAAATATTCAACATAGTTACTGTCTGTCTGGTTGTGGCAGGGTGCGCAAAGGAAGCTCCCGAGCCGACTTTGCGTGAATTGGGCATTGTTTGGGCACCCGAAGCAACAGCGGCACAACGGGAGTCGATTCGCCAAATGGCCGAAGACCTTGTGGAGGTGGAGGGTGGCACTTTTTACATGGGGGTGCAGTTCACTTTCCCTGCAATGCCGGGATTTGATTCTACCACATGGACAGAACAGACGCCGGTGCATCAGGTCACCATCAGCGGTTTTAGGCTGGGACGCTACGAGATAAGCCGCAAGCAGTGGTATGACATCATGGGCGACGGCACCGGCATGGACGGCCATTATACCATCGAGACCGCCAGTTTGCCCATGGAGGGCATGCGGCGCGACGAGGTGGACACGTTTCTGACCCGCATCGAACACCTTTCGAGGTTGCGGCTGCGGCTGCCGACCGAGTCGGAATGGGAGTATGCGGCACGCGGTGGACGTAACGGCTCGATGAGCGACCGTTTCAGCGGTGCATACTACTCGAACGAGGTGGCCTGGAACTACTACAACAGCGGCGGGCATCTGCATGCTGTGGGTCAATTGAAAGCGAACAGACTCGGGCTGTATGACATGAGCGGGAATGTGGCGGAACTGTGCAGCGACATCTACGCTCCATATCCAGCTGAGGCGCAGACCGACCCGCAAGGACCGCCACACTGGGAAAACGACCTGATGGTTGTGCGCGGGGGGCATTACCATTCCAACGACCAAGACTGCCGAGTGTATTATCGCGGCTACGCCTCTGCCGATTACCCACTGACCTACGTCGGACTGCGGTTGGTACTCGTAGCGACAAACGACTAAACAGCAATAATCTTAAACAGAAAACAAACATGAAGAGCATTCTTTTGACAACGATATGCCTGCTGGTCGCGGGCACAGCGACGGCTCAGCAGGTGCCTATGCGCATCCTGAACCAGGAGGTGCAACGGATAGACAGCGTAAGGATAACGGCGGGTTGCCATGTGGCCATAGTGACTGACACGGTGGACTGTGTGCGGGTGGCCGTCTATGCCGGCAGTCCGGAACAACATCCCGACAACCTTTTCTTTTACACCGGGAGGACACTCACCGTGCTTCCTGCAGCCAAGAGCTATGGCATCACAGTCGGTTCCAGCAACAAGCAGGTGGCCATGGAGTATGTAGAGAATGGGAGTGTGGATGCAAACGCCATCAATGTCGACACGGAACCCGTGGTACATTACCGTTACGACAAGCTTGACGACCGGCTGTTCTACAAACTGATGGCAGGGTGGTCGAACTGGGGCGACGGTGTGCTGAAAGGGTACGGGGGTATTGACCCTGCCGTAGGCGGTGGTGCGTATAGTCTGAAATGGAAGTTCCACTTGGCGGGATATGAACTGGGCTACGCTTTTGTGATGCACGAGCATTGGAGCCTCGGCGTCGGCATCGGGTTTCGGTTCGACCATTATTATTTCAACGCACCCTACGTCTACTACCAGTCCACCAACTGCATGCAGGGGTTCCGACAGCGCGATGTAGCCAACCGCGGAGGCTGGCAGAGCCAAGTGAACAACACGAACATGGTGTTTCCCATCCAGTTCAACCTCTTTGCCAAACCTTCGCACACGGGTCTGTTCTGCCAAGTGGAGCTGTTGCCGGGGCTGTCAATGCCCTCCCTTACGGAGCAGACGTATAAGAGTTACGAAAACGGCATCAATACCACAACAGAAACAAGCACGGCCACTTGGAAGAACTATTTCTTCACCTGCGACCTGCGACTGTCGCTCAACTGGGGAATTCTGGGCTTTTACATAGAGAGCAGCCTGCTGCCCATGTTCAGCCACATGGATACCGGTAACGGGCAGCACATCAACCTATATCCTGTGCACATCGGTTTTTCCACCGACCTGTCGAGACTTTCAAGAGAATAAAAGAACCCATCTAAACATAAATATTATCATGAAAAGGATTGTATATTTATTATTCTTTATGGCCGCTGCCACAACGGCTGTTGGTCAAAACGACTGGGTGGTTTCGCCTTCGGGCCATCGTATCAGGATTTCTTGCGGGGAATATAATGCTTTTGTCACCCAGCAGGATTCGGCCATAACAGGGCATGTTGTCCTGCCCGATAGTGCCTCGTACTGGGAATACTTTTTCGAGCCCGATGCCGACTGGCCATACGACTCGGTGCTGCACACGGTGCCAGTTACGGTGGTCGAAGACTATGCTTTTGCCCATTGTCGGAGCCTTACGGGCATTACCATTCCCGCAACGGTGACACACATAGGGTATGGGGCTTTCTCGTACTGCACGGAGCTTGACAGCATGGCTGTGCTATCGGGCAACAGTGCCTACGCCACGCCGCAGGGTTGCAACGCTTACATCGACACACGGGAGAACAAACTGGTTTGCGGCTGCCGGCGTTCCACAATCCCGCCCACTGTCACCTCCATTGCATCACGTGCTTTCCAGGGCATAGAGGAGCTTGCAGCAATTGTCCTGCCGGACAGTTTAGAGGTTATCGGGAACTACGCTTTTGACGGTTGCACCGCTTTACGGTCTTTCCATATTCCCGCCAAAGTACGCAGTGTAGGATATATGTGTCTGGCGCACTGCCGGGGGCTCACCTCGCTGACAGTAGACCCGGACAATGCGGTATTTGACAGCCGTGGGGACTGCAACGCCGTCATCTATACTGCCAACAAATGGCTGGTCGCCGGCTGCGCTGCCACAGTGATACCCGACGATGTGCGGCGTATTGACCAGAAAGCTTTTGTCGGCTTTGACGGTCTTCGTCAATTAACACTGCCCAACTCCATCTCGGAGATATGCGATTTTGCTTTCCAAGACTGTAGCGGATTGACATCGATACACATCCCCGCATCGGTATTATACATAGGGCATAACCCATTCGCAGGATGTACCAGCCTTGACACAATCACTGTTGATTCCGCCAACACCAAGTATGACAGCCGCAGCAGCTGCAATGCCATCTACGATAAAAACAACGGACAGATTGTCAGCGGATGCAGAAGCACGGTCATCCCCAGCAACACTTATCGCATAGCCCCCTACGCTTTTTATGGCATCGCGGGACTGCACCGCATCGTCCTGCCGAAGAAGGTTATCAGTATTGGCGAAGAGGCTTTTGCCGGATGCACAGGGGTGTCCACAATCATTTCGGCTGACGAGATAGCTCCGCAGGTGTCGTGGGGTTCCTTCGACGGCATAGACCCCGATATAGCGGTACATATACGTCGCGGGAGCCTTGCATCGTACACCGAACGATGGAGCTACTTCCACAACTTTGTTGAGGACTTCCCCGTCGGCATCGACGAAACGACGGAGGGAGAACGAAACTACAGCCTTGTGTGCAGGGACGGGATGCTCTGCATCTATGCCGACACCCCCCTACCCGTCCGCATTTTCGACATCAGCGGAAAGGAGCTGTACCATTGCAGCCCCGTCGCCACTGCTACCCTGCGGCTGACCGACATACTACCCGCATCGCATAGTATCCTGCTGGTGCAAGTGGGCAACTATCCCGCTGAGAAGATATTCTACTGACAAACATCTCGGCAGGGACCTTTCGGATTTGTAACACTGTTTTGAGAACAGACATCCAAAGTTGAAGATTATTTTGTATATTTGCAATTATTATTAGACCCAAAAGATTGCATACAACAAAATAATTATCAACAAAGTACACAACAATGAAACAATTTAAGATTCTTGCCTTTTGCATTGCAGCAACCATGATGCTGTGCGGCTGCAACCAGAAAAAAGCCGAGGTTGCCGAGACAACCAACACCGACAACATCTATCAGTTCAACATCGTGAACGGCACGGGCGACACGGTGTCGCTCGCCGACTATCAGGGCAAAGTGCTGCTGGTGGTGAACACCGCCACACAATGCGGTTTCACTCCGCAGTATGCCGAATTGCAGGCTCTCTATGCCACCTACCACGACCGTGGTCTGGAAATTCTTGATTTCCCCTGCAACCAGTTTGGCGAACAGGCTCCCGGCACCATCGAGGAGATTCACGCTTTCTGCACCGGCACTTATGGCACCACATTCCCGCAGATGGCCAAAATCGACGTGAATGGCGAGCAGGCCATCCCCCTCTACACATGGCTGAAGAGCAAGGCCCCCTTTGGCGGCTTTGACACCACCGACCCGCGCGGAGCCTACCTCCACGCAGCCTTCAAGGCTCAGGACAGCCTCTATGCCGAAAACCCTGACATTAAATGGAATTTCACCAAGTTCCTCATTGACCGCGAGGGCAACGTGGTCTGCCGCTTTGAGCCCACAGCTCCCAACACCGCTATCGTCGAAGCCATCGAAGCTATCCTTTAATCAACTAATAGTTACCAATTACTAATTATTATTAGAATTTAATTCTCAACATGGCCACCGCCTACTCCATCCGCCCTGCCGACCGGCCCGATTTGGAGCACATCATGCAGCTTATTGACCATTCACGCAGCATCATGCGTGCCGTCGGCAATGCTTCGCAGTGGGTGGGATACCCCGGTCCTGACTTGATTGGCAGCGACATGGCTCGCGGCATAGGCCACGTCATCCTGCAAGGGGGCCAGATTGTGGGCTATTTCGCCCTGCTGCTGGATCCCGAACCGACCTACGCTTATATTGAGGACGGCCAGTGGATTGACGATACAACCCCTTACGGCACCCTGCACCGGCTGGCCTGCGCGCCAGGGGTGCAGGGCATTGCCCGCAGTGCTTTCTCGTTTGCCGAAGAGCGTTGCGCCTCCGTCCGGGTGGACACACACCGCGACAATCCCATCATGCTGCACATCATCGCAGGGCGCGGCTACACCCGTTGCGGGGTGGTGTATATGCGCGACGGCTCCCCGCGCGAAGCTTTCCAAAAGATGACCTACCCCATGGTCACCCCATCGCTGCTCAACTATGTCGAGGCTGAGATACTGCCGCGCTACAACCACTTCGATGCAGCACACCGGCCGGACCACATCCAGACCGTCATGGCGCAAAGCATGGAACTGCGGAACATGCTGGAAAAGCAGGGGACGGCTAACCTCAACCCCGACATGGTCTATACCATTGCCGCCTACCACGACACGGGAGTCGTGGAGGGGCGTGAGCATCACCACCTTGTCTCCGGTCGCATCATCCGCGGGGACAAGCAACTAACTCAATGGTTCACCCCGGACGAGATAGAGACCATGGCACAGGCCGCTGAGGACCACCGCGCCTCGTCCTCAGCCATGCCCCGAAGCCTCTACGGCCAGATTGTGGCAGAAGCCGACCGCGACATCGAACCCGTCACCATTGTACGCCGCACCATCCAGTACGGCCTCTCCCACTACCCCGGCTTGGACCGCGAAGCACAATGGCAGCGCACCCTTCAGCACTTGCATGAGAAGTATGCCGAGGGCGGATACTTAAAGCTCTACATCCCGTGCTCGCGCAACGCACGCCAGCTCGAAAAGCTGCGCCAGCTGATAGCCGACACCGACCGACTGCGCGCCCTTTTCAACTCTCTCGTTCAAAAATGAAAGCTGAAAACCGACTCAAATATTGACACATTCACTAATTAACGCATCCAATCTCCCATGGAAACATTTCTCATCATCCTTGCCATCATCCTTGCCCTTGTGGGCATAGCGGGCTCCGTAGTGCCAGGACTGCCGGGGCCTCCCCTCAGCTGGGCTGCCCTCTTAGTGCTCAGTTTTACTTCCGTTGACAATTTTTCGGCGACATTCCTCTTCATCACCGCCGGCATTGCCGCCGTCATCACGGTGTTGGACTACGTAGTGCCTTCGCTAAGCACCAAGAAATTCGGTGGTAGCAAAGCAGGTATCTGGGGCTGCAACATCGGGCTGGTCATCTCCATTGTGGGGCTCCCCTTCGGTCCGCAAGGACTGCTGGGCGTGATTCTGTGGCCTTTTATCGGGGCGCTTGTCGGCGAACTGATAAGTGGCAAGGCCTCGCACGACGCCCTCCGCGCCGCATGGGGCGCCTTTGTAGGCTTCCTCACCGGGACCGGTCTCAAATTCGTCTATTCCATCATCCTTGCCATCATCCTTATCCGCGACATTATCGTGTAACCTGTCACAAAGGACCTCCCACGCCCTTCCTCCACTCCTTGTAGGTCATTTATCTAATTGTTCTTCCTCATTTGTTCCTCCTGGAGACGAATAAATGACTAAAAAGGGACAAAGGGCAAAACAGCATGGAGCGAAGGAAGACCGCACGTAAAAAGAAGGTGCGTAAAAACAGAATACAAAAAAACGTGAATGTGAGAATGTGTCAATCCGTTGATTGACTTACACATCCACACATTCACGAATTCACAGATTAATTAGCACACCTACACTCCTACCCCTTCAAGCCAATTGTCATGCCACACTTCACTTATGGAAGTAGCGGTGGACATGGTCGGACGGGTTGACGGGGTTTTCCTCGGAGGTGGACATGCCGACAAAACTCACGTCGATGTGGATGGGTTTGCTGGAATCGAGCTGGAAGGTATTGGCTGAATACCACTCAATGATGCGTCCGTTGACGGTGCCTTCGACACCCACCACTACATAGTGAGCCAAGTCGGAGGAGGTAAGGTCGTAAATCTTGCCTGGCTCGGCATATTTGATCTCTTGTGTCTTGACCAAGTCGTAGTTATAGTCGTACTCAAAGAGAGTAATGTTGGCAAGGGAAGTTGACTGGTCATGATATTCTACGGAGTAGTGCGACTCCTTATAGCAGGAGGTGAAAAAGAGGCACAGGGCAGCCACCAAAATGAATAATGTTCTCTTCATGGGTTTTGGGATTGATTATTATCGATACTATTAAAAAAAGGTCGAAACGGATTTTAGTCGCCGTTGATTTGAACAAAGGAGTGGACAGGCGCGATGGCGTTGAGGACATTGTGGTCGTAGAGGTCGGGAAACTCGACAAGGAAGAGGAACTCTTTGACCTTGACTTTGTAGTCCTTGCCATTCACGTTTATCACCTCGCGGTTCAATGCCTGGGCAATGCCGATGGCGGTGCCGCCGGTGGCCAGCACATCGTCAAAGAAGGTGATGTTGAAGGTGTCGCCCTCGGGAACACCGGCAGCAATGTCGCTGAGGCGGTAGAAGACGTGGTCGCTGCCATATTCCTTCTGGATTTGGACATCGTGCAGGTCGCCTTCGCCGTAGGGCAGTTTGCCCTTCTTGCGGATAGGAATAACGTTTTGCACTAACGAAGAATGTGTGAGCAGCGGCGAGGCGAAAAGGAATCCACGAGCCTCGACAGTGGCAACATTGGGGCAATGAGTATGTGCGTTGATGTCGGCAACCAGTTGGGAAAAGGCTTCCTTATTGTGGAGGAAGGGCAGAATGTCAATGAAATCGACGCCTTCCTTGGGGAAGTCGGGATAATGGTTGATAATGTCAAGATAGTTCATAGTTTACAATGAAATACAGATAAACAATTTGCAAAGATACAAAAATTAAATCGAAAAAAGAGAAATGAAAAACAAAATTAACACAACACGCCAATTCGTTAATACTTCAATTCAACTATCGATTCACGTACTCACACATTTACGCATTCCATCATTCAAAATAATTAACACTTCAACGATCCGGCAAAGAAATTGGGTCTTGCAGATAGTGCCACGCATGGAGGTATTTACGTGTGCGAGCCACATCCCTTTCGGTCAGTTCCGGCAGCCGCCGCAGGTCCATGTTGTCTTCGAGGTCGGCGATTTTCACCTCGCGCCCAATATGGTTGGCAGCTGCGCGACGGACATACTCCTCATAGTCCTCGCCCTCACGGCGAGTGACAGAGATAACGGCCTCGACAAGGGAGGTAGGGAAACCTTGTTGGAGCAGAAAGGCGGGAGTGAGGTCGGTGTCCTCGATGGTGTCATGGAGCAGGGCCACAATCTTGGCCTCCATGGTGCGGCACCGCTCCGCCACACGAATGGGGTGCAGGATATAGGGAGCCCCGGCATGGTCCACCTGCCCCTCATGCGCACGGGTGGCAAGGGCAAGGGCCATGTTGTAAAGTCCCTGCATACTATTGACTGCCGCGATAGGTGCCTCCATAGTCAAATCAATTGAACCTGCTTATATGTAATCAATTAGAGCATTTGCACACAGGAATAGGCCTAAGCCTACATGGCCCATATCAGGAGGCCGCTACAGATGACAATGCCTGTCACCACGAGGTCAATGAGGCAGAAGCCCATGATGTCTTTGGCGTCGAGCTTGGCAATGGCCAATGCGGGGATGGCCCAGAAGGGCTGTATGAGGTTGGTCCAAGCGTCGCCCCAGGCTATGGCGGTACCCGTCAGGCCGGGGTCCACACCCAGGTCGGCACCAGCAGCGAACATGATGGGGGCTTGGATGGCCCAGTGGCCACCGCCCGAGGGGACGAACATGTTGAGCACTGCAGCGCAGAGGAAGGTGAGGAGCGGATAGGTGGTGGCGTTGGAGACAGAGATGCAGGCGTTGGCCAGCACGGTGCCAAAGGAGATGCCGCTGGCACCCACGCCGGTGATGATGCCCATGATGCCCGCGTAGAAGGGGAACTGGAGGATGATGCCCGCAGCGCCCTTGGCGGCTGTGGTAAAAGCATGGACATAGGCCAAGGGGGTGCCGTGGAGCAGCACGCCCAAGAAAAGGAAGAGCATGATGACACTGCCAAGGTCGAAAGAGCCGCCTCCCCAGCCAAGATGATAGATGAGATAGGTGAAACCAAGGGCTGCCACAATCCACGAAAGAAGGCGCGAATGCTCCATGCGCTGGGCAGGAGTAAGGGAGCCAGGCTGTGGTTTGGGTGCGGGAGCCTCTTCCTCAAGGAGAGCGGGATCAACGGAGACAATGTCTTTCTTGGGATACATCAGGGAGTTGGTCACTACGATGGCCAGCATGACCACCAGCACAATGACGATGTTGTGAGGGTCGAGGATGGTCTGCGAGATGGGGACAGGGGCGGTGAGCACCCCATTGGTGGCCTTGGTGAGAGCCTCGCCGGGAGTGGCCATGGTCAGGGGGATGGAGCCCGAAAGGCCAGCATGCCACACCACAAAGCCGCTATAGGCCGAAGCGATAAGCAGCCGATAGTCAATGGTAGGCATTTTGCGGGCTATCTCCTTGGCAAAGATGACACCGACGATGAGGCCGAAACCCCAGTTGAGCCAGCAGGCAAGAGCGGAGATGGCGGTGACCAGTGCAATGGCGGCAACAGGCGTCTTGGGGATAGCGGCCAAAAGACTGATGCCCCGCTTGACGACGGGAGCCGCAGCCAGCGTGGAGCCACAGACAAGCACCAGCGACATCTGCATGGCAAAAGCAAGAAGATTCCACACACCGCCACCCCAGTGGTCGACAACCTCAAGGGGCGTTTGATGGCAGATAGGCATGGCCAGCACAGCGGCCACAAGAGTGAGGATGATAGCAAAGATGAAAGGTTCGGGCAGCCAGCGCTGCACTAATCGTACACAGAATTTAATCATAGAGCATTTATAATGTGATAATTCAAAAAAGCGCCAATGTGCGAATATGCTAATACAAAAATCGATTTACACATTCACACATTGACACATTCAGGAAATAATCACCACGTTCACACATTCACGAATTCAAGTACTTAGTTCAATCTGCTGCCCATAAGGAGCATAAGTTTGTTGTAGAAATCAGTATTCTGCATGACACCACTGAAAAGGTTGGCAGAAGGGCCGTAAGAGAAGACGGGGACCATGACACCCGTGTGTCCGCCAGTGGACCACGTGGGGCGGCTGGTGCCCTCCTCAATGCTGCCATTGTTGAGAGTGAGACCGCCTGTTTCATGGTCGGCAGTGACCACGACGAGGGTCTGCCCGTCGCGTTCGGCAAAATCGAGCACGGCATTGAGCATGTCTTCAAAGTCGGCCATCTCGGCTGCCAGATAGAGGCTGTCGTTATCGTGGCACGCCCAGTCGATTTGCGAGCCCTCGATCATCAGCACAAAACCATTGTCGCAACGATTGAGGGTCTCAATGGCTTTGAGGGCAGAGAGGGTGAGCATGCGACCGCGGTCCATGGCTTTGGGAGGATTGTCCGGAGTGAGGAGACCGCAGATTTTGGGGCTGCGGCTCTGGGTCATGTCCATGATGTTGTAAACCATGTCGTAGCCACGTGCACGGAGGGTGTCAATCGGGGAGAGACCATCCTTGCGGTTAGCGGGGAGGAAATGATTCAGGTCGCCGCCAATCATCACCTCAAAGGGGCACTGAGCCATTTGGAGGCTGATACTGTCGAAAAGCTTGCGGTCGGTGACATGGGCATAGGTGGAAGCCGGTGTGGCATCGAGAACGCTGCTGGTGACCACGAATCCCGCGGCCTTGCCGAAAAAGCGCTTCGCGTTGATGAGGAAGGAGTTGTAGTCGGTGCCATCGGGGCCTTTGGCAATGTGGCGGTTTTCCACCTTGTGACCCGTCATGAGGGCTGTGCCGCCAGCCCCGGAGTCAGTGGTGTAGCGATTGTAGGAATAGGTGCGCGAAAAGCCCGTATAGGGGAAGCGCAAAAAGGCGCTGGGGGCAGTGCGCCGGGCAACGATGGAGGTGTAGACCTGTGCGGTGCCCATGCCGTCGCCAACAACGAAGATGACATTGCGCGGAAGCACCGAAACTGGAGCATTGAGGCTGTGTTTAGGGCGCTGGGCCGTTGCCAAAATAGGCAACAGCAAGAGAAGAATGACAATAACTTTTTTCATGAAGATGTGTTATTATGATTCGAAAAATGGAAAAGTGAAATAGATGCGCACATCCATTTCACTTTTCATTTCATTTGGTTGTCTGCTCAATTTCCTCCATCATGTCAATCTCGGCATTTTCCGTCTCCCCTTCCCTGTTGGGCAGAATAACGGCGGCAAGAATGCCCACAATGGCGGCCACGGCAAGACCTGAGATGCCGATGCTGCCGAAATGGAGGGCACCGCCCTCGCAGCCGTAGCTGATGCCCACGGCAAGGGTGATGGTGAGAGCCGTGATGATGAGGTTGCGGCTGTCGGTGAGGTCGACGCGGTTCTCAACAAGGCTGCGGACACCCACAGAGGAAATCATGCCATAAAGGATGAGCGACACACCGCCGATAGTGGCAGTGGGCATGGCATAGATGAGGGCTGCAAACTTGGGCGAGAAACTGAAGACGATGGCTATGACAGCAGCAATGCGGATTACACGGGGGTCGAAAACGCGGGTGAGGTTCAACACACCGGTGTTCTCGCCGTAGGTGGTGTTGGCGGGAGCGCCAAAGAGTGAGGCCAGTATGGTGGCAGCACCATCGCCCATCAGGGTGCGGTGCAAACCGGGGTCTTCCAAATAGTTGCGGTTGCAGGTGGAACTGATGGCACACATGTCGCCGATGTGTTCAATCATCGTGGCAAGAGCTATGGGCATGATGGCCACAATGGCGGTGATGAGGAAACTCCAATTGCCCGAACCCAAAGCATGTATGCCTGTGTCTTCCCAATAGAACGGTAAGCCTATCCACGCAGCATCGTGGAGCGACTGCACCTTTTCAGGTTCCAGCTGTCCGAAGATGGCAGCCACCACGTAGGAGGCCAGCACGCCCAGCAGGATGGGAATAATCTTTATCATCCCCTTGCCCCAGATGTTGCAGACTATGACAACGAGGATGGCCACCAAGGCAACCCACCAATTGGTGAGGATGCTGCTGACAGCGGTGCCAGCCAGGATGAGGCCAATGGAGATGATGATGGGACCCGTCACCACAGGCGGGAAGAGCTTCATGACACGCTTCACGCCAAACAGTTTAAAGGCGGCGGCAAGCACAAAATAGAGCAGTCCGGCGGCCACAACGCCCACACAGGCGTAGGGCAAGGCCTGGGCTTGGGTCATGCCCATCTCGGTGCCCATGGCCACGACCGTGGCATAGCCGCCCAGAAAGGCGAAACTGGAGCCGAGGAAAGCCGGCACCTTCATCTTGGTGAACCAGTGGAACAACAGCGTTCCCAAACCGGCAAACAAAAGGGTTGCCGACACCGACAACCCCGTAATAGTAGGCACCAGAATAGTGGCACCAAACATTGCAAACATGTGCTGGAAACCCAAAACGAGCATCCTGCCTCTGCCCAGCTGCCTTGCATCATAGACAGCCTCATTGGTATTAATTTTTGTCATAACGATAATATTTAATGGGATTAGAGTCCAACTTACTGAGAGTTTACTTGGTGCCGAAAATGCGGTCGCCAGCATCGCCAAGACCCGGCATGATGTAGCAGTCCTTGTTCAGCCCGTCGTCGAGCGAGGCGGTGTAAATGTCCACCTCAGGATGCTCCATCTGCACGCGCTTCACGCCCTCGGGAGCGGAGACGAGGCACATCATGCGGATGTTCGAATAGCCGTCGGTCTTCAGACGCTTGATAGCGTCGCATGCACTGCCGCCGGTGGCCAGCATGGGGTCGGTCAGAATCACCATGCGGTCCTTCCCCTCAGGCATCTTGTAGTAGTAGAACACGGGCTCGTGTGTCTTTTCGTCACGGTACATGCCAATATGGCCCACCTTGGCAGCAGGGATGAGGGTGAGCAACCCCTCCACCATGCCGAGCCCGGCACGCAGAATGGGCACCACAACCACCTTCTTGCCCGCCAGCTCGTGTGCCACCATGGGCTGCATGGGCGTCTCTATCTCCACATTCTTCAACGGAAAGTCGCGGGTAATCTCATAACCCATCAACATACCGATTTCCTTCAGCAGCTCGCGGAATTCGCGAGTGCCGGTCTCTTTCTTACGCATGATTGTCAGCTTATGCTGAATCATGGGATGGTTGATAATATGTAGTGCCATAATACTGTTTATTAGATTACTATTAGAATAAATAAAGATTTCAGCCCTTTGAAAAGTGCACTGCAAAGATACGTCTAATCCCTCAATTTACAAAATTTTTAACATCTTTTCTTTTCAACAGCGTGTTGAAAAGTCACGCCCGCCTCCGCTTGCATAAACAATAGGCCGGGGCAGATGCTCCACCCCGCTACGGAGCGTCCACACACGCTACTTGATGTACTATTCCATACTGACCGTTTGGGCAGCTGGGGAGGGACATACTTCCGCCTTCATAGCATGTCGACGTGCATTCTTGAAGGGGACTGCGTGAGCACTGAAGGGATGAGGCAGAGCCAAGAGGGCGACTACCTCATTTGGAGGACAGGGAGCAATTCTTGCTCGAAAAGGTCGCGGCGAATGAGGCGATAGTGCGGCCCGTAGGCTTGGTTGAACCGTGTGCTATGATGGAACACATACTCACCGCGGTCGAACATCTGCTGCAGCAGGGAGGCGTCGGCCTCAAAATTGTGCGGACGTGGCTGCAAGGTGCCAAGCATGGTCTGCAACCGCTGCCACTGCCCACGCCAATCATAAATGGGCATGGGCTTTTCCTGACGGGCACTGAGCATGAGGAGCTGGACAAAGCGGCCCAAATCGAACCTCCCCTGCTTCAACACCTTGATGTTGACTCGCACATAGTTGCCTTCTACTCCGGCATATTCGTAGTCCGGATAGCGAGTGTCGGCGGTGTCGACCTGCTCCATCTCGCGGATGATGTATTGGACACACGAGGCAGAGTCCTTGATGATGTGGCCGGGGCCGTAGATGTCCTGAAAACAGAGTTTGTAGACATCCTGCAGTTGCGCCTCGGGGAATCGGCGCAGATAGTCCGACAACACCTGCCTTGCGCGATTGGGGACGGCGTAATAGCCCGAAGCCTCGCGGTCCAGAATGCGCCCTGCCACTTCGAGGGTGACACCCTGCCGCTGCCGCTGAGTGGCGGGAGTGCCGGTGCGGGCCCACTGCTGCTCAAAGTGCGAGAGGGTGCTGTCAAACCTATGCTGATCAAACGGCACACGGGCAGTGAAAGAAGAGTCGACAGCGCGGAAAAAGCGGCTCCACCGCGCACGGTAATAGTCGCGCAACAGGCCTCCCCACATACGGTTGGCATAGTCGTTCAGCACGGGGCCTCCCCAAACGGTGAGCAGCGTGCGGGCCGAGGTCTCGTAATAGTCCTTCTCGCTCGGGCTATTGCCCCAGCTGCGCGCCTGCTCCACCCAATGATAATAATCAAAAGGCTCTATGGTAGAGAGAAGCTCGTCGGCATCGTCCATCATGCCGAGGGCCACGCTTGCATAGCGGTGCATGAGGGCGGTGTCGCCCTGACGGTAGGCGTCGGTGTAGGCGTCACGCACCTCCATAAAGTGGTTGCCTAACCATTGGCTCAAAAAGTTGGCCACATCGTAGCGGTAAGACGGACTTTTCGAGGGAGCCTCCATCAGTAGGCGAACGGCACGGAGCAGCGTGGAGTTGTCGTAGGAGTAATAGGGCTTGGTGTAGTAGGTGCCGTGGCCGGACAGTGAGGGGCGCGCAACCATCTGCGTACCCATGCCGTAGTAGGACCAGTCGCGGTAGACGGAATCAATCAGCAAACGCCAGGCGTCGTGCGCGCTTGTGGAGGGCTCGCCCTGGCGGAGGCAAGACCACCGGCGGGTGAATTCCGCCACGGTATTTTCAGAACGGGTCAAATGCCAGGGGTGCTCGAAAAGGAACTCAAAAGTCTGAGGCGAAGGGTCGAAACCTTCGAGCGTCGAGCCTATGCCCAGGAGGTTGGGCTTGTGGGCAAGTCTCAGGCTGTCGAGACGGGCGTGGAGCCCCTTCAAGTCGCCCACCAGCATTGTGTTCCCCCCAAAGTTGCCCAAATAGCACCAGATGAAGGGTTGACCGTAGAAAGCGTCGGTCTGTCGCCACACCTCGGTCTTCTCACAGAAATAGTCCAACAGCACCATCCGTCCCTGCGGCACAGCGGTGAGGTAGGCCTTCAGCCGCTCAGGGGTCCACTGGTTCCGCTTGTAGTAGAAAACCCACGACATCTGGAGCCACCACGCATCGGGGTCGGTTTGGAGCAGGGAGTTGAAGATTCCCTTCGCAACGGAGGCCAGGTAGTCCGTATCCCACGATGGCGGGTCCATCTCGTTGAAGGGGTCTATGGCATAGACGTGGTTCGAGCCGTAAAGCTTGGTCTGCTTGGAGAGATAGGACTTCTGGATGACGGCAAAAAGGCTGTCGGTGGGGCTGAGGAAATAGGTGGGCTCGAAACCGCACCATCCGTTCAGCCGCCTGATGTCGGCCACCGCGTTCCACTCCGCGATCTGCCGCGGCACGTGGCCCGCAAAAGCCGGGAGCACCGGCGTCATGTCCAGTTCCCGTTCGCGGGCCACGATTTTGCGCTGCAGGGCCCGCTGCCCGTCAATCCACCCCTGCGGCAACGGGCCGCCGAAACCGTCGAGGTTGGCCATGCGGTGCCACGGCAGATGGGCTGGCGAGCTGAAATAGGCGCGTATCTCATCGTCGGTCATTCCCATCTCGCGCCACACCTGCTGCCACACTGCCTCCTGCCCCGTAAGGGCAAGGGGCATATTGATGCCGTTCAAGGCCATCCAGTCAATGAAGTGCTCCCACTGCTCCCACTGCCACCACGCCATTGTATAGCCATAGGTGCAGTAGTTGAGGAAGAAACGCAGCGGCACCTGGCAGAACCGCGTCACCGGCTGCGCCACCGGCGCAAGCCTCTTGGGCAGACGCACAGGCTCCAACCGGTACCACGACACATGCACGTTCAGATACTCCTTCAGGTAATAGTTCAGCCCCACGGCCATCGAATTGTCATTATTGCCCGCAATGTAGACCCTTTGGCCGACCGTTCTGAGGGTGAAAAAGTCCGTCGTGCCGGGCTGGTGCCTGAACTCGAATTTTTCGGCCCCGCTGCCCAGCACCCGTTGGGCCAGCCTTGCCGCCGCCCGCTGCCCCTGCAGCGTCGTGCAGCCAAGCAGCGAGACCAACAGTAAAAAAGTGAAACGCTTCATATCAACACCTGCTATTTTTTTTTTGAAAAAACATAACCATTCATGCCGCACCGCGCTGCTGCCGCCGCTCCTCGCGGCGGACCACGCCAATGCTCGCCTCATACAACGCATAGACCGGCAGCGCCACCAGCGCAAGAGTCATTGCGTCGCCCGTGGGCGTGATCACCGCGGCGGCAACCAGCACCGCCACCACGGCCTGCCGCCTACGGCTCCGCATCGGCTGCGACCGCAGCAGCCCCACCCGTGCCAACAGCCACGCCACAACCGGCAGTTCAAACACCACCCCCATCAGCAAACACAGCAGCAGCAGCATGTCGACATACGACGTGAGCGAGATTTGGTTCTTCACACTGGGGTCCACCTGGTAGGTGCCCAGAAAACGGAACGCGAGCGGGAAAATCAGAAAATAGTTCAGCGCCACCCCGGCCAGGAACATCACGCTGCCGCCCGTCACGGCCCTCACGGCGCTCCGCCGCTCATGGCGGTACAGCCCCGGCGAGACGAAACGGAACAGGAGGTAGACCACGTAAGGCGAAACCGCAAGCACCCCCGCCCATAGGGCCACGCGCATATGGACGACAAACTGCTGAGCCAGCTCAGGGTTGAACAGCGCCACGTGGAACTCCGTTTTGAAGCCCGTCACCCTTGCCAAGAGCCTGTAAGTGACAAAAGCGTCCGTGCTGGGAGCCAGCACCACGGCAAAAAGCGGCCCCTTGAAGCAGAAAGCAGCCACAGCGGCCACCGCGGCGGCCACCACGGCCTTGAGCAGACAACTGCGCAAGGCCTCCATATGGTCCCAAAAGTCCATATACAATGCGGTTTTTGAGGTCAGGGGTCAACAATCCACGGTATGGTGGCGTGGTGAGACGCTCACTTCCCAGACTCAGCCCCTTTGTCCTCCTGCTGTTGGCGGGGCTCCTCGCTGCCATTCATGCCCTCTTTGAAGCTCTTCACCCCCTTGCCCAAGCCGTGCATAAGTTCGGGGATTTTCTTGCCGCCGAAAAGCAGCAGGACGACAAGAACGATAACAATAATCTCCGTTGTTCCGATAAATAGAATGCTCATACTGTTTGTATCTATATTAAGTTATTGTGCGGCGCTGTGCCGGACGGTGTTTGTTTCAATACGGGATTCCAAGACTCCCCCCGCGGGGGCATCAGCCCTCACGGAGCACATGCTCAATGGCGGCGAGTTTCTCGGGGATGTTGATGCTTTGCGGGCACTCATGCAGACAGCGTCCGCAGCCAATGCAGTGGTCGGCCTGACGGAACTGTTCCACCGCGCGGCTGTAGCTGACCAGGTAGGCGCGACGGGCCTTGCGGTAGGCGCGACGCTGGTCGGTGGTGGCATCGTCGTCAGGGCGGTCCAGCAGGTTGCCCTCGTTGACCATCTTGTTGTAGTGGGCAAAGTTGCCGGGGATGTCGATGCCGTAGGGGCACGGCATGCAGTACTGGCAGCCCGTGCAGGGCACCAAGGGAAACTCGACGTAGCGGTCGGCGATGGAGTGCAGCAGCCCTTGCTCCTCGTCGCTAAGGGGCTGAAGGGGTGCCATTGTGCGGATGTTGTCCTGCAGGTGCTCCATGTAGGTCATGCCGCTGAGCACTGTGAGGATGCGGGGCAGAGTGCCTGCAAAGCGGAAAGCCCACGAGGCGAGGCTCTTTTCCGGAGCGCGGCTCTTCAGCTCCTCGACGGCGAACTGGGGCAGATTGGCCAACTGGCCACCCAGCAGGGGCTCCATCACAAACACAGGTATGTCACGTTCCGCCAACTGGCCGTAGAGGTATTCGGAATTGGCGTCGCCCTCCCCGTCGGGAGCCAGCGAAGCGGCATGCTGCCAGTTGATGTAGTTGTGCTGGATCAGGACGTGGTCCCAGTGCACTTTGTCGTGCATGGCCAAAGCCTCGTCAAAGACCTTCACATCGCCGTGGTAGGAGAACCCGAGGTTGCGAATGCGGCCCTTGGTCCTTTGCTCAATAAGCCAGTCGAGCATCCCGTTGTCGATAAAACGGCGCATGAAGGCCTCGTGAGGCGAGACGGCATTACCGTCGAGGTCACGCCCCGGGAGTCCCACACAATGGAGCATGTAGAAATCGAGGTAGTCCACCTGCAGACGTTCCAAGGACTGCTCGAACATCTCTATACTCCCTTGGCGGTTCCAAAGGTCGGGGTTCTGATTGGAGAGCTTGGTGCTGACGAGATATTCTTCGCGGCGGTGGCGGCTCAACGCTTTGCCCATAGCAATCTCGGACCTGGCTTTGCAATAGCGGGGGGCGGTGTCGAACAGGTTCAGTCCGTGAGCTATGGCATAGTCGGTAAGCTCGTTGATTCGGTCTTGATCCAGATCGCCTTCAGTTTGGTTGCCGTCTTTACCGTCCTCTGTCGAAGGCAGGCGCATACAACCATAGCCTAACAGCGACACCTTCTCGCCATGGGTACCCGTGCGGTAGGTCATCTTGTCGGTTGGCACCTCGCCCGAAGCAAACCCTTCGGCTTTGGTTTTGTTAGGCGAGTCGCAACCCGCAGCCATTGCTGCCGTGACCAATGCCCCGGCTCCCATGCTTTTAAGAAAATCTCTACGATCCATATTACTAAATTATTTGAGGGCGTTAAGCCGCTTGTTTCATTGTGTTACTTGAAAATGATAAATGTTTCCTTGTGCGAATCGCGGTATTCAATACGGTAGTCGTGGGATGACATATTGAGGAGAGTGGAACGCATATCGAGCAGCGGTGAGGAGTGGATGTCATCGTAAGCGTAGTAGTGGATAGTGACTGTGGAATCGTTCTCTTCGACAGGTTTGCTGAACAACACTTTACCCTCCATCACCTCGGACCATAAACTGGAAGGACTATCGGAAGTGAATAGTTCCTCTCGCCCGTCGTCGTATACCACCCAAACCTCTTGGATCATGATTTCGGTGGTATCGGCCACGATGGTGTCTCCAATGAGGCGGGACACATCGCGGATATAGTCGTCGAGCAACCCGTTGTAGAATAAATTGTTGAAATCGTAATTGCCGTCGGGATTAGAATAGTCGCTTACACGGAAGACAACACGCTCTTCCAGACCTGCATTCTTGGACTGCCAATCGTAGTTGTATTTCCATTCGACGTTGTTTAGCATAGTGCTGTCGGCCCTGGCGGCAAGCCTGCAAGCTATTTGCGCGGGTTCGCCCACAAGGACGAAGCCAGTGGTATCGGGCGGGAAAAGACCACATGGCCCATCTTGAGACATCAGCTCCTTATTATCGGCGAAATAGCGGAAGGGTTCGACTGTGGTTTGATAGCTGCAGACTTCTTGAGGACCAATCGTTATGGAATGGGATGAGGTGATAGGATCGGAGACAAACAACATGGGCACCAGTATGCTCACACTATTGTTGAGCACGTGCAACAAGGGAGCCAACCAGAAATTGATATTGATAGTGAGCCAGCAAAGCACCAATGCCATACCAAAAATATCGACCAAGCCCAAGACCATTCCCAACGAGAAGTCGCCAAAACCGGAGATGTGGCTCAGCGAGAAGGCCAAAGAGGTGATAATGGTATTGATCCAGACCTGTGCCACACGGTTTCGGACAAACACCCATACAAGGATGAATGCCACTATGAAGATGAGCCCAAAGAGCTTCAGTTCACTCATTACGAAGACGGACATCAGCACAAGGCACACAATGGTGCTCCACTTCTTGCCAACGCCCCACAGGCGGAAACTCAGCTCTTCCAATATAGGTTGGAAGAAACAGAGCAGCAGCAATGTGAATACTGGAATGGTATGAAACATCCCTTTGGACATCTGCATGAGATTTTCCTGTCCCGAGGGTGACTTGCCGGTCGACTCAAGAAAATACATCACGGCCATAGAACCAATCCAAAGAATCAATCCTATCCACAGCATGGGAAGGAATCTCTTGTCGTAGCGTTTGGGGGTTTTCATAGTGGCAAAAATAATTAATGGGTGATAAGATATTATCTATTGTCTGCGTGTTCTTTAATCTGTTTCTTCTTGCTGTGCTTGGTCCAGAGACCATACACCTCGCTCACGTTGCCGGCGGTGGTGAACGCGTTGATTTCGTTGTCGCGCAAGAAAGCCATCAGGTTGCTGAACTCATCCTTGGTCAGCAGCACCTCCAGCTCAATGCTCCGCTCGTTGGAGTAGCCACCAATCACCTCATAGAGTGTGCAACCACGATGAAGGTCGTCGATGATGTAACGGCGGATACGGTCGTAGTCCTTCGACACAATGCAGACACGTTTGCGGTTATTGAGCGAAGCTGTGAAATAGTCGACCACAAGACCGTTGATCCAAGTGCCGATAAGACCGATGACAACCATACGGAACGGATTGATGAAGAAAGCTGTGCAGCAGATTACGGCACCGGCGATGCTGACCGAGGTACCGATGTCGAAGTGGAGATACTTGTTCACAATCTTGGCCAGAATGTCCAGTCCGCCGGTAGAAGCGTTGATGCTGAACATCAGGGCTTGCGAGGCACTCAGCAGCAGGACAAAGCAGCAAAGATCAAGCCAAGGGTCGCCCATCACCGAGGGGGTACCCGTCACCAAGTTCTCATTGGCAATCTTCTGCCACGGCAGGATGGCATCCCACACGTCCGTCAGCGGGCCAAGGATCATGGCTGTGTAGACGGTCTTGGCACCAAACTCATGTCCAATCAGCACCCATGCCAGAATCAGCAGAATAGCGTTGATGGCCATAATGATGACCGACAGGCCGATGTTGATGCCAGCAGCCTGGAAGATGTTATCCAGCACAATCGAAAGGCCTGAGATGGTACCGATAATCAGTTTGCTCGGCACCAAGAAATAGTATACAGCGGCAGCGGTTACAAACATGCCGAGAGTCATGATGACAAGCTCTTTCCAGAACTTGTACGTTTTCACTACGCTAAGCGTATCAAGAATCTTACTCATAGTTTTGTTTGATGTTGATATTGATTAGATTATTACTGTTGTTAATTTCTTAGATATCAGTGTGTACCTCGCGGCCTTCCACATAGATGGCGCTGAACGGGCGTACAGGGCAATAATACTCACATGCACCGCAGCCTAAACAACGCGACTCGTTTACGGCCACTCGGCTGTGACCTGTCGAAGCATCGCTCACAATGCTGATGGCTGCTGCTGGGCAATGGCGCGAACATGCGTTGCACTCCACACCCTGAGCCTGCAAGCAGTTCTCCGGAACTGTGACAGCGTGACCAATACTGATGGCACTCTTTGTGACGGTGTCAATTTTCTGTATGGCACCTGTGGGGCAAACCTCGCTGCAGCGGGTGCAATCTGGAGGACAATAGCCTTTGTCAAAAGCCATCTCAGGCTGCAACAGGGTGGTAAACTTCTGCGAGGGACGCAAAACATGCTGAGGACATTCGCTCACGCACAGCTGGCATCCCGTGCAACGGCTCGAAAAGTTCTTCAAGCTCTTTGCCCCGAAAGGCTTCAGCGGGACAGCTCTCTCGGGCAGTTTCTTATCAATGAGGGCGGCAAGACCTCCGTCCACTTTCTTCTCTTGGGCTTGTAGAGCCATAGCGGCACCCACAGCTGCCGTGGTGGCCACAAACTTGCGGCGCGAGGGGTCAACGGTCTCATCCTTCACCGTGGCTTTCCCTCTGCGGAACTCGATGGCCTTTTGGTGGCAATTCTCTATGCAATCCATACAGGCTACACAGCGAGACCCGTCAATGGTATGGTCAACAGGATTGATGCACTGAGCCTTACAGTTGCGGGCACACTTGCCGCAACCGTTGCACTTGCCGGTGTCAATACGCGGTTTAAGCAGGGCAAAGCGGGACAGGAATCCCAGCACCGTTCCTACGGGACATACCGTGTTGCACCACACTCTTCCCCAACGGAAAGAAACAAATCCCACCAGCACAAACGTAACAGCGGCCACTGCCAACGTGACTCCACTTTTCACCCACACATCCACGCTGTAGAAAGCATAGCTGTCTGCTCGCTCAGCAAAATAGGCAAAGAGGTTGTTAATCCACATATAAACAGGTTGGAATAGGTTGGTTGCTATACGACCATAGGCACTGTAGGGAGCTATCAGGATGGTAATCCCGTTCAGTCCAAGCGCCATCAGCAGCACAAACACCGCCAGCATGGCCACTCGCAGCCAGGGCCAGCCCTTTGTGAAGTGGAAACGATTCTTTTTCCATCGTCCTCCCAACCAAATGAAGACATCCTGCATCACTCCAAAGGGGCACACTACAGAGCAGTAGGTTCTGCCCACTAACAGTGTCACCACAACAAAGAACAGCACCACCGCCACATTCAGCGACAGCACTGCGGGCAACAACTGCACCTTGGCCAGCCAGCCGAGATACAGATGCATCACTCCTGTAAAATCAAGAAAAAGCAGCGTGACGGCCACAAAAAACACAATGGCCAAGCCGATTCTTATTCTGCGTAACATTTCCGTTTTATTGTTTTAATGGTTTAAAAATAACGTTCTATTTGCTGTGTTTCTTCAGGGTCAAAACGCCCCATAACGGTCTGGGGGTGCTTGCCCCGCAGAGGGTGTCCCCACTTGCCGGGGCTGCCGTGTGTCTTGAACCTGGGGAGGGCAACTTTTTGCCGACCCCAACAAAACGTGCAGACAACAGCCACAGATGGGGTGCACGGGCTTGATGTCCACACCCCGCCGCAAGGCTGGATTGTTGCGGGGGGCGACTGCCCACGACGTTGACACTACCGTTTTCTGTTCTCATGGTTGCAAAATGTTGTTCCGTTTTTGTTTTTTCTATCTCAATCGCTGACGGGTGAAGTGGCTTTTCACATAGAGCCAGTAGCCGGCAAAGCCCACAGCGTTGACCACCCATGCGGTCCAGAAGGCGGCTCCGTAGCCCCAATGCTGGCTCAGCACTCCTCCGGCCACGATGCCGAGGCCCACGCCCACGTCCCAGGCCACGAGAATGGAGCTGTTGGCCGTGCCGCGCTGCGTGTGGGGCGCAAGGTCGACAAACATGTTCTGGTAGGCGGGATACATGTGGCCGTTGCCGAGGCCGATGACGAGTGCGGCGGCATAGTAGCCGAAGGCGTTGGGCAGGGCTGCAAACAGCAGGTAGCCCACCAGCGAAACGCACACGCCCAAGGAGGCGTTATGGGTGATGCGGCCCTGCCGCAGGGCTTTGTTGCCCTGCAGCCGCGACAGGATAAGGCCGAGGGAGAGCAGCAGGAAGAAGGTGCCGGAGCCGCCCTCAATGCCCAACCGCTCCTTGCCGTAGATAGCCACGTATGTGCTCATAACGCCGTAGCTGAAGGCGAAGCAGACCATGGTCAGGGCTTCGCCCAACCCCTTCATCAGGAAGAAACGGTCGAGGGAGACGGGCTGCTTCCCTTTCACCGCGGCGCGGGGACGGGTGGTCACGGTGGCGTCAATGAGCAGCCCCACGGCAGCCACGCCCATGGCCAGCCAGAAAATGATGTCAAAATTGTGTGTGGTGGTGTAGATCCAGATGGCGACGGTGGGCGATATGGCGGAGGCCAGATTGTTGCTCAACCCATAGAGGCCTATGCCCTCCGTGCGGCGTGAGGAGGGCAACACGTCGATAGCCACGGTGCTGTTGGCCACGGTGGTGAAGCCGAAGGGCATGCCGTGGACCGTCCGCACGGCGGCAAAGAGCATCAGCGTGCCCGCAGCCACGTAGCCGACAAAGAAGAGCGTGAAGACGGTAAAGCTGATGAGGAGCACCATCTTGCGGGGGAAACTGTCCACCACGTAGCCCGAAAAGAGCCTTGCAACGAGCGCCATGACGGCGTAGCCGAACAGGACCAGACCGATGGTGTCCTTGTCGGCACCGAATTGTTCGCTGAGGTAGATAGGCAGCAGGGGGGTCAGCAGCATGAATGAAAAGAATATCATGAAGTTTGCCACCCACACCTTGGTGTAGTTGGCATTCCATAGCCGTTCTGTGTGCTGCCCGTTCACTGTGTTGTTATTCAATCTATTTATTTTTCAATTGGCTTATCCCGCCACCAGGTTGTGGAGCAGGGCGTACACCGCGAGGCCGGCCACGCTCTTGATGCCCGTCTTGCGGGTGATGTTTTTACGGTGGGTGTTCACGGTGTGGACGCTGATGTTCAGTTTGTCGGCAATCTCTTTGCTGCTGCACCCCCGGGCCAGGAGCACGAGCACCTCGGTCTCCCGCTCGCTGAGTTCGTACCCCTCTTCATCCTCGGCCTCGGGGGCGCAGCATTGGCGCAGCAACTGGGCCACGCGGCTGCCCCGTTCCCGTATGTCCAAGACTGTCTTGAACTGGGACAGGAGAGACGGGTCGACGTATTGGTAGACCAATGCCACCACGGCCATGCTTGTGCGCGCCTGTTGTATGGAGACGAGCTGCATCCGTGGCGGGGTGTTCAGCAGGGTGGGATTCAATATGAGGATGTCAGGCTGGGAGCGGGCTATCCTCTGGGCAAAATCCATAGGCAGTTCGCGCAACGGAGCCTGAAGGACGAACTCATCGTCGTCAAGCAGAACGCGCAGCCCTTCGCGTATGATGTCGCTGGGCTCGGCCACGAGCACTTGGAGCTTAGGTTTCATCGGCTCGCCTCCTTTCCAGCTGGTAGATGTAGGGCAGCAGGATTTTCTCTTCGATGACGGCGTGCTTCTCCAAGTCGGCACTGAGCTGCAGGATGGAGAAAACGAGTTCGTTGAGCTCCTCGGCAAAGCCCTCGCAGGGGATATACTTGTAGAGTATCTGTGTCAGGTCGCTGAGTTTGTCGACCAAATCGGTGTGGTTGTCGGCAAAATGGTCGGACACGGGTTTTGCCGCCGCACAGCCGTTCAAAAGCCCTTGCAGGTAGGGGAAGACGTCGCACTCCTCACTCTCGAAATGCTCCACCACCTCTTTGCGGTAGTCTTCAAAGAAGCTTTTCAATATGGAGCCGTAACGTTCGCCGGCACTCCCGGCCACATGCATCAGGTGCCGCTGGATGTGGGGAAGCCGCTCGTTGAGGTAGTAGCGGTGGCTGGCTTCGAGGTAAGGCACCAGCGGGCTGAAGTCGGTCCGCTTTAGCTCTTCCTCGTCGGGCAGGTAATCGTCAAAGGTGTAGACGTTGAAGACCATCAGCACAAAGTCTACGGGCAGGGAGTATTGCGCACAGATTTCCTGCACGCTGCGTTCGCCGAATCCCAAAGCGATGCCGAAGCGCGGCATAGCCAGTATGAGGGTGTGGTTTGCGGCCACTACGTCCGCCATCTTCATCCGTCCGACAAAATACTTGTGTTTCATGGTGCAAGGGTGCAACGATTGATTTGATTTTTTGAACTATTACCTAAATGCCATGGAGTATGGTCCCTATACGAGGTACGAAAATGAGGCAGTACCCTCGGGCATGGGGGGAAAGCAACGTTTACTCGCCCAACAAGACCAAGAGGAGCACTCCCAGCACGGCTGCGCCGCCCGCAAGAATTAAGGAAGATTTGAGGTAGTCCAAATCCTCGACGGTGGTGTCGGTATAGAGCTGGGAGAGGTTGCGGGAGACGGGGCCGCCGCCGGAACAGATGCGTGCATAGTCCTGCGGAAGGGAGGTCTTGCAGCCTTCCAAAGCGTACTCTTCGAGGCAGACGGTGTTGCCAATGGTCTCGGGCTTGTAGAGGGTGGTCACGGTGGCCTGGTTGCCAAGGCTGTCGGCAAAGGTGTAGACATTGTGGTAGTAGAGGTTGTTTTTCATCTTCTGCGAATAGCCTGTCTCACGGCCATAGCGGTTGAAGTAGGTCACTGTCTTGTCAACGCTGATTTGGTTGGTGGATGTGGACTCGGCGCCGGTCTGCATGTAGCCTTCGGCGGCCATCTGCTGAGCCATGAGCGCCACGGTGCGTTCGTAGCCGTTCAGCGACACGACTTGGCGCTGGGTGGTGCAACTGGATACCACGGTGCTAAGGAGCAACGCGGCGGCAATGCATAGGACTGATAAATGTTTTGTCATAACAAATATTATTTTTTTCAAAAATACTCGCATTCGCATCTCGCACGGCTTTAGGTCCAAGCTTTGTGTCAATCAACCTACTAACACAAACGCCAGCTCCCCGCCATACCTTGCAAGAGACTGCAAAAATACACAAAAAATCTGACATTGCAAAAAAAGCCCTGCCGCAATTGCCCCAATTGACTCGACACACAGCTGTTGCAGGGGGGCTTTCGCACCCCTGACACAAGCATTATGTTTTATTCCAGCGTTTGTTCTACACCTCAGGGGGGAACAGCCATCCAAAAGGGGGCAGCAGGGGAATGTCAGTCGGAATTGGAGAGCTACTCCTGTATATAGGTGCGCCTTACGCGGGGCGAGACAGAGGTTAGAAGCTCGTAGGGGATGGTACCGGCACTGGCAGCTTGCTGCTGAAGGAGGTCGGCGGGACCGAAGAGGGTGACTTCATCGCCTTCGCGGCAGGGGACGTCGGTGACATCAAGGAAGCACATGTCCATGCACACAGAGCCGATGATGGGCACTTGGCAGCCCCCTATAAGTACACGCCCGTTGCCATAGCCTAAATGGCGGTTGAGGCCGTCGGCATAGCCTATGGCGATGATGGCGATGCGCGAGGGGCGCGAGGCTATCCAACGGCAGTTGTAGCCCACACTGTCGCCCGCGGGGATGGACTTGATTTGAGAAATCCTTGTCTTGAGGGTGCTGACAGGGCGGAGATGGCACGAGACGGAGGGCTGAGGCGAGATGCCGTAGAGGCCTATGCCAAGACGCACCATGTCCATCTGTGCCTCGGGGAAACGCTCGATGCCGGAGGAGTTGAGAATGTGGCAAAGGATGCCCGTTGTACCCAACTTGGACCGTAGGGCTGCGCTCCACTGCGTGAAGCGGTCAATCTGCGCATGGGTGAAGGCGTCCTGTGCGGGGTCGTCGGCACAGGCCAGATGAGAGAAGATGGACTGCACCCGCAGCGGGCAGCCGGGATGGTTGAAGCTGCGGGCAATCTGGTCAAGGTCGGTGCCCGAGAATCCGAGTCGGTGCATCCCTGTGTCCAGCTCGACATGTACGGGATAGGGGGTTGCAGACCCCATCAGGCTGACGGCTTCGGAGAAGAGTTTGAAGATGCGGAAACTATAGATGTCAGGCTCAAGTTGGTAGCGTATAATGTCGTCGAAACTCTCTTCCTCGGGGTTCATGACCATGATGGGGAGAGTGATGCCGTTGCGGCGAAGGTCAACACCCTCGTCGCTGTAGGCCACGGTGAGATAGTCGACATGATTGAACTGAAGGGCATTGGCGACTTCCACTTTGCCAGCACCGTAACTTGCAGCCTTGACCATGGCCATGAGGCGTGTGGTGGGACGGATGAGGGAGCGGTAGTAGTTGAGGTTGGAGATGAGGTTGTCGAGGTTGACCTCCATGACAGTTTGGTGGGACTTGCGTTGCAGCATGCGTGCTATGTCCTCGAAATGGAAGCGGCGAGCCCCCTTGAGGAGGATGGTTTCGTGGTCGAAGAGGTCGAAATCAAACTGGCGGATACACGCTTCCGTGGTTTCAAAGAAATAGGTGTCGAGTCCGGCAAAGAGGTTGCGATTACGCCCCAAGGCGTCCCCGATGCCGATGAAACGGGCGATGCCATGGGCTTTGACCAACTGTGCCACCTGAGCGTAGAGATCGGGTTCCGGCAGTCCGGCCTGCAGTATGTCGCTCATGATGAGAGCCCGGCTGCGATGCTGGCGGTCGTGCTGGACATAGTCGAGCGCGATTGCAAGGGAGTCGAGGTCGAGGCTATAAGAGTCGTTGACAAGGAGAGAGTTGTTGAGAGCTTCGTTCATCTCCAGCCGCATGGCCACGGGCGTGAGACGCAGACAACGACGAGCAATGGTGTCAGGGTCATAGCCAAGGTAGCAGAGCAGGGCCACACAATGGAGCGCGTTTTCGACTGAGGCACGGTCGGTAAAGGGAATGGCCAGCGAGAAGGGCTCACCGGAACGGAGAAGGGAAATTTGGGTGTCAGCATCGCGGACCTGAATGTCGACAATCTGTAGGATGTCAGTATCGGAATGGCCCCACGTGTAGCGTCGCAGTGAGCGGAAGCTTTCGAGCTGCGAGATGGCCGAATGGATTTCCTTGTGGTCGGAGCAGTATATGAGGACGTCGCAGTGGGTGAAGAGCTGAAGCTTCTCGGCTATTTTCTGTTGGCGGGTGAGGAAGTTCTCATCGTGGGCCTGACCGATGTTGGTGAAGATGCCGATGGTGGGATTGATGACGCGGCGGAGGTTCTCCATCTCGCCAGCTTCGGAAATGCCGGCCTCGAAGACGGCAAGCTCGTCGCCGTCGTCCATCTGCCAGACGGAGAGAGGCACGCCTATCTGCGAATTGTAGCTGCGGGGGCTGGAGACGGTTTTACAGTCGTCAGCTACAAGCTGGATAATCCAGTCCTTGACAATGGTCTTGCCGTTGGAGCCCGTGATGCCCACCACGGGAATGTCGTAGAGAGAGCGGCGATAGGCGGCAAGTTGCTGGAGGGCCATGACGACGTTCTTGACTTGCCAGAAGTTGGCACCCTCGCAGCGGGAGAATTGCTGCTGGAAGGTCTCTTCGACCTCCTGCGGAACGACGAAATTGCGGACTCCGCTGGCATAGAGGTTATAGACATAGCGGCAACCCGTGTTGCGCTTGGTGGGGATGGCAAAGAAGAGACTGTGTGCAAAATCGGCAGAACGGCGGCTGTCCGTGAGGAGGTGCTGGATGTCGCTGTCGGGGTCGGCCACAAGGGCTGTGGCACCTTTTAGGATGGAGGTTATTTCGGCAGGTTTCACTGTGTAATGATTTTATAGCCTATCTGGCAGTTGAGACAATTGTGCTGTTGGCAATAGTGTTGGTGCAGCTGAAGCAAGGCCTGGCTTTGGGCGGCGCTGTTTGGGCTTATGCCCACAGACTGCCATAGCCGCAGCTGGCTGTTGGCCTCGGAGGGGAGTTGCTGGAGGAGGTCGACGGCACGGTCCTTGTAGGTTTGCTGTGCATGCTGGTTGCCGTACTCGAAAAGAAGCGGCACTACGGCGTTGATGATGAGGAGGTCAATAAGCTGGGCACCCACCCGTTTGGGCTGCCCCAGCGAAGGGGAATCAAAACGGTAATGGTTGTCCCAATAGGAGGAAGCTGTGAGGTTGAAGAGCTGTTGGAGATCGGCGGCGCGCTCGGTTTCGAGCAGTCGGCTGAAAAGGCTGTGGGAACGGCAGACAAGCTGTGCAAACTGGCTGATGCGCAAGGTGGGGAAACTGTATGGCCTCAGTCTGGCGAAACGCCACAGATGGGCAGAGATAGGGGTAAGCCCTGCAGCAGCTCGAAGGGCTCCGTAGTCGGACTGGAGTTGACGGGGGTAGTCATCTTCAAAATAGCCTTCCAGAAAACCCGCCTGACCCATGAGAAGAGCCTCGACGCGCTGGGGTTGGTCCCGCCAACGGGCAAGGAGGGTCTGTGGAGTTGACTGGGCAAGCAGCTCAAAAGGAAAAGCATTGGCTTTGCCTCCAAAGTAGTGAGCCAGCATCAGATAGCAGCATTGCTCCCAATCGCCGCGGCTTTGCTCAAGGAGGCGGCGCACCTGGGAACATTTATCCTCAAGTCGTTCGAGCAGGAGCCGCTCAAGGGAAGCGGCGATATAGTTGGGCGAAATGGCCGACAGGTGGTTGGCGCAGGGAACGGGAATGGGTTCCGGAGGCGAGATTAGGGATTCGTAGTTGTCCCACAGAGCTTGAGGGATATGGTCGGACAAAGCAAGTGTAGGGAGCGCATGTCCATTCTGCAGCACTATGGGGGCATCGTTGAGATGAACCACATGTAGCACAACGTTGTCGTAGGCGCGGTCCAGACTATGATGATGGCGGTTCCAGTCGGAGGCCTTGACGTGCACTTCGACATTGCCGACCCAGAGGGTCTCCCCTATCCAAACGCGTGCATTGCTGAAGTCCGGACCCGCATGGGTGTTAAGCATGCCAGGGTGCTCTATGCGCAACGGTAGCCCGTCGGCAGTGAACAAATCTCCCTCTAACAGCCTGTGCTGCCAGACATATTGGAGAAAGGATTCATTCATGCGTTGCATGGGCTGTTGGATAACTGTATAAAGGATGCAATGGTTCCATCACAGGGCGACGGAACCATTGAGGAATAGAATCAATTGAAAAGGTCCTTCATTTTATCGAAGAAGCCCCGTTCGGCCTTGGAGGGTGCGGGCTGGAAGTTGGGCGACTTGTCAAGACGTGTGAGGGTCTCCTTCTCCTCGCGCGAGAGGTTTTTCGGAATCCACACATTGACGCTGACAAAAAGGTCACCACGACCATAGCCGTTCACCTCGGGCAATCCCTTGCCCTTCAGGCGGAGCACTTTGCCGGAAGGCGTGCCGGCTTCAATCTTCACCTTCACGCGACCCGAAAGGGTGGGAATCTCTATCGTGGCACCCATTGCGGCCTGGGCAAAAGTGATGAAGGCGTTATAGTAGAGGTTGGTTTCCTGACGCTCAAAAGTGTCGTGCGGAATCTCCTCAACAAGGATGATGAGGTCGCCGGGCACACCGCCGTGGGGTGCCGCATTGCCCTTGCCGCTCATGGAGAGCTGCATGCCGTCGTAGACGCCGGCGGGGATATTGATAGTGATGACCTCCTCGGCGCGTACTATGCCCTCGCCGTTGCAGTCATGACATTTGTCTTTGATGATGCGACCCTCTCCACCGCAATGGGGGCAGACGCTCTGGGTCTGCATCTGGCCAAGGATGGTACGACGCACCTCGGTGACCACTCCCGAGCCATGGCAATGGGGGCAGGTCTCGTAATTATTGTTTCGGGCTCCCGTGCCACCGCAAGTTTTGCAGGACACATATTTAGCCACTTTGATTTTCTTCTCGCATCCCTTCTCGATCTCCTCAAGGGTGAGCTTGACTTTGATGCGGAGATTGGTGCCACGAGCGGCAGCACGACGATGTCCCTGCTGGCCACCACCAAAACCGCCAAAGCCACTGAAACCGCCTCCAAAACGTCCACCGCCAAAGAAATCGCTGAAGATGTCGCCGAACTGCGAGAAAATATCGTTCATGTTCATGCCGCCACCCTCCGATCCGTCAAACGCAGCAGGACCGAACTGGTCATAGCGCGCCTTCTTGTCGGGGTTGCTGAGCACATCGTATGCCTCGGCAGCCTCCTTGAACTTCTCCTCGGCCTCCTTGTCGCCAGGATTGCGGTCGGGGTGATATTGGAGGGCCAATTTGCGGTAGGCTTTCTTCAATTCTTCAGGGGTAGCATTCTTACTGACCCCAAGCACTTCATAATAATCTCTCTTTGCCATAATTGTTTCTTCAGGCTTTCAGGTTCTGCCCCGCTGGGCTGCATGGACTGTGCGGGCAGGGAGCAGCGAGCCTTCGCGCCTTAGTCTCCTTTCTTTTCTCTTTGTTCTTATTAAATTGCCACAACCACTTTGGCGTAGCGCAGCACCTTATCGTTGAGGAAGTAGCCTTTCTCCACCACGTCGACCACGGTTCCTTTCTGGCTCTCATCGGTGGCGGGGAACTGGGTGACGGCCTCGTGAAGGTTCTCGTCAAACTTGACACCCTTTGACTCCATGGGCTTCAGCCCCTTCTGCGAGAGGATGTTCATCATCTTATTATAAATGAGTTGTACACCCTCTTTGGCACCTTCGTCGTCGGACATGGCTGTGAGTGCTCGCTCCATATCGTCCACCACTGGGAGGATGGCTTTTATCATATCCTTGCTACCGTTCACAATCAGGTCTGCTTTCTCAGTGTTGGTGCGTTTGCGGTAGTTCTCATACTCAGAATAGAGCCTGACATATTTGTCATTCATCTCGGCCAGTTTCTCACCCATCTCTTGCACCTTGTGGTCGTGTTCGCTGTGGCGGTCGTGGCGTTTTTTGTGCTCTTTCTGTTTTTCCGGCTCGGTTTCGGGCTGTGCAGCCTTGGCTTCAGTATCTTGTTGGTTGTTCTTTTCTTGTTCTATTTCTTTCTCTTCCTGGGTCATATCTATATTTTTATTTTTTTTGTTTGGGATAAATGTACCTAATCATTTTTGGAACAATGTGCCAAAAACTGACCTAATGGCAACAAAAGGAGTGCCAATGGACGGTTGCTGACATTTTGTCACCACACGAAGACGTCAAGCGGCTTCTTGGGACGACGGTCTTCGATCCATTTAAAGTTGCCCAACTGTTTCTTCTCTGGGGTCAGCTGGTCGTATGGGTACGTGTTCATGTCCGGATTGCCTAAGGTTACAACACGGTCGGGAGCGCGGTCGACAAAATAAATGCGCATGTCCGAACCCGCGCCCACATTCACTCCGATTAGGCTTTTGTTGCCATGATTATCGTCCTCGGTGAGGTAGTAAACCATCTCAGCATTGCCGAGGACATCGGCATAGTGCGGTTCTCCTTTGCGGAAATAGACGATGGCGTTGCGTCCTTTCACTTGGTTGAACTTGTCAGGGTCCACCTGTTCGATACAGAAGATGTTGCTGTTGAGCCACGCCTGGCGTGCGCCGTCGTCATCGTGTAGCACGATGATGGTATCGGCCAAGGCTTGGTAGTGGTCATACCAAACCACGGGACTCTGGAAAAGGCGCATGGTGGAGTCCGCAGCTGAGTAGTAGAGCGAATCGCTCATGGCCTGTGCATCGCCACGGAACACCTTCACATGGCGGTAGGCACTGACGGACTGCAGATGGCGGGCAGAGTCGTTGACTACAATAATGCTGTCGGCATGAAGATACAGGGTGTCGGCCTCGGCATCGGGGTTGTCTTCATCATGGTACACAAAACGGACCAGCGCACTGTCTGTAACAAACGACGTATGGTCGGACTGGCGGGTCTCGGCATAACGACTGGTGCTTATCACATCATTGACAGTGTCGCGGAGTTCCACATTACCTATAGCACGTCCGAACTCCGTCTCCTCGTAGTAATGAAGGGTGTCGCAGGTGATGTGTTTTTCGCCGTTATGGACCTCGGATCTTTTCATGGAGTGGGCATAGCGCAAGTCGGTATTGTAGGTGCCGTGCTCGCTGTACATGGTTGTGGAATCAGTGTAGATATGCGTCGGGCTCCAGAAATGCGCCACATTGGTGTTTGTGTTGAAGGTGAGCGTGTCGGTCAATAAACGCATATTGGAATCGCTCAGCTCCACATCATTATAAATATCCACAATCTTTGTCTCCGAATTATAATACCCTTTTCGGCTCACCAAGCGTTTATCCTCGTTGGTGGTAATGCCCCAGGTGTCATAAGTAGCTATGGACGAGACACGGTCGTACGACAGATGGTCTGACTTAAGGAGAGTCTTCCCGTCGATAAAGCGCACGGTGTCGTCCCAAATGTCCACGACACGGCTCACACCGTCGTAATACAGCTGGTCGCCATAGATAGTAGTCGTGTCGGAGATTACAATCTTGATATGACCAAAGGCCGTGAAATCGTTGAGAACCGTGTTGAGCAAGGCCGAATCGGCATAAAGCACCATGCCCTCATGCTCGGCACGGACACGCTGATAGAGTATCCACACATCGGCGTCGGAAGGGTCTCGGGTGCCCATCCCTGCCTCGTATGTGATAAGTTTCTGCGCCCACGACGGGATAGTAGCCATCGTCAGCAGCATCAAAAACACTCGTTTCAAGACATTTAATCTCATATCTCGCTCTTTCTCAAAATTGCAAAGATACGAAACATTTTCCACTCAGCCACTTTTTTCCTAACCATGTTGGGAAAAAGTTGTTCTCACGCTACGTAAGCTTCCCCCAAAAACTATATGATTTTATCGGATGAAGCCGTGAACAGGCTTAGGTTGGCTAATAGTGCAGGATGTAAGTATCCGTGTAGCTGCACCAGTAGAAGTTTTCATACTGGTGGACAATCTGTGAGGGTCGGTTGTCGGTGAAGCTGAAATCAAGGGTATAATAGATGTCTTGTACGGAACCCGAGGTCGTGTAGTAGGTTATACCAGTGGGAATGTTCTTGGATAAGAACAGCGGAGCGTCGACTATTCCGTAGTTTTCGAAGAATTTTGGTAGCAGAAGTCCACAAAATGGGTTAAGGTTGTTATCGTAGTTGTAAGTGATAGAATCAATATTGTAGCGATCATTGCCTGATCCACAAACGGCAGAAACAAGGTTGCCGTTGCGCCAACGGAGGGTGTAGGTATCGGTGAGATTGACATACTGTCCTTGAATATGATATTCAAAAGACTCTGGGTAATCAGAACGAGAATAGGAGAACCGATATGTTCTCGTCCAACCGCCGCGGGTCTCGACAATAGATGCCAAATGATTCCCATCATATGTAAGCAAACACTGGTGATTGGCGGTAGGGGCCGTAACACACGAAAGACGTCCCAGCGAGTCGTAATAATAGCGAACAGCCATAACACCGACAGCATCGATTCGATCGTCGTGAAACAAGATGGAATCAAGATGCTCCTGCGACCAGTACCAACTCATTTGCAAACAATCCAGCAACTCATAATCACCACACTCTACTCCAACAACATGTTCCGAACAACTGATGGTCTTTAAACGGTTTTCAGGATTGTATACTCCCGTAAAGAAATTACTCTGTTCACCAACAGCAACAACATCCTCTTTGGTACAGCCAACAGCCAAAACTGCCATCAATACGATACTAAAAGCGATTTCAATATGTTTCATAACAATAAATTAATTAGGTTACAATAATATGACGTACATGGGTCGAGAATCTCACAATATTTAACATTAATTAACGCTTCATCCATTCAAAAACAGTCATTATGAGGAGTACAATGCAATGTAAGATATTAAAGAAAGAGGGAGAGACATAAATCTCTCCCTCTTTTGATAAGTCATATCTTGCAAAAAAGTCTGCAGTTATCGGATGGTACGGGAGCCCATGCGGTCCATGGCGCAACGGAAACCAATCCAAGAGGTACTGCGATCCTGATCGTAGTAGCGACGGGTGCCGCACTGCATCCAGTAGGCGCGGTCTCTCCAAGAACCACCTTTGACAACGCGGACGCGGTTGTTAATCATGGAGGTGATGTTGTTCTTGTCAAGGCTATCGGAGCGGTGATACATCTGGTTGGTCTGCTCCTCTTCGGTACGGGTGAAGGTGTCGTCGCTGCCCTCATCCTCTTCATCGGTCTCTCTCAGCCAGCCGGAAGCAGAGGTAGACTCTTTGCTTTCGAAATCATAGATGCTGGAGTTCCAGTCACCATCAAGGTAGTTGATGTTATCAGCCTGACGGTAATTGCGACGGTTCATATCATCGGGAACATTCTGGTAAATCAGGTTGCCAGTGGCCTCGTCGATGGCGGCTTCCTCGCCGTCCTCGCTCATGGCTACGTACTGGTAGACATTACCACGGAAGGGGTTTTGGTCGTCAGCTCCGATGGGGTTGACATCTTTACGATAGACATCGCCGCACCATTCTGCCACGTTGCCAGCCATGTGATACAGACCGTAGTCGTTGGGGAAGTACCACTTAACAGGGGCAGTGTACTCCCAACCATCGTTCAGGTTGCCAGCAACACCCATGGCATCGCCGCGCGAACGCTTGAAGTTGGCAAGGAACTGACCATAATATTTCTTGTTGGCGGAACGGACACTCTGTCCAGCCCAAGGATAAGTCTTGTGCTCAACAACACGCTCGTCAAAGGTGTTGCCGATGATGCCGAGGGCAGCGAACTCCCATTCAGCCTCGGTCGGGAGGCGGTAGTTGGGCAGGAGGATACCATCGGAACGACGGACGTTACGGTTCTCACCACCGCTGGCGGGGTTGAGGTCGGGAACACCCTTGCCCTCACCCTTATAGAGGCCGGCGAGATAGACATCGGTCTGGAAAGCCTCAGAGCCGGTGAGCTCGGACTGAGCCAGGTCAATGATACCAGCGTCGACAAGAATCTTCTCATTGACGCGGTCCGTACGCCATTTGCAGAACTGAGATGCCTGTTCCCAAGTCACACCGACAACTGGATAGTCGTTGAACATAGCGCACTGGAAATAGTTCTCCACAAAGTTCTCGACCCAGGAGAGACGCTGACGCCACACGTTGGTGTCGGGATAAATCTGTTTGACCAGTTCGGGATATTCCTCGCCGTAAGCACGGTTCATCCAATAAACGAATTCACGGTAGGAGATGTTGGACACCTCGGTTTCGTCGATGTAGAAGGACGAGACGGTGACCGTGTGCACGAGGTTGTTCCATGAGAAGCGGGACTCATCAGCCACACGACCCATCTGGAACGAGCCACCTTCGATGAACACCAGTCCGGGACCCGTGATTTGCTCCTGATATGAAGAACGGTCGAAACCGCCCCATTCAGTATCATTCAGATTCCAGCCCGTGGTGGAGGACTGTTCTTTGCTGCCGCACGCTACCATAAGCAATGCAGAGGCCAACATGAGGAATGACAATTTGATAATCTTCATAGTGGGTTAGTTTTTTCTCTGTATACGTAAATGACGATTGTTTTGTTTCGTTTTAAGATTTTTTATTAGAAGGACGGGCAACGGATAGCCTTGACCTTGTGCTTCTGTTCCGGAACGGGCAGGAGGATGCCGAGAGTGATTTCGTGGGCACCCAGTACACTGTTGGACAACTCGGACACTGTCACGTCGTAGCTGTATCCCACCTTAAAGTGATCGTGCTGGGCACCGACCATAAAGATGAAGGCATCAGGGTTCTCCAAGCCGTGACGATACCACGCACCGACCAAGAAAGGCATCCAATCTAAGTAGAGACCATAGTTAAAATAATGGAAACCGCCCTGATATTGATAAATGAGGTTGGGCGAGATAACAGGCACTCCCAGACCCAGCGGCGACTGGCGGCGGCGCTCCTCAGCAAGGTTGATAAGGCCACCGGCATTGGCGGTGAACTTGATGGGGATACGATCCTCGCTGTAGAAACCCTGACTGGGTTGGCTCAGATGGTGAGCAGCAAAACCGGCATACCATGCAGGGCCATAAACCAAGGCACCCGCGGCAAAGTCGGGGAACAGAACGCTTTCCTTATCGGGGGGGGTAGCAGATGTACCATTAATCCAGCCGCAGTTGGGGTCAATCTGATCAGGCCAACGCATTTCTTGATTCCACTTCAGGTGGACATTCACCACCGATGCCTGCAAGGCAATGTTGACAAACACATCCTCATGCAGACGGAAACGGAATGAATACATACCTGCCGCCATGATAGTACCCAACATACCATGGTCACCTTGTGCATCTTTGAGTACGATCGCGCCAATACCACCATGGAGGTCGGGAATATACTGGTCATACGATGCACTGTACGAAGTGAATGCTGACACCAGTCCCGGCCACTGGGCACGATAAACGAGTGAGATACGGGGTGCCACCTTGGATCCTGCAAATGCCGGATTGAGGTAGAGCGGATTGGCAAAGAACTGCGAATAGCCCACATCTTGAGCTTTTACACCCTGCATGCCCAGAACCATGAGCAGCAGTAACAGCATTATTTTATTGGTCTTTTTCATCATGCTAATTTTAGTATAAATTGAGCCTAAAATTGATTGGCAATATTACGATTTTTTTGTCAAATAATTATGTTTCTTCCAAAAAAAAATTACAACATCATGATTTTCATGCAATTTATTTTTCCACAAAGACACTCTGTGAGTTGTTTTTTCAAGTCTTTTTGACCCGTTTTTTTGAAAAATGGGCCTCTTTCGAGTGTTAAAACAAACCGTTTACAACGAGTGCGCTGACCCAAAGGCTGAAGGCTCCGGACACCCCTTTGCGCCACCTTTTTCGACCATCCATCGCAGCCTCGGCAATAGGCAAAAAAAGTCCCTTCCCTACACAATAAAAAAGACTATTGTCAGTTATTGGGAGCATGTTGATTGGAAGAAAATTCATACCCATACTTTGCGCCCTGCTGGCCTTGTTTGTCCCCTCAAGGCTCTCTGCCCAAAGCTACGCCTCCCGGTCGCTGTTAGCATCAGGCCAATGGTTCAAGATTCCTGTTTCGACCAGCGGAGTATACCGAATCTCAGCCGAGCAAGTGCCGGCTCTTGCCCAAGCAGAATGCAACCACATCTGCCTCTACGGTGCCCCCGGCGATATGCTCGCCATAAGCAACAGCAAATCTCACCCTGACGACCTCGTTCCGACTGCCATTCAGATTGTTGACCTCAACGGAAATGGCACTTTTGACAACGACGACTATCTCCTCTTCTATGGTGAAGCACCCAACACCTGGCGCTACTCCTCCTCCGACCAACGTTTTGAATTCAATGTTCACGCATACGCGAACACTAATTATTACTTCCTCACCACCGATGGCACCCTCATTCCCGAACAGCGGCTTCAGACCAGCGCCATCACCTCCAGCCAACCCGTCGACCTCAACAGCTACACTGGCGTAGCCCTCTACCACGAAGACCTCATCAACGTCTACGGTGGCGGCCAGACCTGGGTGGCAGACAAGTTCACACCCGGCTTCCCCTCCCGCACCTACAATCTCTCGCTCCCTGCCGCTCCCGCCGACGGCACCCTGCAAGCCCGCTTTGCTTTAGCCAGCATCTCCACCCTCATGGCCTCCTTCGAGGTGACAATGGGTTCCGCCACACGCCACTACTCCATGCCCAACAGCAACGCCTATTTCATCTTCTCAGAGGACTACACCTCCGTCAACAGCAGCAACATCACCCTCCAGTGCACCTACCAACCCCGTGAGAGCACTGCTGCCGGCTACCTCGACTACATCGAACTCAATGCACCTCTCCCCTTGGCCTACACTGGCGGACAGCAAGCCTTCCGCAACAAAGAGCAACTCGGCACCCCCACCACCTGCCGCTACACCTTTTCCGGCTACCAGCAGGGCCTCCGCGTGTGGGACATCACCGCTCCCTCCCAGCCCCAAGGCCTCACCCTCTCCCCTGCCGGCACCTCCTTCTCGTTCCTTTTCAGTTCCGACTGCGCACGCACATTCCTTGCCTTCACCGATGCCGATGCCCTTACACCCACAGGCATAGAGCCGTTGGCCAATCAGGACATCCACGGCTCACCCTCCGCCGACTATGTCATCGTCACCCACAGCGACTATCTGGAGCAGGCCAACCGCTTGGCCGACCTGCACCGACAGAACGAGGGCATGAGCGTCATGGTGTTGACACAAGAGCAGGTCTTCAACGAATTCTCATCCGGCAAACAGGACCCCGTGGCCATCCGCCAGATGCTCCGCTGCTTGAGCAGCCACAGTGATTCCCAGCATGCCGCACCCCGCTACCTGTTGCTTTTCGGCAAGGGCACACACGACAACCGCGACATCCTCGGCGCCCACCAAACCACCGTGGTCACCTACCAGTCCCCCTCCTCGTTCGACTCCGACGGCGGTGCCTATCCCAGCGACGACATCTACGGCTATCTGGCCAATACTGCCGTCGGCCCCTTTGAGGGCACCCTCAGCGTCAGCATCGGGCGTCTGCCCGCCAAGACGGTGCATGAAGCCAACCATCTGGTGGACAAGATTGAGAGCTACATGAATCGAAGTGACCTCACCCGCGACGACATCCGTGGCGACTGGCGCAACTATGTCGCCCTCCTTGCCGACGATGCCGACCCCTCCAGCCCTTATGACACCAACTTTACCAGCGACTCCGAGAAGCTTGCACAACGCATCAAGTCCCTCTATCCCCATTACAACTTTGACCGCATCTATGCCGATGCCTACATCCAGCAGTCCGGCGCCGATGGCTCCTACTACCCCGACGTCAACAACGCCCTGCGCCAGCGCATGGACTACGGCTGCCTGTTGCTCAACTATATCGGCCACGGCTCCAGCAACTACATCGGCACCGAGCGCTACATGGAATTCTCCGACATCGACAAGTACACCAACACCGACCGCCTGGCCTTTTTCGTCACCAGCACCTGCACCTTTGGCAAATACGACTTGGTGGGCGACATCTGCGGGGCCGAAGCCTTCCTCATGGCCGACGCAGCCGGCATCGGCATCGTCTCCGCCGCGCGTCCCATCCACCACGTCCAACGCTTCAACTCCGACGTCTGCACCTACTCCCTCGACCCCTCCAACACCATTGGCGACGCCCTCCGCATAGCCAAGAATGCCACCAACGTGGCCCATTGCATAGCCCTCCTTGGCGACCCCGCGCTCCACCTCTCCATACCCCGCAACGAGGTGGTGGTGACCCATATCAACCAAATGCCTGTCAACCCTGCCGTTACCGACTCCGCCCTTGTTCTCTCACGCGTCACCGTTGAAGGCGAAATCCGCGACCCGCAAGGCAACACCCTCACCGACTTCGACGGCATCATCTATCCCGTCGTCTTCGACCGCGAAACCAACTGCCGCACCCTTGCCAACGACAACGACAGCACCGAGGTCAGTTTCAAACAGCAGAAAAACATCCTCTACAAAGGTCGTGAGGCCGTCACCGCCGGCACCTTCTCCTACTCCTTCATCGTCCCCCGCGACGTCTCCTACCGCTACGACTACGCCAAACTCTCACACTACGCCCGTACCCTCACCACCGATGCCACCGGCCAGTACTCCAACATCATGTTCGGCGGTTTCAACGAAGACCTTGTTATCAGCGAACTCCATCCCGACATACGACTCTTTATCGGCGACACCACCTTCCGCAACGGCGGCCTCACCAACGAGACTCCCACGCTCTATGCCCGTCTGTCCGACTCCATAGGCATCAATGCCGCGGGCAGCGGTCTGGGCCACGACATCACAGCCGTTGTTGACGGCAACCCCTACAGCACCGTCATCCTCAACGACTTCTTCGAGCCCTCCATCACCGACAGCCGCAACGGCGAGGTGCGCTACACCTTGGGCAAACTGGACGAAGGACCCCACACCCTCACCCTCAAATGCTGGAACATCTTCAACTTCTCCTCCTCCGCCACCATCCAGTTCTACGTCACCAACGACCGCACACCCCAGATTGGCCGCTTTGACGCCACACCCAACCCTGCCTCCGACTTCACCACCATCCGTGTCGAGCACAACCTGCCCACCACCGTCCAGTCCGCAACCATCGAGCTTTACGACATCCGCGGCACCCTGCTGCGCACCGTCACCCCTTCCGTTGGTTCCTGCGTGCTCAGCTATCGGTGGGACTTCACCGCCGCCAATGGCAGCCGTCTGCCCCGCGGCATCTACATTGCCCGTGCCATCATCACCTCTGCCGACGGCACCCTCCTCACCCAGACAACCAAAATTGTACATAACTAAAAAATGTATTCCATACAATAAAAAACGCCCAACGCCGTTTTCAAGGCATTATTATCATCCCGATTCAAATGAAAAGACACTATCTAATCATCATCTCCTGCCTGATGGCCCTGAGCCTTTCCGGCACCCTCTTTGCCCAAACCCCTGCCGGTCTCACCGGTCAAACCAAAAACTACATCTCCACCGGCATGCCCATCCTTCTCATCGCCCCCGATGCCACTTCGGCTGGCATGGGCGACGTGGGCGTAGCCTCCACCCCCGACATCTACTCCGCACACTGGAACAACGCCAAGTTCGCCTTTATCGACGGCAACTTCGGCATAGGCACCACCTACACTCCCTGGCTCCGCAACCTCAAGGTCTCCGACATGAACCTCCTCTATCTCGGTGCCTTCAAGCGCATCAACAACCGCAGCACCGTTGCCTTCTCCCTCACCTACTTCTCCTTGGGCGAAATCCAGGGAACCGACGCCCAAGGCCAAAGCCGCGGCACCATGAACCCCAACGAGTTTGCCGCCGACGTCACCTACGCCATGAAACTCAATGAGAATCTCTCGCTCGGTGCCAGTGGCCGCTACATCCATTCCGACCTCACCAACGGCCAGACCATCTCCGACGGTAGCGGCTATGTCACCACACAGCCCGCCAAGAGCCTTGCCGCCGACATCGGCCTCTATTGGCAGTCGCCCATCGACAACAACCAAGACCTTGCCCTCGGTGCCTTCATCAGCAACCTCGGTGCCAAACTCTCCTACTCCGAAGACGACACAAAGAAAGAATTCCTGCCCGCCAACCTGCGTCTCGGCGGCCGTTACACCAACCACATCGACGCCTCCAACGAGATTTCCATCCTCCTCGACGCCAACAAGCTCCTGGTACCCACGCCCCCTGTCACCGTTGGCGAAGAGACCTACAGCGACTACTACAAGAACTTGACCGAATATTACAATACCGGTGTCATCCGCGGAGCCGTCCAGTCCTTCTTCGATGCCCCCGGCGGCCTGTCCGAGGAGCTGCGCGAAATCCAGCTCTCCGTGGGCGGTGAATACTGGTACAAACAGACCCTTGCCGCTCGTGCCGGTTACTTCTACGAGAGTGCCACCAAGGGTGGACGCCAGTACCTCACCTTTGGTTTCGGCCTGCGCTACACCATCCTGCAGTTCGACGTCTCTTATCTCGTCCCCACCACCAGCTTCAGCAGCAACCCCCTCTCCAACACAATCCGCATCTCCCTCACCATCAACCTCAAGTCCCCCAAAAACACCCCCACCATATAATCCCATGCGCATAGGTTTAGGCTACGACGTTCACCAACTTGTCCCCGACCGCAAACTGTGGCTCGGCGGAATCGAGATACCCCACACCCTGGGGCTCCTCGGCCACTCCGACGCCGACGTGCTGCTCCACGCCATCTGCGACGCCCTCCTTGGTGCCGCCGCCCTTGGCGACATCGGCAAGCACTTCCCGGACACCGACCCGCGCTACAAGGGCATAGACAGCAAACTGCTGCTCAGCCACTGCAACCAACTGCTCCACGACCACGGCTACCGCGTAGGCAATATCGATAGCATCGTCGTGGCCCAAAAGCCCAAAGTGGCGCCCTACATACCCCAGATGCGCCAAACAATAGCCGACCTCTTAGGGGTAGACCTCGCCCAAGTGTCCGTCAAGGCCACCACCACCGAGCACCTCGGCTTTGAAGGCCGCCAAGAAGGCATCAGCGCCCACGCCGTGGCCCTTATCCTCCCCCTCAACACAACCGACCAATAATAGCCCCACACCATGGAACTGCCCCAAATATCACCCCAGACCAACGACGAAGCCGCCACCCTCGAAGACTCCGGCTGCAGCTTGGTACTCCACAACGACGATGTCCACACCTTCGACTATGTCATCAAGTCGCTGGTTGACATCTGCCGCATCACCTATGCCCAGGCCGAGCAGTGCGCCATTCTGGTCCACTGCCACGGCAAGTGCACCGTAAAACATGGCAGCTACGACTACCTCCTGCCCATGCATACTGCCCTGCTGGACAAGCAGCTCACCTCCGAGATTGTGAAATAGCCCCGCCGCCGTCACCCCTCTGCCTATCCCCTGCACGTTCCCCCACAGCTGGACAACCGTTCGTCACCGTTTTTTCCCCAAGTCGTTGCTCGCTGCAAGGCGGGCACCTCTTCCGCAACCCTAACTTCGCTCCTTTTTCCTCAGTTCTCTAACATTTGTTCCTCATTTGTTCCTTTTTCATTGGACAAATGGTTCGCGAAATGGGGAAGGCCAGACCTACAAGGAGCGAACGAACTGTGGGCTTGCAACGGGTGCTGCGGGACGTTTGAGGGCAATCGCTGACGCAAGCCTGCCCACAAACCATCGTGGAACACCGCAAAAGGTGCAGCCGAACAGCCCAACGACTGAGCGTACAACCCTTCCCGTCAAACAGAAAACAGACTTGTTTACAGCATGGTACAACAGCTGACAGCCAAGCCTGAAACATTAATGCAAAAAAAATAACGACCAGCGGGGAGCCATGTCGAATATTTTTCGTATTTTTGCAATTTGAAATAAACACATATCAATTTAATTCAAACCGATATGACACCTACGTTAATCATCATCGTGCTCGTTGTGGGGCTGCTGTTGCTGACCCTCGAAATTGTTGCCATCCCGGGAGGCTTTGCCGGTGTGATAGGGTTCCTGCTCACCGCTTTCGGCGTGTGGCAGAGCTACCTTTGGTTGGGCACCAAGGGCGGCACCATTGTGCTGTGCAGCTGTGTGGCCATCTGTGTGATCCTGTTGGCCATCTTCATGAAGACCAAGACTTGGAAGCGTTTCAGTTTAGACGAGGAGTCGGACAGCACGGTGAACCAAATTGAGGACCCCGCCATAACCGTGGGCACCCGCGGCACCACCGTGGCGCGACTGGCCCCGACAGGCAAGGCCTTGATAGATGGGAAACTGGTAGAGGTTCACGCCATCAACAAATTCATTGACCAGGACCGCCCCATCGAGGTGGTGGCCATTGAGGGCTACCGCATCGACGTGCGCGAAATGGAGGACAAACGCTTCGATTAGTCCCGCCACGTCCTGCCGGAAAAGACAAGAATTATTAACTCAAAAAACATTATATCATGAATTTAGCCGGAATAATCGTACTCTGTGTAGTGATTTTTATCCTACTGATTATTTTCCTTTATCTGGTCCCTGTGGGACTGTGGTTCCAGGCTCTGGTGTCAGGAGTCCACACTTCGTTGATTCAACTTATGTTCATGCGCTTCCGCAAGGTTCCGCCCAGCGTGATTGTGAACAACATGATCAACGCCACCAAGGCTGGCCTGAAGTTGTCGCAGAACGAGTTGGAAGCCCACTATCTGGCCGGCGGCAACGTGACCAACGTTGTGCAGGCCCTCATTTCGGCCAGCAAAGCCAACATGAATCTGGATTTCCGCACCGCCACGGCTATCGACCTTGCCGGACGCGACGTGCTGAAAGCCGTGCAGACATCGGTAAACCCCAAAGTTATTGACACGCCGCCGGTGGCAGCCGTTGCCAAGGATGGCATTCAGCTGATTGCCAAGGCGCGCGTCACCGTGCGTACCAACATCAAGCAGTTGGTTGGCGGTGCCAGCGAGGAGACCATTCTGGCCCGTGTGGGTGAAGGCATCGTGTCGTCCATCGGCTCGGCAATGAGCCACAAGCAGGTGCTGGAGAACCCCGACAGCATCTCGAAACTGGTGCTGACCAAAGGTTTGGACAGCGGCACGGCATTCGAAATCCTCTCCATCGATATTGCCGACATCGACGTGGGCAAGAACATCGGTGCACAGCTGCAAATGGACCAGGCCAACGCCGACAAGAACATCGCACAGGCCAAGGCCGAGGAGCGCAGAGCCATGGCAGTGGCTTCGGAGCAGGAGATGAAAGCCAAGGCACAAGAGGCCCGCGCCAAGGTCATCGAGGCCGAAGCCGAGGTGCCCAAAGCCATGGCGGACGCTTTCCGCAGCGGCAACTTGGGCATTATGGACTACTACCGCATGAAGAACATACAGGCCGACACGGATATGCGCGAGAGCATTGCCAAACCGGCAGGTACAAAACCCAATCCCACCAAACCCGGAATGGAGAAATAGCACTCGGCACTGACATGGGACGCCTGACGACAACTCTGTTAGTGATTGTAACGGCTGCTGGATGCGCGCAAGCGCAACGGCAGCCGTTGCGCTTAGGGGCCGACGGGACATGCAGCAATCCCTACCAATACGCGGCAGCGAAGGTAGAGCATCACTGCGATGAATCGCCGAGGATTGCCCAACGCCATTGCTTGATGCACCCCTGCAAACCAACTTATTATTACAGAAGAACAAGCAGTCAACAACAAACTTATTCTATTCGAAATGAAAAAACGCTATTATATTCTATTGGTTCTGGCAACAGCATTAGGTATTGCCACACAGGGACAGAACCATTTCACAGAACGCGACACTATAGATGTGCTGCATTACAACATCAACCTTGACTTGGGTCACCACCAGCAGGCCCACATTCAGGGATGGTGCGAGGTGACCATGCGCATACTGCAACCCACAAGCATGGTGCAACTGGGGTTGATGGAAGCCACGATTGACTCGGTCGAGGTGAACGGCAGCCGCGTGGCAAACACGGCATACAGCTACAACCAAGAGGCTGTGCGAGTGGGCGTGGGCAATGCGGCAGCGGGCGACACGGTGCGGCTGAAGGTGCACTATGGCTCGAATGGCTACGTGGGTTCCGACGGCGGCTTCTGGTGCGAGGACGACATGTTCTACAACCTTGGCGAAGACCGCATGACAAGACCCTTCAGTATGGGCAGGAGTTGGTTCCCGAGCAACGACAGCGTGTATGACCGCGCAACCTTCGATTTCCACATCACTGTGCCAAGTGGGTGGACAGCCGTGTGCAGCGGTTTGAAAACCGGTGTGGATACCAATGCCGACAACAGCCAGACCTTCCACTATGCCTTGAGCCACCCCATTTCGACCTACCAGGCCGGCTGCAACGCCGCACACTACACGTTGTACAACACTGAGGTGGAGGGACTGTACAATAATTACCCCATGCAGGTGGCCTCTGTGACAAGGAATAGCTCTGAAATGGCCGCTGATTTCAACATCATGAGCCAGACTCTGAAACTGTTCGAACAGTATTTCGGCCCTTATATGTGGGAGACCATCGGCTTCAGCGAGGGAGGCCCCAGGGCTGGTATGGAGCATGTAAACAACATCTGCTTTGACTATGACAGTTACAACATCAGTTACTTGATTGACCACGAGTTTGCCCACCAATGGTTTGGAAACTTGGTAACCTGCGCCCATCTGCAAGACATGTGGTTTAACGAGGGCGGAGCTACATTTGCCGACCAGTTGGCAGGGACGAATAGAAATGAAAACAATTATCAAATAAGAGATTACAAACGGGTGGCAATGGTCGAGTCTCCTCGCAGAGAAGGCGGCTACCATCCCCTATGCGGGATGCCCCAGCAGTACTCGTTCCAAACAACCACCTATTACAAAGGGGCGCAGGTGTTCCATGGATTAAGACATCTGCTGGGCGACTCGGTCTTCTTCAGCATGATACAGACCCTGCTGCAACGCAACGCCTACACCTGCATGGACAGCTACCAGTTGCGGGATTCGATGAGCGCATACAGCGGCGTGGACCTGACAGATTTCTACAACTTCCACATCTTTGGACCAGGATTCTCAAGCTATACGGTGGACTCGCTACAGACCCTCGACGGCATCACGCACGTGTGGCTGAACCAACGCTTGTGGCATGCACCGGACTATTGCCGACAGGCCCGCGTGCCGGTGACTTTCTTCTCGGAAAGCGGCGACACCATGACTTGCAACGTGGTTAGCAACGGGCGCTACGCCGATGCGGAGTTCCGCCTTCCCTTCACCCCTGCCTTTGCTACCGTGGACTATTACTACAAGACGGCAAGTGCCAATTTCTCTGAAACGTTTACCCTCAGAGGCACAATGAAATTGCCCAGTTACGAAATCCAAATGATAGTGGAACCGACAATCATTGGCAATAGGGTGAATATGCATACCTCCCTTGCCTTCGGAACGGCGGACGAGGAGCTGATGCCCGGCATAAAACGTTGGGACTACCGCCGCTGGACGGTGAACGGCGACTACGACAACAACTTTAAGGCCAAGGTCGGATTCATGTTTGGCAATCGCGCCCCCATTTACGACAATGAGTTCTATCTGGATGCATCGACCACCGATTCCATAAGGCTGTTCTACAGGAAAGATGCCAGCGAACCCTGGAAGATGCGCAAGTCGGCAACCGTTCAGCAATACACGAACACCATCACCGGTGTCCAATGCAAATACATGCAGATTGAGGGTACCCCGCTGAGAGGTGAGTACATTCTGGCTGTGGTCGACACGGCACTGCTGGACATTGAAGACAGGGAGCAAGAGGCCGCAGTGCGCAATCCACGCCTCTCGGTGTCGCCTAATCCGGCCTCGGACCATGCGGTGATTGCATTCAACCCGCAGGAGGCCACACCATCCCAATGCCGCATCACGGTGATGAACGCCACTGGCAAGAGAGTGGCAGAGATGTGCCCGACGGGAAGCAGCGTCATACTGCCTACCAAGGAGTGGCCCGCCGGCATCTATTTCGTGACCCTGAGCAATCCCAAAGGGTCTACCACAAAGAAATTAATCGTACAATAAACCAATGCATTACCGACATGGTGGAAGGATTGTTGAAAAAAAACGACAAAAAAAATCCACCATGTCGGGGAAAATGCGTAATTTTGCAATCCGTATTTTTGTAACCCAGAAACACGGAACAATGAAACACGGTTTTGACAACGAGAAGTATCTCAAAATTCAGTCCGAACACATCAAGGAAAGGATTTCCAAGTTCGGAAACAAGCTTTACTTAGAATTTGGCGGTAAACTTTTTGACGACTACCACGCCAGTCGTGTCCTCCCCGGTTTTGAACCCGACAGCAAGCTGAAGATGTTGATGCAGCTGCGGGACGATGCCGAGATTGTTATTGCTATCAGTGCCCGCGACATCGAGAAGAACAAGGTGCGCGGCGATTTGGGCATCACCTACGATGTGGATGTGCTGCGACTGAGGGACGAATTCATGAACCGCGGCCTGATGGTCAGCAGCGTGGTCATCACCCAGTACAACGGGCAGGCCAGCGCCATGGCTTTCAGAGAGCGGCTGGAGCGGTTGGGGATTAAGGTGTACTACCACTACATCATCGAGGGATATCCCACCAATGTGGACCTGATATGCTCCGCCGAAGGCTTTGGCCGCAACGAGTATGTGGAGACCACACGCCCCTTGGTGGTGGTGACGGCTCCCGGCCCCGGAAGCGGCAAGATGGCCGTATGCCTGAGCCAACTCTACCAGGAGAACCAGCGAGGCGTGAAGGCCGGATATGCCAAGTTTGAAACGTTCCCCATCTGGAGCATACCGCTGAAACACCCTGTCAACGTGGCCTACGAGGCCGCCACAGCGGACTTGAACGACGTGAACATGATTGACCCCTTCCACCTGGAGGCGTACGGAAAAACGACCGTGAACTACAATCGCGACATCGAGATATTCCCCGTGCTGAACGCCATCTTTGAGGGCATATATGGCCAAAACCCATACAAATCACCCACAGACATGGGAGTGAATATGGCGGGGTTCTGCATCTGCGACGATGAGGTGTGCTGCAAGGCCTCCAAGGACGAGATTATCCGCCGTTACTACGACGCGCTGTGCAATTTCGCATCGGGCAAGACTGCCGACACCGAGGTGAACAAGATTGCCCTGCTGATGAAGCAACTGAAGTTGACAACAGCGGACCGACGCACCACCGTGGCCGCACAGGAGCGCAAGCAATTAGAGAACGCCGAAGCCTCGGCCATAGAGCTGGCGGACGGCACCATCATCACAGCTCACAGCAGTGCCCTGCTCGGCCCCAGCGCAGCGTTGCTGCTTAACGCAACGAAGCATCTGGCTGGCATTGACCACGGCGTGAAACTGATAGCCCAAGAGATTATTGAACCCATACAGTACACCAAGGTGCGTCTGCTGCATGGGCACAACCCCAGACTGCATACTGACGAGGTGCTGGTGGCACTCTCCATGCTGAGCCTGACGGACGAGAATTGCCGCCGCGCATTGGCCACGCTTCCACAACTGGACGGCTGCCAAGTGCATGCCACTGTGATGCTGAGCGAGGTGGACCGCAAAATATTCAAAAAGCTGGGCATCGGACTCACTACCGACCCCCTGCAGAAGAAGAAATAGCCCCCGGGGCTGTCGTTCCCAAAAGAGAAAGTCCTTGACACCCACTGGCGACAAGGACTTTCTTTTTTATTTCGGCTTCACGATGTCCCTGGTTAGCTTGTAGCTGCCAACGGGGAACAACAGTGGGTTAGTATTGTTCTTTCTCGTTGGGGAAGTCCTGACTTTTGACATCGGAAATATACTGGCGGACAGCGTTGCTGATATCAGCACCAAAACTGCCGTAGACACGCAGATAGCGCGGTGTAAACTGTTGGGTGATGCCCAGCATGTCCTGCAAAACAAGCACCTGCCCATCGGTGAAATGTCCAGCACCAATGCCAATGGTGGGAATCTTCAGCTCATTGGTGACCTGCTGCGCCAGCTTGGCAGGAATCTTCTCAAGGACGACACTGAAACAACCGGCGTCTTCAAGCACATGGGCATCGTGGATTAGGCGGTTGGCCTCGTCTTCTTGCGTGGCACGGACGGCATAGGTGCCAAATTTGTTAATGCTCTGAGGGGTCAACCCGAGATGTCCCATCACAGGGATACCCGCGGTAAGGATACGGGAGATGGATTCCAGCACTTCCTCGCCGCCCTCAAGCTTCACAGCGTCGGCTCCGGTCTCTTTCATAATGCGGATGGCCGTAGCAAGAGCTTGTTTTGAGTTGCCCTGATAGGTGCCGAAGGGCATGTCAACAACCACCAAAGCACGTTTGATGGCGCGCTTGACGGACGAAGCATAGACAATCATCTCGTCAAGAGTGATGGGCAGGGTGGTATCGTACCCCTCCATCACGTTGGCTGCGGAATCGCCCACAAGCACTACATCTATCTTTGTCGCATCAAGCAGTTTAGCCATTGAATAGTCGTATGCCGTAAGCATAGCAATTTTTTCTCCCGACATTTTCATGCGCTGGAGAACATGAGTGGTAACTTTAGTTACATCTGTCTGTAAATAAGCCATAATGAAAGTTTTTATTCAATCTCCTCGTCTCCGTCATTGCGGAACAGATTGTCGCCCGCGGGGTCGACGGTCTCTTCCTCATCATCGATGATGCGGAGCATGTTGCGGAAAAGTTTTCTGAACTCGTATTGGCCCGTGCGGTCCATACGGAAAGGCTTGAAGAAACGCTCTTCGCCCTTGATAGTGATGGTGACAGCACCTTGCTCAGTGGGCGAGTCGGCGGGGAAGAGATATTTGGACACCTCCTCTTCGGTGATGCGTTTGGCGATATAGATGGTATCGAACTGAGTGGGGTTGAGTGCTGCCTGAATCATAACCACTGGACCCCCCTTAATCTTTTTGGTGCTGAGGGGTTTGAATTCCATCCCCTTGCTGCCATACTTCTTGGCATAGACGCGCAGGTGCGACTCCAACTGCTCCTCTGTGACCGGGAAACGAATGAAAATGGAATCGGTGAGTGTGGCACACTCCTCGGGTGAGCGGTTGAAGGAGGAATGGAGAACCACATAACCCACAGGCAGGATAATGTTGCGGCGATGAGGAACCAGAAAATACTTCTCCACAATCTGCTGGTAATCCAAATGCTCATCTATGGAAATCTGCACGGGCGGCGGGCAGGAGTCGCGCGTGTTGTCAACCGCATATATGGAGCCTTTTTTGAGTATCAGCTGTGTATAGTAGGCTCTGATGTTGCTATCCTGAGCGGGCAGATAGCATCCGCCACCGCCACCGATACATTCCACAGGATTGTTGCGGAAGGTCACCAGCACAGTGCCTTCCAAGGAGATGTCCTTGTTAAGCACCTTGCGGCTGGAGGGCAGGTCGGCACAGTCGTATACCTGCTTGTCGGTGGGAACCTCGTAGCGCAAAAGTTCAACCGTGTCGCCGTGGCAGCTGCAATGGATGGGATTGTAAGCATAGCGTACCGGAACAATCTCATGTCCCCGCATGGTGAAATAGCGGTACACCGACTCGACACGGGCACGCATCAACTCCTCATTACGGGCATTGCCGTATGCTTCGATGGACATGGTATACATCATCGGGTTCTCACGATTGAAAGCCAGGTTGTAGGCCGAGTCGAGCAAGTCCAAATCCTCCTCGCGGTAAGCGCTGTCATCCTCGTCGAACTGCAGCAACAGGCAGAACAGTTCAGGGTTGGTCCATGCCTTGGGCAGGTCGCGTGGCTTGATGGGTTTCTCTGTTGGGATATGGAGACCCGACTGGGCATTGGCGGCAACAACCGCAATCAAGAACAGGATGAAGAGAAGTCGTTTCATGGCGAGGGGGTATTACGGTCTAAAAGGCTATTCGTTCATGGAAAGCAACTGCTGGATAATCTCCTCGGTCGAGATATTCTCCGCCTCGGCATAGTAGTTGCGGACTATACGGTGGCGCAGCACCTCAGTGGCCACGGCCTGGACATCCTCTATGTCCGGCGAATACTTGCCCTGCATGGCAGCATGGGTTTTGGCACCCATCACCAGATACTGAGAAGCACGGGGACCGGCACCCCACGAGAGGTACTTGGACGCCAGTGTGGCCGATGGGCTATCCTTCGGCTGGCTGGCTGTGGCAGGACGGGTGGCAGACGAGAGACGCACGGCATACTGGCACACATTGTCCGGCACAGGGAGCCGACGGATGACCTCTTGATAACTCAATATATCCTCAGCCGAAAGTATGACCTCGACCTTGGGATTATTGTTGGCGGTGGTGCCCTTCACAATATCCACCTCCTCCTGGAAAGAGGGGTAGTCCATGCGGATGTTGAGCATGAAGCGGTCCAACTGAGCTTCGGGCAGCGGGTAGGTACCCTCCTGCTCAATGGGGTTCTGGGTGGCAAGGACAAAGAACGGCGCAGCCAAGGGATAGCTCTTGCCGGAGACCGTGACGGATTTCTCCTGCATGGCTTCAAGCAGGGCTGCTTGAGTCTTCGGGGGTGTACGGTTTATCTCGTCAGCCAGCACGATGTTGGCAAACACAGGCCCCTTCACAAACTGGAAGCGGCGGTTCTCGTCCAATATCTCCGACCCCGTGATGTCCGAGGGCATAAGGTCTGGCGTAAACTGGATGCGGCTGAATGACAATCCCAGTGCTTTGGACAGCGTATTCACCATCAACGTCTTGGCCAATCCCGGCACACCCACCAGCAGACAATGTCCCCCAGTAAAGATAGACAGGAGAAGACTGTCCACAGCCTTGTCCTGTCCCACTATCACCTTGCCCATCTCGCTCTTTAGGGAATGGTACTGCTTTACAAAATTATCGATAAGCTCCTTGTCAGACATGCTAACTCCTATGTTGTATCTTTTCTCCGTTAATTACCAGCGACGGTGCGGCTAATCACCAGCAGCAGCGATGTGCCGCTCCGTCCCCGTTTTCGTTGGTTACTACTTATTGTTGTCATACAAACTGCCCTGATTCCAGTCAACCTGGAAACCCGGACAATCCTTATACTCGTCGGAAATGCGCACGTAAGTGGTGCGGACCATGCGGTTGCACCATTCGTACACCTTTTTGGCCTTTGCGGACTGGAGCGCAGCATTGTAGATGCGGTCGTAGTCGTCCGTGAGGTTGGCCTTGTGGGCGAGAATCTTCTTGTTAAGCTTCACCAAGCAGTAAGCCTGTTTGTTCTCATTGGTGGTGATGGCCGTGGCGTTGGACACCTCGCCCTCATCCATGGCCACGATGCCTATGCCCGGATACAGCTGGTTGAAGGTCTCCTTGTCCAGCCGCGAGCCGCCATCCATCGGGTTGGATACCGAACCTCCTTGGTTCTTGCTCACACCGTCGGAGTAGCGCTTGGCGGCCTCCTCAAAGGTGATGGAGCCCTGGCGCAATTCCTGTGCCAAGCTGTCGAGGGTGATGCGGGCACGCAGCAGGTCCTCCGACGAGGTCTTGGGCTGCATGAGGATATGACGGGCGTTGATCGTGTTTCCGCGACGCTCTATCAGCTGTATGATGTGGAAGCCGAATTGCGTCTCGACCACAGGCGACACCTCGCCGGGTTTCAGTGCAAAAGCAGCCGACTCAAACTCGCCCACCATCTGTCCACGGCCAAAGAATCCCAATTCACCGCCCTTGGAAGCGGAGCCGGGGTCCTGCGAATAGAGCTTTGCCAGCATGGAGAAATTCTCACCTTTCAGCACACGCTCGCGCAGCAGACTCAACTCCTCGCGCACGCGGTCGCGTTCCGCCTCGCTGACGGTCGGCTCAATCACAATCTCGGACACCTCATACTGTGTCGGTATCTCCGGCAGACTGTCCGCGTCGTACTGGGCAAAATATTCAGCCACCTCGGCGGGCGTCACATTCACGTTCTGTGTCAACTCGTACTCCACCTGCTGGCTCAGTATCCTGTCATGCAGTATGTCGAAATACTGGTCGTGCAGCTCGTCGTATGAATAGTTGAACACCTGTCTCAACTTGTCCTTGCCACCGGCTTGGAGTACTGCCGCCTGAAGATAGCGCTGCACCTCGCGTTCCACCTGGTCCTCGGACACCTCCACACTGTCTATCATGCCCTTGTGGACAAGCAACTTGCTGACAAGCATATTCTCCAGCAGTTTGCACCGTTCAACCTTGGCATTCTGCATACCCTGATGCAGACGTACCTGCGTGTAAGCCTGTTCGATGTCCGAATGGCGCACAATGGTCTTTCCCACCACTGCCACTATTCCGTCCACCACCTGTCGGGGCTGTGCCTGCACGGCCATGCACATGCATACCGCTGCAATGATTATTGTTATTTTCTTCATGTTCATTTTGTTCTAATCAACAACCGAGTCCGGTTCGTCAAGTCCTCCCCGTGGGTTCTCCTTGCAACAATGCTCGATTGCCAATTACCGTTTCAAATTTAGTAGGTAATGTTGTCGATTACTTCCTGGTGGATTACCACGTTATACTTCTTGCGAAGCTCGATGTTGTTCTGCTCTTCGAGGTAGTTCTGATAGTCGTTGAGGTAGTAACCGCGGGCCTCGTCACGACTCTTCAACTCGGGCTGCAGAATCTGTTCCACAATCAGTATCTTGTAGCCCTTCTCCATGGGATGAGCATAGACACCTTTTCCCCACTCGTTTTTGCTGAGCAGGGTCTGGTTGCCAGCCTCCACCACCTGCAACTCGATGGTCACGGGCTCCTCGGCGGTGCATTTCTTCTTGCTCACCTTGTCGTTCAGCTTGCTTTGCAGGTCGGTCATGCCCCAGCCCTTGTCCACAGCCTTGTTGACCAGCTTCACCGCCTTGGCGGGAGCCAGGCAGGCGCTGTCGGCCACAGTGACCACGTTGACGCGGGCGCGATGGTTCCAGAAATAGACTGCATCGTTGGTGTCGTCATAACTGTGGGTGGGTGCCATACGGTTGTAGAAAGCCTCGAATCCGGCGCTGTCCCTCAGTGCACGGCCCCACACCTTGATGTCGTTGTAGGAGAAAATCATCAAGCCGTGGCGATACTCGTCCACCAAATCGCCAAACTCGGCATTATCCTCTTCCAGATGATCGTCGGCATACTTCAGCACCATGGCGTCGACAAAGTCTTTGTAGCGGTCTGCCACAAAGATATCCAGCGGGCAGATGGGATATACCTTTTTGTGCTTATAGAAATAGCGTGCAAACTGGCGGGAGTTATACTGGCGGTCGCCAATCTTGAACAGGGGGCGCATGTCAGTAATCTGGTTGGAATCGTAGTTGAAGATGGCGGAGAACACCGAATCAGTCATTACCGCCCTCACGGCATCGAGACTGGCAGCGTAGGGGGCTTTCTTCTTCTTGGAAGTCTTCACCTTGGTGTAGTCCACAAAGTTGTACTTCTGTTTGCATTGCTCGATAAAGATGTGCTGCGGACGGGTGCTGCGCTCGCCGCGGGTCATGCGCGATTTGTAGTAGGGAATCAGGCTCTCAAAGTCGGGCATAGGCTCCTGCTTGATGAGTTTGATGATGTGCCATCCGAAACGGCTTCTGAAAGGCTCGGTGAATTCACCGACCTTCAGCCCTTTGGACACAGCCTCGACATACTCGAACGGCAGCTGGTTGCAAGCCAGTTCAGGCATCAAGCCGCCACTCTTCGAGGTGCCAGGGTCGTCGCTGTTGTTCTTGCAAACGACGGCAAAGTCCTCACCGTTCTTCAACTGGTCGTAGGCGGATTTGATTCTGCCATGGGCGTTGGGGTCTTGGTCTGAAACCCAGATGTGGGCCAACTGCACCTTGCCATAGTAGGGGTAGCGGTCGAACAGCTTGATTATATGGTAGCCGTAGCGCGAACGCACAGGCGTATGAATCTGGCCGGGCTGCATGGAGTAGACCGCCGACTCGAAGGCATAGATCATATCAAAGACCGTGAAGGCGCCCAGGTCGCCCTCGTAGGGGTTCACCTCATTGGCCTTGTCTCGCACCAGGGGGTCTATATTATCTATGCGCTGGTCGTGCATCTCCTTCTGTGCCACCGAATAGAAATCGGGGTTCTCCAGCGCCTTTTGGTACAGCTCCATGGCGTGGTTGTAGGCCTTCAGGGTGTCGGCGGGAGAGGCGGACTCCTGGCAGGGCACAAGGATGTGTGCCGCATGCAGCGCAAAGTGGTTCCTCTCGTAAGCCTCGCGCAGCAGCGACATCATCGTGGCAGAATCAATCAAATAAGGGGCAGCCAAATCTCTGCGGTACACGCCCAACTCATCCAGCAGATACTTGGATGTATCCAGACCCATGGCGTAAGCGTCGGCCAGTTTGGTCTGGAAGTTCACATACAGCTGCACATAATCCTCCAAAGCCTTGCGTTTCTCATAGGTGCATGCTGTGGGCTCCGCAGCAGGGTCTTTGCCTATCGACTTGAGGAAATCCTTCATGAATTGCGACTTGTGTATCTGCTTTCCGCCTATCTCGAAAATCACGGGGTCGGCATTGTTCTGCGCTGCGGCACTCAGCAGCATCACACACAACGCCAATGTTGACAAAACTTTCTTCATAAACAGTGATGACTATATTTGAGACAAATATCTTTTTAAACTTCTACTATACTTAATTTTAAACTCTGTGTTTTCTACAATTCTGATTAGCGGGAATAGTTCGGGGCCTCGCGGGTGATGGCAATGTCGTGCGGATGGCTCTCGGTGCGGCCAGCGGCAGTGATGCGGATAAACTTGGCCTGTTGCAGTGTGGGGATGTCCTTGGACCCTGTGTAACCCATGCCGGCCTTCAGCCCGCCAACCATCTGGTACAGCACCTCGCTCAGCGTGCCCTTGTAAGGCACACGTCCCACCACGCCTTCCGGCACCAGCTTCTTGGCGTCCTCTTCCTTGTCCTGGAAGTAGCGGTCCTTCGAGCCGCTCTGCATGGCCTCCAACGAGCCCATGCCGCGATACGACTTGAATTTGCGGCCTTCAAAGATGATGGTCTCGCCGGGTGCCTCGTCGACACCTGCCACCAACGAACCCACCATCACCGTGCTTGCACCTGCGGCCAGGGCCTTCACAATGTCGCCGCTGTAGCGGATGCCGCCGTCGGCAATCACCGGCACGTCGAAGCCTTTCTGTTTCAAGGCTCCCACGCACTCGCACACAGCCGTCAGCTGCGGCACGCCGATACCGGCCACAATACGGGTGGAGCAGATACTTCCCGGTCCGATACCCACCTTGATGGCGTCGGCACCAGCCTCGGCCAGCATGATTGCGGCCTCGCCAGTAGCGATGTTGCCCACCACCACGTCGATGTCGGGATAGGCGGACTTCACCTGCTTCAGGGCTTCCACCACGCGGATGCTGTGGCCGTGGGCAGTGTCAATGACGATGGCGTCAGCACCAGCCTTCACCAGTGCATCCACGCGCTGCATCATGTCGGGCGTGATGCCCACACCTGCGGCTACGCACAGGCGGCCTTTGCTGTCCTTGCAAGCCAAGGGGCGCTCCTTGGTCTTCATGATGTCGCGATAGGTTATCAAGCCCATAAACACGCCGTCGGCATTCACTACCGGCAGTTTCTCAATCTTATGGCGTTGCAGAATCTCCGTTGCCTCGGCAAAGGTGGTGCCCACATGCGTGGTAATCAGGTCGGTGATCATAATCTCCGACAAGGGGCGCTCCATGCACTTCTCGAAGCGCAGGTCGCGGTTGGTCACCATGCCTATCAGCTTGCGGTTTTCGTCAACAATGGGGATGCCGCCGATGCCGTACTCGCTCATCAGGTGCAGGGCGTCCTTCACCAGCGCATCCTTCGTTAAGGTCACGGGGTCCACAATCATGCCATTCTCGGCACGTTTCACCTTGCGAACCTCGTTGGCCTGACGCTCGATAGACATATTCTTATGCAACACACCGATACCACCCTCCTGGGCCATGCCAATGGCCATGGCGGCCTCCGTGACAGTGTCCATAGCTGCCGAAACAAGCGGCATGTTCAACTTAATGTTCCGAGAAAAGCGTGTCGCCACTGTGACCTCGCGGGGGAGAATCTCGGAATACGACGGCACCAGCAGCACGTCATCGTAGGTAAGGCCTTCGCCAATGAATTTTGTGGTATCTGTATACATAGTCGTAAAATATGATTTTTTCTTTCCGTTTAAAAAATTGTGCAAAGATACCCATTTTTTCCGACATAAATAAAAAAAAACGCTCCACCAACTGCAAAACGCTGAAAACAAACACTCGGCAACAGCGCACCGCAGGCACAGAGCTGCCCTTTTCACCCTCCACGCCAACAACGGTGCAGTTCAAATGCCCCCTTTCCCCCTCCTCCACCGCACACTGCCCTTCGCTCCTCATCCCGCCCGCAAGGCTCCGCCTCAAGGCCTCCCGTCAACCCCTCGTTCAACGCTCGTTCATTATTAAATCAATATTGAAGGAGCGTTGAACGGCCGTTGAAAGGCCATTTTTCGGCATAGCAAACAGATGTTTCATATCTTTGATTTTCAATTATCGGCAAGCGTCATCCGCATCCTCTTCCCCACCCAAAAGAGAACCGAAGCACTGCCGAAAGCAAAAAAGCGTTAAACCTTCCTACAGTTTCCTAATCATTCGTTGTTTGCTGCAAGATAGCGAAAAATGCGCTTGGCGAAGTGATGGAGCCAGCGTGGACGGGCCCTGCCAATGCACACGGACAGCGTTTCGCCGCCTTGAAGAGAAGGATATTTTTATGTAGGGCTGTGTATATATCAAGAAAAATGTGTATATTTGCACATTTGTAAAATAATAACACTACAACAATATGCAAAAGATTTTCAAACTGTTAATGGCCGCTGCACTGCTGACAAGCCTTGCATCGTGCGACCCGGGCTACACCATTTATGGCGAATTGCCCGCCGAGGGCACTGACGGAGCCAAAGTTTATCTGACTAACATCACCGACGGGAGCCCCATAGACTCAACCATCGTGGAAAACGGCACCTTTAAGTTTGAAGGGAAGACTAAAGAGAGCCAGATTGCCAGTGTGGTTGCCATGACCCCCACCCTGCGCTTTGTAAGCAATGTGGTGCTTGAGAAGGGCGATATACACATCAATCTCGTCAACGACTCGCTCTATGGCACTCCGTTGAACGACCTTTATTTCCGCTCGTTCACCGCTGACAGCACGGCTTCCCGCATGGAGAAGATGCTGAACGACCTGACTAATAAATACTACGCTACCGCCTCCACCGACGAGCAGGCTGCCATAGCCATAGCCGCCGACTACGGCGTGGCCATGAGCGCTTACGAGGCTTACAAGCTGGAGCAGGCTCGCCGCGTGTTCAACCAGAACAAGGACAACATCATCGGTGCCTACGCTCTCTGTCAGCTGGTGGAAAACGAGGACCAAGGCATGGACTTCAACAAACTGGACAGCATCATGAACCACTCCAGCAAGGCCATCAGCGGCTTCGAGCCGCTGCGCCAGGCCCGCCGCCACCTCTTCAACATCGCCAACACCAGCGAAGGCAAGATGTATGTGGATGTGGACGGCATCGACTTCGTCACAGGCCAGCCCACCAAGCTCTCCGCCATGCTTAACAAGGACCAAGTGACCCTGATTGACTTCTGGGCCTCATGGTGCGGACCCTGCCGCAGAGAGATTTCCGAGAACCTGGTACGCCTCTACGAGAAGTACAAAAACCAGGGTCTGAACATCATCGGCATTGACGTGTGGGACAAGATTCCCGACCACAAAAAGGCTGTTGAGGACCTGGGTATCACCTACCCACAGCTGATCGACACCACCCGCACGGCGACGGACAACTACGGCGTGAACGGCATCCCTGCCATCCTGCTGCTCGACAAGGATGGCACCATCCTGAAACGCAATCTCCGTGGCGACGACATCGAGGCAGCCATCGTGGAAGCCCTCAAACAGTGAAACTTCAGGTTTTAAATAACAAATAACAATCAATATGAGAGTAAAATATTTCGCATTGGCTATTGCCGCCCTGTTAGTTGCGGGCAGTGGCATGGCCCAGAAGAAAGGCGGCAAGACCGCTGCACAGCCCTACAACGGCGGCATCACCACCGAGATGATGCAACAGATGAAACAAAGCTATGGCGGCTCGGCCACAGACAAGGCCCTGCGCAACATCATGGTGACAAACAGTCCCGCCAAACTGGCCATGAACTATGAGAACACCACGGCATTCGACTCCCACTTCTCCAACCGCGTGGAGAGCAAGGCCATCACAGACCAGAAGTCGAGTGGCCGTTGCTGGATGTTCACAGGCATGAACGTGCTGCGCAACAAGGCTATCCGCCAACACAACCTGCCCGCCGACTTCCAGTTCTCACAGGCTTACCTGTTCTTCTATGACCAGCTGGAGAAGGCCAACCTCTTCCTCCAGGCCGTCATCGACACCTACAAGCAGCCCATGGACAGCAAAGAGGTGGAATGGCTCTTCAAGAACCCCATCGGCGACGGTGGCCAGTTCACCGGCGTGGCCAACCTCATCGACAAGTACGGCCTCGTGCCCGCCGACGTGATGCCCGAGACCTACAACACCAACAACACCTCCGGCATCAGCAACCTCATCGCCCTCAAGCTGCGCGAGGACGGACTGCAGCTGCGCGACATGGCCGCACAGAAAGGCATGACCCCCGACCGTCTCAAAGCCAAGAAGACCGAAATGCTTGCCACCATCTACCGCATGCTGGCCCTTACCATGGGCGAGCCTCCGGCACAGTTCACCTGGCAGCAGAAAAACGCCAAGGGCGAGATTGTTTCCACCGAGAGCTACACCCCCATGTCCTTCTACCAGAAGTTTGCCAAGACCGACTTCTCCAAATACTACATGGTGATGAACGACCCCACCCGCGAGTACTACAAGGTGTATGAAATCCAGTACGACCGCCACGTCTACGACGGCCAGAACTGGCGCTACCTGAACCTCCCCATGGAGGAAATCGCTCCCATGTGCATTGCCAGCATCAAGGACAGCACCATGATGTATTTCAGCTGCGATGTGGGCAAGTTCCTCAACCGCGAAAAGGGATTCATGGACATGAACAACTTTGACTACGCTTCGCTGTTCGGCACCACCTTCGGCATGAACAAGAAGCAGCGTGTCAGCACCTTCGCCAGCGGCAGCAGCCACGCCATGACGCTCTGCGCCGTCGACCTTGACAAGGACGGCAAACCCCTGAAGTGGATGGTTGAGAACAGCTGGGGCAGCAGCTACGGCTACCAAGGCTTCCTCATCATGACCAACGACTGGTTCAACGAGTATATGTTCCGCGTGGTTTTGGAGGAGAAATACATCCCCGCCAACATCCGCGCCATGATGGACCTGAAGCCCATCATGCTTCCCGCCTGGGACCCCATGTTCGCCCCCGAAGAATAGTACGAACACATTCATTAAAGGGGAAGTGGGAAGATGTATGCACATCTTCCCACTTCCCCTTTAATTGTTAGCGGCCCTTCACATCTTCCAGGGCTCGCTGGATGAAGCGGTTCAGGGGTACGCTGGCTCTCCACACTTTCAACACCTCCCCAAAGAGTTTGGGGCTGTCCAGCATCTTGTCCGGCATGGTGTAGGAGGTGCAGTAATCTTTGTATTTCAGCAAGTCGGCGTGTTCCCAATCGGCGGGATAGCCCTTAGGCACACGCTGCAGCACCTTAGTGGTGAAGAAGGTGTTGCCGAAATACTTCTTGTACGCCGGCTCGTTCATGATGGCCAGGAACTCGTCGGGGCAGTAGAAAATCTCCTGTCGGATGGAGGCAAGCCCTTCGGGGGTAGGCATGAAGATGCCGCCACCGAGGTTGCATGTGCCCACAAGGCCGTAAGCCTCCTCGGTCCCGATCTGGAAATAATAGCCCGGCACGCCGCTGTTCTTCGGTCCCCACGACGAGAGGAAACAGGCGATGTGGGTCTTGTAGGGGGTCTTATCTGCCGAGAAGCGCGTGTCGCGGTAGATACGATAGACGGAGTTCTTGGCCGTGAGGCCGACCAGCGTATCGTCAGTTTGGGACATCTCGTCAATCAGTCCCTGCGTGAAAGCCTCGAAGGCCTCTTTGATTTCCAACCATTGGGGCTTGTGCTCGTTGAACCACGGGCGGTTGTTATTCTTCATCAACTCCTGGAGAAACGGGAGCGTGTCGGGGTGCAATTGGGGTATCATAAATATTAAATAATAATAAATCAACAATGCACTGTTGGGCTCCGCTCAGAAGCAGCGCCCGTCGGGAGTGCAGAACTTGTGGCGAGGGCTGTAGTGGCGGAAGGTTGTGGTGTCCGGCGAGGGAATCTCGTCGGCTCCAAATTGATAGTGGAAGCGAGTGGTATCAATGCGGTCGAAATCGAGGTCATAGACACTGAGCGAATCGCGGTGTACCATTTCTTGCAAGTCGTAGGCTGTGAGGAAACCAATATTGTCAAACTGCCAATACTCCTGCTTTACGCGGCCGTCCGGGCTGACAATGAGGGTGAGAGGTGCATACTGACAGTATTCGAAGGCCCGACGCGGCTGTGTGATGTAGTTGGCGATGTTGGTCCAATTCTGATAGTTTGTGGCCTTGCCATCCTTGTAGTCCAGGAAAAGGCTGTCGGTATCGCGCATGTAATAGCGTGTAGAGATGCCGTAGCGGTTCAGGTAGTCGGCATTCCACGGCAGGGAGCCGCAATCGTCAAGGACAAACAGCATGCGGCAGTGCGAGGTGTCAAGGCTGTGCATCAAGGGCATGTATGTGTCCCGCATAGCCTCAGCACATCCCGAGCAGCAATAGCTGTAGACCACAAGAATCTTGTAATGCGACGTGTCGTCCAGCAAGACATGGCGCAACTCCGCCGCCGTCATGGGTGTGTGGTCGGCATACTTGGTCTGAGCCTGTCGCAACAGTTTGTTAGAAGGATAACACACACGGACAAGCGAATGCCGACTCTGGAAGCAACTCGCCGCCGACAGGCACAACAGAGCGACGGCAGCAACAGCAAATCTTTTCATTAATCTGTTTTCGTACATAAATAATTCACAAGTATTTTCCCTGTAGTCGCACAGAGAGTCCAAATCTTACACTGTCGGACATTTTTTTTCATCCTCCCGCCCTCATCACTTCAATATCTTTAGAATCTGTTTCTCTGTGGCATCAGGCAGCAGCTGTTGCAGATGCTCCTTCATGCGGCGGTGCGACTCCTCAGGGGTGCGCCCTTTTAACACCGACAGGGACTCCCCTCCAAGCAACCGTTCGGGCGTGGTCAGCAACGAGAGGCCCCAACCGTACTCGTGTCCATGCTTGTCGCGCGGGTAGACGAAATCCTCCGTCACTATGCGGCATGCCATCTGGAGCCGTGTCACATACCCGTCGAACAGGCTGCGCATCCTCGGTCCTACCAACCCGCAAGCTGCCCGCAAGTCGCGACTCACCATGCTGCCATGCTCCCGCAGCGTGTCGAGGATAATCCCGGCCACCGCACCGGCATCGCCCCCATCAGCATCCAAGGGATAGACGCTGCGCCGATAGTTGCACAGGTCAGGCCACCAGTCGAGACTCACAAAACCCGCCTTGCCGGCAAAGAACTTGCCGTATACGCAGTTCCCCTCGCCGATGATAGGTCCTTTCCACTTCCACAGCGGCCATTCCCAACTACCGTCGGGCAGCACCTTGTAGCGGCACTCATCGGCCATCAACGCCTCCGCGCTGAAGCCCGGAATGCCGCTCTCCAGCAGTGGCAGGAAACCCACCGCTTGGATGCACTCCACCAGTTCCGGACACGAATGAATCTCACGCCTCGGCTTGCCATTTTTCAACTGCCTGTTCTGGAAATATTCTAACATAGTGTTCATTGCAGACCTCCTTTTTTCAAACCAGATTGCAAAGATACGAAAAAAAAGCCAATCATCAACGTCACACCACAATGTTAAGAGGACATCTAATTAATTGCCTCGTGAAGGGAATTAATTAAAGTTAGTTCTATTTATTATTCATTTTTTGAGAGCGCGTGTTTCCGTCACGCCGAATGTATTTGCTTGATGTTCCACACACTATAAGTGCAGGGTTATTGAAACTTTGCGTCTCCGAGGTGATTAATAGAAGTCCCCTTAATAGAAGTCCTCCAATTTGAGATGGTGAATGCCCATCCATTTCATTTTCACCTACCTACGTTCACTTTGTCAGAGGGTGGTAGAGCATGCAGCCCGGCTCGGAAGGATGGTCGTAGACCAAAGTGTTGGGGCTTTCCTTGCGGATGGCCCACACAATCAACACATCGCCCATGGCGCAACCAATCATCATGGCACCTAAGACCATAAGCCATACACTGCCAACAAACAGGGAAATGATATATGGCACCACGCCCAACAAAAGCAGGGGCATCAAGGCTCCGCAACAATATGCGCGCTTGGTCATAGGGACATCGATGTGGCAATATACCCCACCAGGAAGCAGACCGAACGACAGGTGCTTGAAACCGCTGTGGGTGACAGCCATCCACGTGAAGCCGTGAATCAACTCATGAACTGCAATGGCAGGCAATATGACCAGCAAGAGCCAGACGGAGCCGAACAAACTTATTGACTCATCGACTAAGGGTTTTCTGAAAAGCAGCAGGGCTATTCCAACAATCATAAACACAAACATCACCCCCATTGCCCAAAGGTTGGCAGCCAACATACTGATGGTTCTTTTTTCTGTCTGGTAGCCCTCTAAGCAGGGTATTTCTTCTGGCTTTTTGTTGTGTCTCTTGCTCATGCATAGATAACGCCTCGTCATTTTTTTTAGTATCAGTAGTTCAAAAAAAACATGCACATCTACTAATTGAAAAAAAATTCGTATCTTTGCAGCGCGAAAAAAAATACAATAAAATCAATACAACATTATCTAAAATGAAAAAAGCATTCTTAGTTATCGGCGCTATCGCATTGTGCGCCACTGCTTTCGCTCAGACTGAACAGAAAGAGGACGAAGGTTACAAGTTCACCGTGGTAAAAGAACTCCCCGTCACATCGGTCAAAAATCAGCACCGTGCCGGCACTTGCTGGTGCTACAGCGGTCTTGCTTTCATCGAGGCAGAACTGCTCCGCATGAACAAGGGCACCTACGACTTCAGTGAGATGTACCTCGTTGAAAACACCTACAATGACCGCGCCATGGCTGCCATCCGCACCAGCGGCGACGTCAGCTTCTCTCAGGGTGGCTCCTTCTACGATGTCATCTACGGCATGAAGACTTTCGGTCTTGTTCCCGAAGAGGTGATGCGTCCCGGTGTTGAATACGGCGACACCCTCTCCGACCACACCGAACTCAGCGCCGTGACCGACGCAATGGTTGCTGCCATTGCCAAGAGCGACAAGCTGAAGAAACTCCAGCACGACAAGGACGGTCAGCTGCTTTGCATGAAGGCCATCCGCGCCGCCCACGCCGTCTATCTGGGCCAACTGCCTGAGAAGTTCACCTACAACGGCAAGCAGTACACCCCCAAAAGCTTCTACGAGAGCTTGGGTCTGAACCCCAGCGACTACGTGAGCATCACCTCCTACACTCACCATCCCTTCTACGAGCAGTTCCCCCTGGAAATCCAGGACAACTGGCGTCACGCCATGTGCTACAACGTGCCTATCGATGAGATGATGCAGATTTTCGACAACGCCATTGCCAACGGCTATCCCGTTGCTTGGGGCAGCGACGTCAGCGAGCAGGGCTTCCGCATGGGCACCCGCAAGGGTTTCTGCGTGCTTCCCGCCACTGAGACCAAGAGCATCATGGGCAGCGACATGGCCCACTGGACTGGCATGAGCGCCAAGCAGATGCAGGACGAGGCCGCCAAGCACCCCACTCCCCAGCGCTGGGTGAGCCAGGTGGAGCGCCAGATTGCCTTTGACAACCGCGAGACCACTGACGACCACGGCATGCTGATCTACGGCACCGCCAAGGACCAGATGGGCAACGAGTACTACATGGTCAAGAACAGCTGGGGCGACTACGGCGACTACCACGGCATGTTCTACGCCTCCAAGGCTTTTGTCCGTTACAAGACCATGAACATCATCGTCCACAAGGACGCTCTGCCTAAGGATATCAAGAAGAAACTTGGTATCAAGTAAGTTTGACATTTTATTATGTTCAAATTATTATACTGCGGGGGCTGATGCTTTCAGCCCCCCTTTTTTCAAATAAAAATCAACTTATATGAACCCTTTTGGCATCACTGTCACCTCTGCCTTGCTTGCTGTGGCCCTATGGTTGGCATGGCTGACCAGCCGTCCTTCAGTCAAACCCCTGCTTGACTCCAGACAGAGGAAGTCCCTCTGTGACAAGATGCCGGAGGGCACTGCCGACGGAAACGCCACCGTCCTTTACACCGACTTCAACCCCATGCTGGACGACATGCTGCGCGACATAGCTGACGCCCAGAACCACATACACTTGCAATTCTTCAAGTTTGAGACGGACTATGTCTGTCAGCGCATCGGCAACGCCCTGATGCAGAAGGCTGACGAAGGCGTAGAGGTACGCCTTATGTACGACCATATCATCAATCTGAAAAACCAGTGGTATTACGACTATCTGTCGCAACACGGGGTGCAGACCCTCGGATTTGGCCGCACCCATCTTCCTTTCCTTCGCAAGAGTGACAATTACCGCAACCACCGCAAAGTGGTTGTCATCGATGGTCGTGTGGGCTATCTGGGCGGGATGAACATTGCCCAGCGATATTTGGAGGGGCTGGACTGGGGCCCGTGGTGCGACACTCAGTTGCGCATTGACGGCCCTGCCACAGCCCAATTGCAACAGGCGTTCCTTGCCGACTGGTGCCACGCCTCGTCGCAGCTGCTTGACAGTCAGCAATACTTCCCTACCCTTAGACCCGTTGGCGACCAGCATATTGACATCCTCACCTCCGGTCCTATCGGTGACGGCCCCACCATCATGCACCGCACCGTCCAGCTGCTTGACCAAAGCAGGGACTACATCTACTTTGAGTCGCCCTATTTCATCCCCACCCCTGAAGTGATGCGTGCCCTCTGCGCTGCCGCCCACCGGGGTGTCGACGTCCGTCTGCTCATCCCTGCCAGAAGCGACCGCGGCTTGCTTGTACTCCCGGCCTCCATGTCCTACTTGGCTGAAGCCCTCAAAGCGGGTGTCAAAATAGGGCTTTTCCAGAAAGGCTACCTGCATTCCAAAACCATCGTCGCCGACGATGCGGTTGCCCACGTGGGCTCCACCAACATCGATAAGCGCAGCTACCTTCTCGATCTCGAAATTGGTGCCTACGTCTACAACCGCGACTTTGCATGCCAAATCAAGCAGCAATTTCTTGCCGACGAGGCTGGCTCCGAATATATTGACCTTGCCCAGTGGCAGGGTCGTCCCCTCACACAGAAAATCTTTGAGCGCACGGCCCGCCTCATCTCTTCGCAGTTATAACCACCGCACAATATTCACCACAATTAATCCATCATGAAGCAAGCGCAACGCATCCAAACCTCCATAATCAACTCCCTTGAAAAGAAAGCCCTTGTATGGCTGGCCCAGCGGCAGCCCAGCTGGGTCACGTCGGACATGCTCACTGCCTTGGGCACCCTCGGTGCCCTCATTGTGGCCGTCGGCTTTGTCCTTTCCAACTACAGCATCCAGTGGCTCTGGCTCAGTTCCCTCGGCATGGTTGTCAACTGGTATGGCGACTCTCTGGACGGCACCCTGGCCCGCGTCCACAACTGCCAACGTCCCATCTACGGCTACTATGTCGACCACACGGTGGACTGCCTCAATGAGGGACTCATGTTCATCGGTGCCGGACTCTCCCCTTTCCTGCATCTCGATTTCGCGCTGCTGGCCTACGCCATCTACCTTGTGCTGACCATCAACGTGAGCATCAACGCCCATCTTAAAGGCGAGTTTCGCCTGACCTATATCAAACTTGGTCCTACCGAGTTCCGCCTGATCATCATAATTGCCAACACCCTGCTCATTGCCATTCCCGCACTCACGGCCCTTTGCCATAGCTACACGATTTTCGGTCACACCGTCACCATGCGCATCCTCGACTACGTTGCCGTAGTAATCATTGTTATCATGGCACTCATCTATCTTGCCACCACCATCTCCGATGCCCGCAAATACGCCGCCATCGACCCCAAAAAGCCGCGTCAAAAACCCACCGATACCCATTAATCCAACCCCATACCCCATGTACAAGAAAGCGTTTGCCACCCTTGCCCTCCTTGCCGTGTATATCGTCCCGTCCCTTGCTTGCACCAATCTCATCGTGGGCAAAAGGGCCTCAGCTGACGGCAGTGTCATGTGCACCTATAACTGCGACGGTTTTGGTTTTTCCGGATCCCTGTTCTACAGCCCCGCCGGCCGCCACCTTGCCGGCGAACAGATAGCCATACACGGCTGGGGTCCCCAGCATCCCGACCGTTTTGTGGCCCAAGTGGACTATACCCGCAATGTGGTCGGACTGATGAACGAGAATCAGGTGACGATTGTCGAGACCACTTTCGACGGGCGCTTGGAGCTGGTCAATCCCGATGGCCTATTGGATTACTTCAGCCTTATGCGCCTTGCCTTACAGCGCTCCTCCACGGCGCGAGAGGCCATCAGATGCATGGTCACCCTCGTTGAACAGTACGGCTACAACAGCAGCGGCGAGACCATCACCATCTGCGACCCTAACGAGGCATGGATAATGGAAATCATCGGCAAGGGTCCCAACCGTCAGGGTGGGGTGTGGGTGGCCCTACGCATCCCCGACGACTGCATCTGCGCCCACGCCAACCTCAGCCGCATCCGCCAGTTCCCGCTCCAGCAGAAGCGTTCCTACCGCAGCATCAACAGCAAGAGCCTTAAGCATATCAACCGTCCCGAAGTGGAATGCGTCTATGCCGCCGATGTCATCGCCTTTGCCCGCGAGAAGGGATATTTCCAAGGAGAGGACACGGCCTTCTCCTTCCGCGACGCCTACTGCCCCATTGACTTTGAGAATGTCCGCTACGCCGACGCCCGCGTGTGGAGTTTCTTCCGCCACCACTTCAGTACCGACATTATGGACCGCTACCTGCCTTACATCAACGGCCATTTTGACCAGTGCGACCACCTGCCCCTGTGGATCAAGCCAGACCGCCCCCTCACCCTCCGCGACCTACAGACCGACATGCGCGACCACTTTGAGGGCACGCCCTTGGATATGACCACCGACCTCACCGCAGGCCCCTGGGGCATGCCCATCCGCCCGCTGCCTATGCAGTTCAAAGCTTCCGACAGCACCCCCTATTTCCGCGAACGCCCCATTGCCACCCAACAGAGCGGCTTCACCATGACCTGCCAGATGCGCAGTTGGCTACCGGACGATGTGGGCGGCGTCACATGGTTCAATTGCGACGATGCCAACATGGTGGCCTACGTGCCCCTCTACTGCTGCATCACGCAGGTGCCCGACCCATTCCGCGCCGAGAACAATGCCCGCAACGAATTTTCCTTCCAATCCGCCTTTTGGATGAACAACTGGGTAGCCAACATGGTCTACCCCCGCTACAGCATGATGATCGGCGACCTGCGCCAAGCCCAGCGCGAATTGGAGGACTACTACCACGCCGACCAGGACAGCGTCCTCGCCGCCTTGCAGGGCATGACGCCTGACGACCGGCGTGCCTTCCTCAACCGCAAAAGCATAGCCTACGCCGACCGCATGATGAGCCGTTGGGATCGTTTGGCCAAATACCTCATCGTCAAATACAACGACCAAGTGGTGCGTCGGGTGGACGAGAACGGCCAGTTCCAACGCTGGGGCTACGACACTCCCGGCTACGACCAGCAATTTATCGACGCCATCGGCCCCGCCACGGGCAGCCGCTACCGCCTCCAGCAAATCATCCACCGCCGCGAGCGATAATTCCTAAACGTCCTCTTCCTCCAGTCTTTAAACGTCCGTTGAACGCTCGTTCAATATTCGTTCTATATTGAATCAATATTGAACGAATATTGAACGGGGGTAGTAGACACGTTGATGGAGCGAAACCTGACGAAGGATGCCGCGTCGGCTGGACGGGAGCCGAACCATTAACGACCGGCTGCCCAGCTGCGATAGCGTGCCCAGACGTGGAGCCACACGCGGGCGATGGAGTCGACAGCATCGCAGAGGATGTAGCGGCTGTACTCTTCGAGTTTGGCGTAGGCCTCGGTAGCTTTATAGTCGTTCTTGGTGAGGGTCTTCTCGTCCAGCTCGGCAGGGAGGAGCCTGTAGGCCATGAGGTAGGAGTATTCGGAAATGGCGCTGATATAGTCCCAAGTGTTATTGTTGCCCGTTCCCCAAGGATGGAGATACTCACGGTTCACGACGTCCTCCTCCACCGCCTGAATGAGTGGGGTGGGCTTGGCTTGCAGCGGATAGCCCGTGGGGTCGTAGTAGAAGCGGTTGTTGGGGATGTCGATGTCGTAGGATTTGCGCACCTGCTTGTCCCACTCGGACTCGATGAAACCGTGGATGTTGGCACCCGATGAGAAGGAGCGGCAGTCGCAATGCAGCGGCATGTGGCAGTCAGCAATGTAGTGGCTGAGGATGAAGAAGCGCATGGCTATGTGGTTGCCGGTGGTGGCAAGGGGACAGCCACGGTCCTCCATACGGAGTATCTTGAAATTGTCGATGATGCTATGGGCAATGGACTCGCAGCGGTCAGCGCAGTTGCCACTTTCGATGACGAAGGGTTTCTTGTAAAGCGGCGATTTCTGCCCCATGGAGTAGAGTTTCATAGTCTTGGGCAGCTTCTTGAAGTCCTTCACGGAATCGCCTTCAGCGGGGCGATACTTGATGACGTGGCTAGTGGCCATGTCCTTGAACACCTCGTCGGGGTACCATGAGCCTTCGATGACGAAGTCGCGATAGTCATGAAACCATTTGACAAGGCTTTTTGCATCCTCCTGAAGTTCCTCGGGGATGTTGGCGTACTGGAGTCGTTTGATGGCCATAAAGGCCAGCCATGCGTGTGTATACTTTTTCATAGTGATTATGTATTAATGATTTAATGGGCGGTGAGCCGCCTCTTGTAACTAATTATTTGTCTTGGGTGGGATTGTTGAGTTCGTCAATCATCTGTCGGAGTTGGGAGAGGAAGTCGTCCGGTGCACCGTCGTCGGCAAAAAGGCGGTAAGCCTTCTCAAAGTCGCTTGCCGCTTGGGCTGGCTCGGTGTGGAGGTACATGCCTTGCAGAAAGTGGCAGATGCCCCGCTCATAGGAGGACTGGGATTGCAAGGCCTTGCGTTGCAGAAATTGTTCGATGAAGTCGGCAGCGTTGTTAGAGAGGAAAAGGTTGACCAAGAATTTGGTGTCGTTGAAACTCTGTTCGCCATCCAAAGCGCTGGTCCAGCACTCGACAAGGAGGGAATCGATGTTGCGCTCATGGTTTTGCAGACGGAACGAGAGGAGGTTGACTGCATTTTCAAAATCGTCCGGAAGCAGTCGATGGGCAGCTTCGAGGTATCGGCGGGCGCTGTCCGGCTGGTTGAGGTGGTCGGTGTAGACAATGCCCAAGGCGCGGGCGGCATCGGCACGCATGGCGGGCGAAGTGTAGCCACGGAAGGCTGCACGGAAATGGTCTACGGCCTCGGCATAGCCACCCTTGACGAACAGCAGGGCGCCGAGATTGAAGTGGGCGTGGCAATGGGTGTCGGCAATGGCCAACGCGCGGCGGTAGTAAAAGGCAGCGCTGTCCTCCATCAAGTCAGGTTCCGTGCCGTCACCGTACATCCCCACCATCATGTTGCAAAAAAGCCCCACCTGGTAAGCCGCATCGGGGCAGCCACATTCCACCGCCGAAGCCTTGCGCAGCAGGGCAAGGGAGACCGAGTCGAGGTTACTCATCCAGAAATCGGTGCCATAGTCGTAGAGCATGGCATGGCAGTAATGGGTGTAGCCACAGAGGAGCGCACAATCGGAAGGATTGCGGGCAAGGAGCCGCTGCAGCAGACTGTCGGCCATGAAGAGGAAGAGGTCGCCCGTCTCGAAAGTGGCACGGATGCTGTCCAGGTTTTCGCCCGGTTTCAGATCCTGCAAGCAGAAGACCCGGTGGTTCATGCTCTGTGCAAAGTAGTCGAGCACAATGTGCTCCTTCTTCAACAGTACTGCAGGATGGTCGTTCGTGGGGTCGAACTGATCCAGCAAGTTGTAAGCGGAGGCATAGAGACGCTGCGCTATCATCTGATCGGCACGCTGCAACACGGAGGCTTCAGTCTGTGCACAAGCAAAGTGGGTGAGCATGAGCACTGAGACGGCAAAAAAGAGGCATACCTTCTTCATGGTGTGGTGTTGATGCAATTATTGTGCAAATATACACAAATAATGTGACATACACATAAACACCTCGAAAAAAAATCATTAAACACGTATTATCACGAATTTACCATTAATTAAACATGGACAATACGAGTATTGATTCAGAGAAAAGACACGAATAAAAAAGCAATTAACAGAAAAAAGAATCCGCGAGAGGCATTTTTAACTCAAAAAATGTTGGCTGTGTGGAGAATAAATCGTAAATTTGCAACCGTCAAACAAGTAAAACAAATAATACTTAACATTATGAAAATACGCTGTTTTATCTTTTTGTGCCTGATGGTTTGCATGGCCTCCGCCGCGCGCGGGGCCGACAAATTGACCCTAAAAAGTCCCAACGGGATGCTGGAATTGACCTTCAGTGTTGAGGACGGAAGGCCGTATTACTGGCTAAGCCGCGACGGGAAACCCGTGGTGGGGAAGTCGCGCATGGGCTTTACCATGGAGTGGCGGGACGACTTGGACCACGCCTTTGTGTTGCGCGATTCGGAACGCACTACTTTTGACGAGGTGTGGCAGCCCGTATGGGGCGAGGAGGCCCATATCCGCAACCACTACAATGAACTGATTGTACGTTTGGAGCAACCTGTGGGAAAGGTAGAGAGCATGGACGGCTCCACCAAGAGCCGGCCGACACTGATGAACATCCGGTTCAGACTGTATGACGACGGGTTGGGATTCCGCTATGAATTCCCCTTGGCCACAACGCCCAAAGATGGCAGTGACCCCATCAGCAACGCTTTGGTCTATTTCTGGGTGAAGGAGGAGTTGACGGAGTTTGCCATGGCGGGAGACCACTTGGCTTGGTGGATTCCCGGTGACTACGACACGCAAGAGTTCAACTACACCGAGTCAAAGCTGAGCGAGATTCGCAGTCTGCACGCAGGTGCACAGGTGGGTGGCGGTTGGCCGTGGAAGAGTTTCTCTGAGACGGGTGTGCAAACAGCACTGCAGATGAAGACAGACGACGGCCTCTACATCAACATCCACGAGGCGGCAGTGTTGGACTACCCCACCGCCAATCTGGACTTGGACGACAAGACGATGACCTTCAGCATATGGCTGACCCCCGATGCCACCGGCTACGGGGCAAGGTTGCAGACCCCATGTATCACCCCTTGGCGTACGGTGCAGGTGTGCGAGAAGGCTACCGACGTATTGCGTTCGCGCTTGATATTGAACCTCAACGAGCCCTGTGCGCTGAAGGATGTGAGTTGGATTCACCCTGTGAAATACATGGGAGTATGGTGGGAGATGATTAGCGACAAGAACTGTTGGAGCTACACCAACGACTTCTCGTCGGTGCGGCTGCCCGGCAACCCGAGCGTGCCTCCATCGCTGCAAGGCTATGCCACAGACTGGACGAAGGCTAAACCCCATGGCCGGCATGCCGCCAACAACGCGAATGTGCGCCGATATATTGACTTTGCCGCAAAGCATGGGTTTGACGCCCTGCTCATTGAAGGATGGAACATCGGCTGGGAGGACTGGTACGGCAAAGAGAAGGATTTTGTGTTCGACTTTGTGACCCCTTACCCTGACTTCGACCTGCCCGCACTGAACCGTTATGCCCACGAGAAGGGAATACGGCTGATTATGCACCACGAAAGTTCATCGTCAGTAAACAACTACGAGCGGTGGATGGACACCGCATACCGACTGATGAACCAGTACGGATATGATGCTGTGAAGAGCGGATATGTAGGAAAGATTGTGCCTCACGGCGAGCATCACTACAGCCAACCCATCATCAATCACTACCACCGAGCAGTGGTGGAGGCCGCCAAGCGGCACATCATGGTCAACGCCCACGAGGCAGTGCGACCCACAGGCTTGTGCCGCACATGGCCCAACATGATAGGCAACGAGAGCGCTATGGGCACTGAGTTTCGCGGAGGCATAAGCCCTGGGCATACCACCATTCTGCCCTTCACCCGACTGCAAGGAGGACCAATGGACTATACGCCCGGCATCTTCGAGACCGACATGGGCAACATCATCAGTTGGGGCAAAGGCAACCAGATGAAGCACACCATCTGCAACCAGTTGGGCTTGTATGTCACCTTCTATTCGCCTTTGCAGATGGCTGCCGACTTTCCCGAACACTACTCCCCTTACATGGATGCCTTCCAATTCATTAAAGACGTGGCCGTGGACTGGGACACCAGCCTCTACTTGATGGCCGAGCCTGGCGCCTACATCGTCACCGCACGCCATCCCAAGGTTTCCACACTGAACAAGGCTGCCGAGGGAGTGGGAACACTGGCCGACGGCAAGAAAGACATGCTGTCCAGCGTGACACGATATGTCTATGCGCTGCCCGAAGAGGCGACGGCTGCCGACCTGAAGAACGCCACCGCACGCGACGTGTGGTACGTAGGTGGGGTTACCGACGAGAATGCCCGTGAGGTGACAGTGAAACTGGATTTCCTGAAGCCCGGTGTGACATACGAAGCCACCATCTACACCGATGGCAAAGACGCTTCAGGACTGACCGGCGAGGGCTACAACCCCAAGTCTTACACCATCACCACAAAGAAAGTGACAGCCAAAAGCAAGCTGAAAATCCGCATGGCTCCCTGCGGCGGCTTCGCCATCAGCCTCCGCGCCAGGTAGCTTTACTTAGATTATTTATTCAAAAAATGAACAATCATGAAAAAACATTCGAGAACGAGAAACATCATCCTGATTATTGTTGGGATAATCGTGATTTTGGCTGTTGCGGTTTGGTGCCTGTGGGGGCGCGAAATACGCACTATTGCCACTCTGCACCAGGTGGGCGACAATCCATATCTTTATGTTATGGAATACAAAGCTGACTACGACCTTGACGATGTGGTGTCCAAGGACGTAGACCAGAACCCCGAAATATTGCAATACGTTATCCGAAAAATCGGCAAAGGACTCCCCATCAAGGTAAAGAGTTCCCAAGTGGCGGATGAGAAGGGGGAACTGCGAACCTTCAACTGCACCAGCATGCAAGCGAAAAATGCCACTGGAGACGGCTATCTGTATGGTCGCAACTATGACTATTTTGCCAATCCCACTCTGGTAACTCTCTCCCACCCTGCCAAAGGCTATGCCTCATTGGCGGTGAGCGACATGTCGCATTTTGGGTTCAGCCTGGATGTGCTGCCCACCAAGTTGCTCAAGAAGGTGATGTGCTTGGCTTCCATCTATGCCCCCGTGGACGGCATCAACGAGAAGGGGCTCTGCACCTCAATCATGGCACTGCACCACCAAGCCGCCAACCAGCAGACCGGCAAGCACAGCGTGGGTACCAGCGTCATCATGCGCCTGTGGCTGGACCGCTGCGCCACGGTGGAGGAGGCGCTAAACCTCTTGTCCACTGTTGACATCCGCCACGACTCCATCGTGGGGTCGGGTTACCACTACATGGTGGCCGATGCTAAAGGGCATTGCGCCATTGTGGAGTTCGACAAGGATGACGGATGGAAGACCATGGTGCTGCACAAACCGGACTCGATGAACTACCATTTGGTGACCAATCACCTGCTGTCGCCCAAATACCGCACAGACGAGCCAGACTCCACGGTGGGCAACCCTGGCAGTAAGAGTTGGTGGCGGTATGCCGTGGCTGACGAGTACTTGAACGGACGAGACGGTGTGCTGACTACCGCTGAGATGTTCGAGTGCCTGGGCTTGGTTCACTGGGAGCATCTGGTATTGCCCAACGGGAAGGTTGAGGTGACACAATACTCTAACGTCTACGACCAGAAGGCTCTTACCCTCGACCTGCGTCCCTGGAACCAATACGACACGGTCTACCATTTTTCATTGTGACAACCATCACTGCCGGCACAATGAACGCTAGGCTCAAAAAAACATCCCGTCGCCAATGGCTGCTAAGGTCATTCTTTGCCCTTGCAGTATGTATGGCATGCCAGCCCGCAACAGCACAGGTGTTCGACCTGCGCTGCTGTGGGTTGGCAGCACCATTGGGCATCCACACGGCATGCCCTTACTTCGACTGGAAGAACGGCCTTCAACATAATGGTCAGGGCCAATCGGCATACGAAATAGAAGTGGCCACTGACAGCGTTATGCTCATCAGCGGACATGCCGACTTGTGGAGGAGTGGCAAGGTACATTCGTCGCAACAGGTTGGTGTGGCCTATGCGGGTGTACACTTGGTGCCACGGCAACTTTGCTGTTGGCGGGTACGCACATGGGATGAGACGGGAGCTCCGTCGGCTTGGAGCGCTACTGCCCGCTTTGCCGTGGGGCCCTTGGACGGCATTGGTGGTGAATACATTGGCTGCATGGTCGACGGCTCACCCGTACAGACTCCAATGCTCAGCACATCTTTCACCTCCGATTCCCAGGGACCCGTTTTTGCTTACATCAACTCCATAGGTTATCACGAGCTTTATGTAAACGGGAAGAGAGTGGGAGACCGTGTGATGCAGCCAGCTGTGTCGCAGTTGGACCGGCGATCGCTCATTGTCACCTACGACATAACGCCCTATGTCCACCCCGGCAAGAACGAAATCATGCTGTCACTTGGCCAAGGATGGGGCCGTGTCTATCACCAACCTGCAGCTGTCAAGGCGGAGATTGTGCAAAAGGTCAACAGTGTTTGGCATACGCTTGCCCAAACAGACTCCAGTTGGGTAGCCTCTCCAAGTGAGTTCAGCTATACCGGCTCCTGGCAGCCACTGCAGTTCGGCGGCGAACGCTGCGACAGCCGCCAACACCCCCAATGGCAGCAAGCTTCTGTCCTCCCCATTGTCAACATGACCGCTACGCCCCAACCGTTCGAGGGCAATCGTATCATCGATACACTGAAGCCTACTGCCGTACATGCTTTATCTGATGGGACCACCTTCATCGATTTTGGCCGTGTATTGACAGGTTGGTTCCAAGCGGTTTTTCTTTCACCCGAACAGGGAACGGAAATAAGCATGGAATATCTTGACCATGCTGATGCCAAGCCCCCTCACACTGAGACCGACACCTATACTGCCCTTGGCAGTGGCGAGGAGTATTTCTCCAATCGATTGCACACCCACTCATTCCGATATGTCCGCATTAATGGGGCAGTCGTTGACACCAATAATGTCCAAGCCCTGCAAATCAGCGCCATCTCCCCAAGCGAGGGAGCCACTTTTGAATGCTCCGACCCACGGCTGAACGCCATCCACGACATGGTGAAGTACACCCTGAGCTGCCTCACCTTCAGTGGCTACATGGTTGATTGTCCCCATCTGGAGCGAATGGGCTATGGTGGGGACGGAAACTCGTCGACAATGACCTTGCAGACAATCTGGGACGTGCGGGACACATACCGCAACTGGCTCACAGCCTGGAGCGATGCGATGGACAGCACGGGATCCCTGCCCTATGTGGCACCTGCTTTCACCACCGGTGGCGGCCCCTATTGGAGCGGTTTCATCATCAAGGCTCCCTGGCGTTCATATCTCAATTACGGCGACCTCACGCTGGTGAACCGCCATTACGGCGAAATGAAAAGGTGGCTGGAATACGTGCGTCGCTACAGTCCCGACGGGTTGCTGCAACCGTGGCCAGACAAGGGCCGGATGTGGTTTCTGGGCGACTGGGCTGCCCCTGAGGGAGTAGATGTCAAAGGGGAGTCTGCCCTGTTTGTGAGCAATTGTTTCATTGCCGAATGTCTTGCCGATATGGTACACATGGCCATTCTGAAGGGCAAGGCGGATGAGGCCCGCCTGTATGCCGACTGGCGACTGCAGTTGGTTGCCGACATTCACAGTGCTTTTTACCATCCGGCCACCAGGAGCTATGCCAATGGCACACCTTTGGACCAATGCTACGCCCTGCTGCAAGGCATACCGCCTGACAGTGCCACGGCACATGCCGTCAAGGAGCGGTTGTCGATGGATCTCCACAACAAATACAATGAGCACATCGCCGTGGGCCTGATGGGCGTGCCGATATTCACAGAGTGGTGCATCCGCGAGCGGCAGTCCGACTTGATGGCCACCCTGCTTCGCCAACCGGACTACCCCGGCTACCTTTATATGATTGAAAACGGCGCCACCACCACGTGGGAGTCGTGGGATTGCGGCCGTCCCGGCAAGGAGGATCGCAGCCGTGTGCACAACTGCTACAACGGCATCGGCATCTGGTTCTACCAAGCCCTGGCGGGCATCCGTCCCGACCCTGATGAGCCTGGTTATAGACACTTCTTCATCGACCCACAACCGTGCGAAGGTGTTGAATGGGTGAAAGCCACCAAACCCACCCCCTACGGAACCATCCATGTGGAAATCAGCAAAAACAAAATGAAGGTACTAATTCCCAATGGTTCCACCGCCACTGTGTTTCCTGGCACGGAAAAGGAGCAACACCTGACGAGTGGAGAACATATTATTGAGTTATGAGATACATTATCCCTCTGCTGACCCTTTTGTTGGCATCCTGTGGTTGCAAAGTGCAACTATCCAACCCGACTGTCGAGATGCAGGACGGTTCAATCCCTTTAGCCACGAGCGAACCACGGTTCAGCTGGTGCTATGAGTCTGAGGAGGATAACGTGGTCCAAACAGACTACCGCATTATCGTGGCCTCAACAAAAGAGAATGCGGCCAAAGGCATTGGCGACCTGTGGGACACGAAGACAGTTGCATCCAATCGGATGCTCTACATCCCATACGGAGGCAAGCCGCTGAAGAGCCGCGACAGATGCTGGTGGAAGTTGTACACCACCTTAACTTATGGCGACCACAACCGAAAGAAGACCCTCGAGAGCGAGGTGCAACAGTTCGAAATCAGCCTGCTGTCGCCAGATGACTGGCACGCGCACTGGATTGGCCGCGACTTCGAGGACGACAACGTGAACGGCCACACCGTCGTCGCTGCACGCTATCTACGAAAGGAGTTTTCCCTTCGCAAAAACATTGCCAAGGCAAGACTGTATATTAGTGGATTAGGTGTATACTCCGCCTATATCAATGGACAGGAAGTGGCCCCGGATGAACTACTGAAACCTGCCTTGAGCGACTACACACAGCGCATATATTTCAACGCCTACGATGTAACCGACCTTGTCCGTGAAGACGGGCTGAACGCCGTGGGTGCCACGCTCGCAGGCGGGCGTTTCACCACAGTGCGCCACGACGACAACTACCTCGAATGGTGCGGCATCAATCACGCCGCCCACTATGGCCTGCCGCAATTGCTGATGCAGCTGGAGGTGACCTACAAGGACGGCACTACCGACACGATAGTCAGCGACGAGGGGTGGAAGATAACCAACCAAGGCCCCATACGCAAAAGCAATGAGTTCGACGGCGAGACATACGACGCGCGCCTCGACCTCGGAGACTGGACTATGCCCGACTACGACGACAGCCAGTGGGATGCAGCCACCGTCGATTACGACCGGCAGAACATGTACAAGGAGGACATCTACAACCCGCGCCACCGCGTTGCCCGCGAGTACCCCGTCGTCACCGGCAGTCCTCTGCCCAGTGACTACCAGCGGCCCGACCCAATGCAGCTCCTCACCCCGCAGCCCAACCCCAACATCAAGGTACAGCAAACCCTGTTGCCGATCAACATCTTCCAAAAGGGTGACAAATGGATAGTGGATATGGGACAGAACATGGTTGGAGTGATATCCATATGGCTGTACGACATGCAGCTGGGTGACACCATTACCATCCGCTATGCCGAGACACTCAACACCGACAGCAGCCTATACACAGACAACTTACGCTCAGCCGAGTGTACTGACCGTTACATCGCCAATGAAGGGATGGACCATTGGTCCCCCATGTTTACCTATCACGGCTTCCGCTATGTTGAGATATCCGGTCTCCGCTTCAAACCGATGAACGGTGGCATCAATGGACTCGTCCTCTACGACGAGATGAAGATGACAGGCTCCTTCGAGACCTCCGACGAAATAATCAACGCCGTCTACCGTAACGCCACGTGGGGAATCCGCGGCAACTACCGCTCCATGCCCACCGACTGCCCGCAGCGCGACGAGCGCATGGGCTGGACCGGTGACCGCACCACGGGCAACTACGGCGAGAGCTTCATCTTCGACAACCACCGCCTCTATGCCAAATGGCTGCAAGACCTTGAAGACAGCCAGTTCGAGAACGGATCACTCCCCGATGTCGCGCCTGCTTACTGGCGCAACTACACCGACAACATGACCTGGCCGGGAGCCTTCATCACCGTAGCCGATATGATATGGAGACGTTTTGGCGACTTCCGCACCGTCGAGCAACATTATGATGCCATGAAACGCTGGATGCTCCACATGAAGAAATACTACCTCAAGGACGGCATCCTCATCCGCGACACCTACGGCGACTGGTGCGTGCCGCCCGAAAGCCCCGAACTGATACACTCTCAAGACACTAACCGCATCACATGGCCCGCCTGTCTTTCGACACCCTTTTATGTCAAGTATTGCGGAATAATGGGAGGATTTGCCACGAACCTTCATCGGGAAGACGACGTTCAATATTTCAAGAATGAAATCAATACTGTCACCAAGGCATATAACGCCCGCTATTTCGATTCCGTTTCCGGATGCTATGCCAATAACACCGTTACCGCCAACATCCTCCCGCTATCCTTCTGGATGGTGGGACCTAATTACGAGCACAGCGTGCTGGAGCATATCGTTGAAAAGACTGAGAAAGATTTCGACGGACATGTTTCTACAGGTGTTGTGGGCATCCAACACCTGATGCGCACCCTTACTGATTACGGTCGTGGCGACTTGGCGCTACGGATGGCCACCGACACCACCTACCCCAGCTGGGGCTATATGGTGAAGAATGGTGCCACAACCATTTGGGAACTATGGAATGGCGACACAGGAGACCCCGCCATGAACTCCGGCAACCATGTCATGCTCCTCGGCGACCTTATCATCTGGTACTATGAATACCTCGGCGGCATAAGGCCTTTGGCTCCTGGATACAGCAAGATAATGCTGAAACCCTATCCCATCAAAGGATTGGATTACGTGAATTGTTCCTACCAATCTGTCAGCGGCCTCATAAAAAGCAAGTGGAAACGCAACGGCAACCGCTTCGAATGGGAGATACTGATACCTGCCAATACCACTGCCGAGGTGTGGTTGCCTACCGCAGAGGGATACCAGAAACAGACTCTTGGAAGTGGCAAACACCACCTGCGTTCTACGCTGGAATAACTCGACGGGGCGAGAGGGTCTCCTGCGCTGAGACAATACGCTAAAGCTACAGTCGGGAGGTTTCAAATTGCACTGGAGACATATTCCCATGCAATAAATACGGGGAATGAGCGTTAAGAAAAGTATGGAATTGTACAAATGATAAACATCATAATATTATGAAAAGGAAAAAATTACCATGGGCTCTGCTATTGCTTGGAGTCGTATTATTAGTGACATCGTGTAAGAAAGAGGAATACCTCACAGCCATCACAGACGAAAATTCGTCAACCCTCAACTGTGTGAAACCTGATTACTTAAAGGCGGGAGACCGTGTGGCGCTTATCTCCCCATCGTACTTCACTCCGATGGAGAATGTGGAGAAGACTGCCGAAGTGCTTCGTGGATGGGGTCTGGAACCCGTGATAGGGCCGAATGTGGGCAAGGTATATGCAGGGAAATATGCAGGCACGGTGGAAGAACGTGTGAGCGATATACGCTGGGCTTTGAATGACACAACCATCAAGGCCATCATTTGCAACCGGGGAGGTTACGGCACCATCCAGCTGATTGACCAGATTCCGCTATCAGAATGGGGAGCACACCCCAAGTGGCTGGTTGGATTCAGCGACATCTCCACCCTGCACGGTATACTTAACCGCGCCCAGGTGATGAGCATACACGGGACTATGAGTTCCTACCTCGCTGCTGGAGGAACCGACATGACCAGCACCTTGATGCGCGATGTGCTGATGGGTCGTGTGCCACTCTACAAAGTAGCGCCCCATCCTCAAAATATTACAGGAACAGCCAGCGGCATTCTTGTGGGAGGCAATATCTGCACTATTGCCCCGAATATCGGTACACAGGCCGACGCCACCCTTGGACGGAATTTGATCCTCTTTATAGAGGAGGTTGGGGAGTCGATGCATAATATCGACCGACAGTTTAACATCCTTGCCATGAATGGAGTTCTGGACAGATGCAAAGGAGTGGTGCTGGGTGAATTCTCCGGCTGTGGCAGCGAGTTTTCATACGAAAGCGTCGAAGCAATGATTCGCCAGTACCTCGTAAAATACAACATACCGCTGTTGTGCGGTTTCCCCGCAGGTCATGGAGAGGTGAACTTGCCTTTGGTGATGGGTGCCCCTGTGACTATCGATGTGCGCGTAGACGGCGCGACGCTGCAATTCAACATTGACGGATTGCAAGAGGAGGTAATAACCAGTGACGCTAAAGCCACCACCATGCCTGTTGCTACCAGTATGCGATTGGCGGGGAAAATAGAATAACGCGGAAGACTGGCGCCTCGTTCCATTTTTCAATTTATAACCTTAATAATGCTATTAAAATACATGAACATGAAAAAACATTTATTAATTCTGACCGTCTGCCTGTTTGCCCTCACGGCCAAGGGGCAGAACCTCGACACCATCCCCTATTTCGACATTGAAGAGCTGCCAGACGCTGGCATCTACCTGCCCGCTCCGCCTGACACCAACAGCCAGTTGTTCATTGACGACTTCCAGCAGTGGCTCTGGGGCAAATCCATGCGCCACACCCCTCGTGGAGAGCAAGCCAGCTGGGAATCCATGTATAGTGTAGACCGCATGTGCGGCATCTACAGCGAGGCCTTAGGCTTCTTAGTCAGCAAAGAGACCACCCCAGCCATCTATCGCCTCATCTCACGAGGCGAGCGGACTGCCGCCCACCAAGCCGTCCGTAAGGCCAAACGGAAATACATGCGCAAGCGTCCCTTCGCCCGGATGAACGAGCATGTGGCAGGTGCCTTTGACAACGAGGAGGAACTGCGCGGCAACGGTTCTTATCCCTCTGGCCACACTTCTCTGGGTTGGACCACCGCCCTCATCATGGCACAGATGGCCCCCGAACTGCAGGACACCATCCTGCGCCGCGGCTGGGAGTATGGTGAAAGTCGCGTCATTGTCGGTGCCCATTGGCAGAGTGATGTCGATGCAGCACGCCTGGCCTCCTCGGCCTGTGTGGCTCGCCTACAGTCAAGTCCTGAATACCGCGCCGACCTTGCCGCCGCCCGCACAGAATTCCTCCTCTGGCATGGTTCCACTCCCCAGAACGTGGGGTACCCAAATGGTCGCCGCATCCTGCCACGCCCTGTCGACACCGCTTGTTTCCGCTACCAGGGCGACGTGGCAGCCCACTGGCTTGCCAAAGGCGAACGCGACACCGACCGTGGCGAGCAAGCCAAAACCGATGCTGGCAGCAAAGTGCACCACTTCCTCAGCCAGTTCTCCAACTGCTTGAACATGCAACTCGACACCACCACCGCTCCCCACATCACCGCCTACCTCAAATATGTCAGGACAGCTCTCAAAGACCAATCCGGCAACCTTAAAAACACAGGCTTCCGCCGTCGTCCCTACATGCAGTTGGATGAGCCCACACTTATCCCTGAAGAAGAGGAATCCCACGCTCTCACCACTTCCTATCCCTCCTCCCACTCCACTTTTGGTTGGGGACTTGCCATGGCCATGGTCGAGCTCACCCCTGACAGCATGAACTCCGTCCTGCGTCGCGGCTTTGAGTACGGCCGCAGCCGCATCATCGCCGGTTACCATTGGGCAACCGATGTGCAAGCCGCCCGTATAGTGGCCGCCTACACCCTCATCCGGCTGCAGCGCGACCCCCGTTTCCAAACCCTCCTCGACAGCGCCCGTGCCGAATACGCCCGTCTGCGTGGCCGCACCGCCATTGCCACCAACACTGCCGGCAACGATGCACTCCTCCGCCAAGTGGACAGCACCGTGATGCTCACCTTTACCGACCATCCCATCCATGGCACCCTCAACCTCTACTCTGTCGATGGTCGTCTCATCAGCACCCAGACCGTCACTGGCAACACCACAATCAACCTTTCCTCCCTTCCCCACGGCGTTTACCTTGTCACCTTCACGGGCAGAGATAAATTCTGCAGCCTAAAGACCGTCTATTAATTTCTCATACCTGCCATCAAAAAGGGAACCGCAATTCACGGTTCCCTTTTTCTTCAACCCAAATCGGTCATTAGGGTTTATGGAAGAATAATATTGTTGGAAAGTCGGCCTAATGACCGGTTTGGGTTAAAAGAGCATTACCATGCATTCTTATTGCAAAGCAATGTTTTATTCGAGTAATAATTGGAGATTGTCTCATGAGTTCACTATTTCTTCCCCATAAGTATGGCGGAACCTTTGAGCCCCAACCATGTGGCCTCACATCGGCTCATGAAAAGACCGTTGTCGGTGGGGACAAGCTTCACATCAGCATAGCCCATGTTTTTCAAACGCTGCACAAACAGCTGCATGTCGCCATACTTCAGGCTCGAGAAGATGTCGTGGATGGCGAAGGTGCCGCCTTTCTTAAGCACACGGAGTGTCTCCATCAGAATCTCCTGTCGGTTCCGGCTTGGGATATTGTGGTATACATAGTTGCTGCATACCGCATCGAAGGTTTCGTCGGCGTAATTAAGACGTATTGCATCTCCCTTAGCAAAGGAAGTGTTTGATACGCCCTCGGCTTTGGCGTTCTCCTCGCAGAGTGTCTTGCTAAAAGAGGAATACTCCACACCCCAGCGGTCGATGCCGGTCATCTGTGCCTTCGGATTGTGCTTGGCCACGGCAATGGTCAATGCACCGCTTCCACACCCTACGTCAAGGCCGCAGCCGCCTTCGGACAGTACCACTCTCGCGGCCAATCCGTCGATTATCCTACGCGGCAACTGGCGCTTTCCGTTGTACGAGAAAGACTTGTACAGAAAAATCATCCAGACCGTCACGGCGAACAAGAAGAGTGTGAGGACAAGGAAAAGTATTGTAAGCACGGTTTTCCAAATTCCGGCTGTAAGCAGTCCGCTCACACCGAAGACAAGGAACAGGACAAGGCATACCGCACATTCTGCTGCTGTTCCACAAATCATGCCCTTGGGCATCCAGTTTTTGTAGTTGGGTTTCATGGTATCTTTTTATTTTGTTGCTATTACAGTAAGCCAGTGGTGTTGCTCGTCGCCGTGGACGGCAATGTCGCGGAATCCGGCATTGGTCAAGTGGGCACGTAGCTCATCGGGTGTGTAGGTGTGCATACCTTCTATCATTTTCTCCCATTTCTCGTTGTTGCCCGTGAGGCCGTCGTCCTCGTTGACGATGACAAAACGGCCATCCTCTTTCAAAATGCGGTGTACGCCACGGAAGCACTCTTCGATGTCCGGCCAGAAGTAGACGGTCTCAAAGGCGGTCACAATATCGAAAGTATTTCCATCGAAAGGCAGTGCAGAAGCATTTCCCTCCAACACCTTGCAGCGTCCTGCTGCAATGGCGTCGGCGTTCACTCCGGAGCTTTTCTTCACCGAAACTGGGGAATAGTCGATGCCCGTCACCTTCCCTTTGGGGCAGCGCTTCAGCAGACGT
>ONJQ01000016.1 GCA_900318175.1 uncultured Bacteroidales bacterium | reverse complement strand
GACAGGGCGAGTTCTGAGCCATTACACCTGCCACCATTGCCAACAATACGATGGTTAATATGGACTTTTTCATGTTGTGTATTTTTATTGTTCTAAAAAACGTTTGTCTATAAGACGGAAAAAAACGATTTTGTGACATTTTTTTAACGTTATTTAGTATAAAGTGCCTTTTTTTGTGGACGGAGGAGGTTTCTCGTTGCCGAGAGGAGGATGTGGAGGAGTTGGTAAAACAAAAAGCAGCAGACTTTGCGCCCTGCTGCTTTGGTGGTGGGAGTAATTGGATTCGAACCAATGACCCTCTGCTTGTAAGGCAGATGCTCTGAACCGACTGAGCTATACTCCCTTTCAGCGTTTCTCGCCCTCATTTGCGGACCTGAAACCAAGTGCAAAGATACGAACTTTTTGCGACATGGCAAACTTTTTTTTGCTATCACGCCAAAAAAATGTATTTTTGCAAAATGAACAGAACAAAGCCTACCGTGATGAACCGATTGAGAAAGACTGCATTGACGCTCTCTGTTGCTGCCCTTGCCCTGTTGGGTGCTTGCCGCGACGACAAGGTGCCTTCTGATGTGATGGACGAGGACCAAATGGCCTCTTTTATGCAGGATGCTTATCTTTTGGAGGGTTACTATGCCGTCAGTACGGGTTTCATGTACGACACCATGAACGCCGAGATGATTGCCTCCTACGACACCCTGCTCGCCTCCCGTGGTCTCACTCCTGACGATTTTCAGCGCAGCATGGAGTGGTACAGCCGCCATCCCGACATCTTTCAGCGCATCCACGACACCATCCTGGCTCGTTTCGACCGCGCTATCGAGGCGGACACCATCCAGACCGTTCAGCCCGAAAAGACGGAGACTGTTCCTGCCCCTGTGATTTTTGAATAGGCTGCTCCTCGCGAGCGCCACTATCGGGCACCGTGGGGAATCCGATTACCTCATGTGCCAACCATTTCCTGCCGCGTTTCACCATGTGCAGGGTGCCGTCCTGCTCCGTGATGGGGGTGCTCTTGTGGAAAGCCACGGTCGCGCTGGTGTCGTTGCTGTAGCTTATCTCGCCCAACGCAATGGTGGCGGGGATGTTGTTTTTGAACACCGATGAGTCCGTATACTTCATCAGGGCCTCGTAGAAAGCAAGGGTCTTCTCGCAAGTCTCCGCCGAGGCGTATGGGCGTGCCTCGGCGGGGCGGTAGTTCCCCAAGGCATCAAGGTAGCCCTGTGCGCTCTCTTTTATCTTTTCCTCGTCGCTGCTGCAGGCTGCCATCAGCAGGCCGGCAAAGAGAAGAGAGGGTATGAGTATAAAGCGTTTCATATTCCTTAATGGCGATTGCTTTTTTTACCGAACCAGTAAAGTGTAGGCGTTCCTGAATGCTGTAGTCATTTCAGCCCTGTCAGCGTCCCTTTCTTTTTAAGCCAATCAGTCTGCGGGTTGTTGCTTTTGGATGTGAAAGAGTTGTATCTTCTTGCCATTGAGGGTCACCGTGTCGGCCACCACCGCTGGTTGGTTGTCGGCTGTGCCGGCTTTCGATTCCATTGGGGTGTGGGCAAGCCACTCCCTGCCCCGTTTAACCATGTTCAGTGTCCCGTCAAAGTTCTTTATGGGTGTTGTTTTGTGGTACACTACGGTGGCCGTGGTGTCGCTGGTGATGGCGATGTCCTTAATCTCTATCTCGGCAGGAGTGTCGGACGCAATGTACTCCTCCGGCACTTTTTCCATCATCTGTGATGCAAATTGGAGGGTGGTTTCCTGTGTTTCAGGCGTGCAATAGGGCATGGCGTCGGCCACCTTGTAGTTTGCCATTGCAAAGGAATAGTTGTAGGCGGACTCTGCTATCTTGTCGGTAGTGCTTGTGCACGATGCGGCAAGAAGCAGGGCTGCCAGGGCAAACAACCTATTGGGATATTTGGTCATAATTCTAACAATATGGGGTATTGGTTATTTGAAAAAAGAGTAGAGACTGCACTTTTACCAAGTGCAGTCTCTTGTCTCTGTAGGATGAAGATAATTGATATTAATTATTCTTCTTTTTGAGACCGCCTAAGTTGTTGGAGTGGATGGTGGTGCCTTCCTTGGTGGTAACGGTGGTCTCACCGCTCAGTTTACCATCTTTGGTGCCCATTTTGAGGGAACCGGCGGCAGTGGAGATTGTCACGCCGTCTTCTTTGGTAACGTTCTTTCCAACCTTAGGCTCTTCTTTCTTGGCAGTGGTCTGTTTCTTGGCAGGAGTGGCCTTCTTGACGGGCTCGTCAACCACAACCTCCTCAACGGGGGTGGTGTCAATGACCTCTTCAACGATACTGTCTACCACGGGGACCATGGTGTCGATGGGCTCTTCAGCAGGAGCGTTGTTGTTGCAAGCTGCAGCAAGACCCATGACTGCGATGGCAAGTGCCAAGGTGCGAAAATTCTTTTTCATTTCAATATTTGTTTATAAGTTTGTTTACAGGATAGCAGCTTTGGGGCTCTTGCTCATTTTGGCAGCCTTCTCAGCGGTCTCCCACTTTGCATTGTTGATGGCGATTTCAAGACGCTTGGTGACCCGGGTCTGAGTGCTGACATATTCGGGCAGATGGAACAGGTCGCCGCTGACGGTGCCGCTGATGGTCTGAGCGTTAAGGTCAAGGGCGGTCACGCTGGTGGTGAGGCCCTCAGAGGGCTGCCAGTTGGGCAGTTGAGAACCAGCTTGACCGGAGAGAGAACCGTCTTGGTCAACAGTGAAGTCGTTGTCATTCTCATAGTAGAAGAAGTAGTAGTAGTCTTCACGGCTGTGGGTGTAGTTGCCAGTGGTGTTGGCAGTGTAGCCGGAGATGTGGGGAGTGTCAGTACGGTCATAGTCTTTGTAACCTTCGAGCATCACCAGGCCATATTGGCTGTAGTTGGCACCAAGGATTGTGGTGGCTCTCCAGCTCTCTTGGTCGAAAGTAACTTTAATGCCGTCGGCCTCGCTGAAGTTGGCCATGAAGTTGAGGTTGCCAACAACGGTCAGCTCGCGGGGGTTGGTGTTGTTGCCGTCGTTCCAGCTAACAAATTTGTAACCCTCGTTGGGGGTGGCGGTGATGGTGATAACGGAAGCGGAATCGAAGGTGCCGCCGCCGGTGACGGTGCCATAGGCCTCATTGTTGGAGGACACAGTGACGGTGTAGGTCGGGGTCTGGTGGGTGGGGGTGTTCGGTTTCTCGGTGCAGCTGACCATGATGGTGCCAGCAATCAGCATCATGCTGAGCATTTTGATTACGTTTTTCATTTTGTGTTGATTTTTAATTGTTTATTAAAGTAATTGTTTTATTTTGCACTAAAAATTATTTTGCAAATGTACGACTTTTTTTGTTATTGCATCTTTTTTTTCTTTTTTTTATGTTTTTTTTTGAGTTTAACAGGCTTTAAACACCATTTTATAATGTAGTTCATCCGCCGCTGATGCTCCCTTGGTTCGCTCCTTCTTGTTCTTTTCTTGTTTTTTTGTTGGTCAGTTGTTCCTCGAAGTTAGGAGAAATATTAGAGAAATGTACTATAAGTGAGAAATAGGGAGCGAAGGAAGAGCGAAGGAGGGGTCAACCCTTGATGTCGAGGGCGTCGCGGATGCCGTTGCCGAGGAGCATGAAGGCGAGGACCAGCAGCATGATGGCCAAGCCGGGGAGGAGGGCCAGATGGGCGCTGTCCAACAGGATGTAGCTGTAGTTTTCCTTGACCATGGTGCCCCAGGAGGGCATGGGTGGCTGCACGCCGATGCCGAGGAAGCTGAGGCCGGCTTCGAGGAGGATGGCGCTGGCGAAGTTGGAGGCCGCCACAACGATGATGGCGCCCGTGATGTTGGGAAGGATGTGGCGGAAGATGGTGCGGAAGGTGCCGAGGCCGAGGGCGCGTGCCGCCTCGACGTACTCTTTCTCTTTGATGCTGTAGACCTGTCCGCGCACCACACGGGCAATGTCTACCCACATGGTCAGACCCACGGCTATGAACACCTGCCAGAAGCCTTTGCCGAGGGCGAAGGTGATGGCGATGACCAGCAGGACGGTGGGGATGGACCAGACGACGTTGATGAACCAGGTGATGAGGTTGTCCACCCAGCCGCCGTAGTAGGCCGCGAGGGCCCCGAGGGTGATGCCGATGAGGAGGGCTATGAGGACGGCGATGAAGCCCACGGAGAGGCTGACACGGCTGCCGATGATGATCATGCTGAGCACGTCGCGGCCGTAGCCGTCGGTGCCGAGAGGGAAGAGGCGCGTGCCCTGGCTGACCACCTGGCTGCGCGCCACGCGGCGCAGGGGGCCGTGGTTGGGGGTGGAGCCGGTGTAGGCCTCGATGTCGAGGCTGTCGCCCACGGGGGTGGTGGCGTAGGTGGGGATGGCTGTGAGGCCGAGTGGGCGACCGTGGAGCATGGTGCCTATGGGGTTGCCTGAGGGCTTGGGCAGGCCGTCGTCGACGTAGGTGAATTGTATGCGGGTGAAGGGTTTGAGGGTGGCCAGTTCGAGGTACTGCTGGTTGCAGTAGGGGGTGTGGTCGGGGGTGATGAGGTAGCCGAGGAGGGCCATGAGGACAAAGAGGCCGATGACCACGAGGCTGGCCACGGAAAGCTTGTTGCGGCAAAAGCGGTGCCAGGCCATGCGCGAGAGTGAGGTGCTCCGGGCTGGGGCTTGCTGCCGCAGGAAACGGCGCTGGGTGCGGCTGAGGAGGGACGGGAGGGTCATGCTTGGCGGGTGTTGGAGAGGGGTGCGGGGGCGCGTTGGGGGTGGCGGGTCAGATGAGGCCCAGTTCGAGTTTCACCTCTTCGCTGAGGTTGTTGAAGTCCCACGGCGGGTCGAAGGTGAGCTCGACGTTGACGCTTTTGATGCCTTGGATGTAGCCGACCATTTGTTTGACTTCCTGGAACATGTATTCGGCCTCGGGACAGTCCGGGGCGGTCATGGTCATGAGGATGGTGACGTTGAAGTCGTCGTCGATGTCGATCTTGTAAATGAGGCCGAGGTCGTAGATGTTGACGGGTATCTCGGGGTCGTAGATGTTGCGCAGACAGTTGACGATGGCGTCGCGCAGGGTTTCTTTTGTGGGTTGCATGGGGTTATGGTTTGTGTGGTTACTGAATCTGCGAGAAGGCGAGGGCGTAGAGTTTCATCTGTTTAACCATGGAGGTGAGGCCGTTGGAGCGGGTGGGTGAGAGGTGCTCTTTGAGGCCTATCTGGTCGATGAAGGCGAGGTCGGCGGCAAGGATGTCCTGGGGAGTCTGGCCGTCGAGGGCGCGGATGAGGAGGGTGATGATGCCTTTGGTGATGACGGCGTCGCTGTCCGCCCGGAACCAGAGGCGGCCGTCGCGGTGCTCGCAGCTGAGCCATACGCGGCTTTGGCAGCCTTTGATGAGGTTGTTGTCGGTCTTGTCCTTGGGGTCGATGGGCGGGCATTGCTTGCCGAGGTCGATGATGTAGGCGTATTTGTCGAGCCATTCGTCAAAGTTGGCGAACTCGTCGATGATGGTTTCTTCTATTTCTTTGATGGTCATAGGGCTGTGGGTATGTGTTGTTTGAAGGTTTGCGGGGTGTTGTGGCGGTGGACTACTTGGGAGCGGTGCGAATCATGACGGCGGCAATGACGCCGAAGACGGCTTGGGGCAGGAGGACGGCGACGAAGGGGTTGAGGGTGCCGAAGATGGCGTAGACGGTGGAGATCTTCATGAAGACGATGAAGCCGAAGGCAAGGGTGATGCCGATGGCAAGGTGGACACCGATGCCGCCGCGCGTCTTGCGGCTGGAGACGCCGAGGCCTATGAAGGTCATGACGATGATGGCCAAGGGGTTGAGGAGCCGCTGGTAGAGCTCGATTTTGGCGGCCACGACGGTGGTGGAGCCGCGCATCTTCTCGCGCACTATATAATGGTAGAGTTGGATGGAGTTCATGGTGGTGACATCGTCGTCGGCCCAGTTGAAGTCGTCCGGCGAGATGCCGAGGGTGCGGAGGGATTGGCCGTCGCGGCTGAGGTGCTCTCTGTTGCCGTCGATGGTGCGGTGGATGAAGTCGGTGCACTCCCATTTGTTCTCGACGGTGTCGAACTGGATGCTGGAGCAGGAGATGCGGTCGACGAGGCGGTACTCCTCGTCGTAGACATCGCGATGGAAGCGGTTGACGCGGAGGGTCTTGGCGTCGTAGCTCTCGGCATAGATCTGCACCCCTTTGCGGGCTTGGAAGTGGATGTTGCTGAAGTAGTTCTGCTTGCGGGTGTGGATATAGTCGTCTTCAAAGGCAGCAAGGGTGCGGTTGTTGACCGGGATGAGGAAGTTGCCGAAGATGAGGACGACGAGGGCTACGATGAGGGAGCCGTAGAAATAGGGCCGCATGAGACGACGGTAGCTGATGCCGCTGCCGAGGATGGCAATGATTTCGGTGTTGCCCGCCATCTTGGAGGTGAAGAAGATGACGCTGATGAAGATGAAAAGGGGGCTGTAGAGGTTGACGAAGCCGGGGATGAAGTTGAGGTAGTAGCGATAAACAATCTCCCCCAACGGCGCGTTGCCGTTGAGGAAGTCGTCGAGTTTTTCCGATACATCGAAGGTGATGACGATGACGATGATGAGGGCCATCGCCATGAGGAAGGTCTTCAGGTACTTCAGCAGGATGTACCGGTCAAGTCTGGGCATGGCTTTCACTCTTGCCCGATGCCGAATATTTGTTGAAACTTGGTGAGACATTCAAGGACGTTGGTCTTGACGTGGATGAACTCGTCAATGCCATAGCCTTTGTAGGTGTCGACCATCTCCTTGGGGAAGCCGGCGAGGACGACGCTTTTGACTTTGCCCTTGAGGCCTTGGCAGGCTTGCTGGGTGATTTCGGCATACTCGTCGTCGCTGGAGCAGAGGACAACGATGTCGGCCTTGGCATCGAGAGCGGCCTGTACGCCTTCTTCGGCGGATTTGAAGCCGGGGTTGTCGATGATTTCGTAGCCGGCGACACCGAAGAAGTTGGTGGCGAAGCCGGAGCGGGCTTTGCGCATGGCGAGGTTGCCGTAGGTGAGGAGGAATACTTTGGGACGGATGCCGCTGCGCTCGGTGGCGAGGCGGAGGTTCTCAAAGGCCTCGGCTCCACGGTACTGGCGGAGGGGTTTGATGGGAGTGTCGGTGTTGGCGCAGGCGCAACGGGGGCAGCAGTGGGTGTCCTTGGTGATTTTGTCGCCCATCTTTTCGAGGAGGTTGGGGTACTGGTTGGTGCCAAGGATGGTGGTTTTGCGGGTGGCGATGTCCATGTCGCGCTGCTGTGCGGTCTTTTCGACCTCGGCCTGTACAAAGCCGTTGGCTATGGCAGCGGCGAAACCGCCTTGCTCCTCGACGCTGAGGAAGAGCTGCCAGGCATACTGGGCAATGCTGTCGGTGAGGTTTTCGATATAGTAGCTGCCGGCGGCGGGGTCGACAATCTTGTCCATGTAGCTCTCTTCTTTGAGGAGGAGCTGCTGGTTGCGACCGATGCGGTAGCCGAAGCTGTCGGACTCTTTGAAGGCGATGTCGAAGGGGTTGGTGGTGATGCTGTCGGCGCCGGCGATGGCGGCGGACATGGTCTCGGTGGTGGTGCGGAGCATGTTGACGTAGGGGTCGAAGATGGACTTGTTCCAGACGGAGCTGGTGGCGTTGATGAAGACCTTGAGGCAGCAGTCGCACTTGGGCTGGTATTGCTCCATGATTTTGCTCCAGAGCAAGCGGGCGGCACGTATCTTGGCTATTTCCATGAAGTAGGTGCTGCCGGTGGCGAAGTTGAAGACGAGGTTGGAGGCCACCTCCTCGACGCTGAGGCCGCGGTCGGTGAGGCGGGCCAAGAGGTCGTTGGCGGAGGCAAGGGTGAAGCCGAGTTCCTGCACGATGTTGGAGCCGGCGTTATGGATGTAGCGGCCATTGATGGCAAGGACGCGGAAGTTGGGGAGGTTCTCCTTGGCAAAGCGGACCAGCTCGACGGCTTGGTTGTAGTCGGCTTCCTGGCCGTTGCGATAGTCGCCGTGGAGGAGTGCGTGGCCGTAGATGTCGTAGTTGCAGCTGCCGTAGACGTTCTGGGGGTTGTAGCCGCCCTCTTTCACCACTTGGAGGAAGAGCTTGAGGGTGTGGAGATAGTCCTTGCTGCAGGTGAAGTTGATTTTGCAGGCCTCGGGATGGATGTCCTTGAGGAGGGTGCGCATCTGCTCAACGGTCTCTACTTTGCAGGCGCAGAGGCCGATGGAATTGGCTCCGCGGTTGAGGGCTTCAAGAGCCAGGGCATTGGCGGCTTCGAGGGTGTCGGCCTTGATGTCTTGGCGGATGTCCCACACATTGTTGTCGGCATGTTTGCCACGGGTGAACGGTGCCTGGTTGGGATTGCTGTCGAGATATTCGAGGTTGTCGAGGTCTTCGGCGCGGTAGTAGGGTTTGACCTTAAAACCTTCTATAGTACGCCAAACGAGTTTCTTTTCGTAGTCGGCACCTTTGAGGTCTTTATTGATGACTTCTTCCCATTTTTCAGTCGGAATGGGTGGGAATTCATTGAATAATTTATTGTCTTCCATTGTTTTGTGTCTTTCTATTATCAACAATTAAGCAAACAAAGATACGATTATTTTTTGACATGGCAAAATAATAATCGTATCTTTGTTGTCAAGAGGAGGTAACCACGGGGTGCGCTGTAGTGGGGTTGCCCTTGGGGTTGCGGGCTATTCCACCACGAGTCGGCAGGTTGTTGAGCCCTCTGTGGTGGTGAGGGTGAGGAGGTAGGTGCCGGCGGTGAGGTCGTGGGGCAGGGGTGTGACGTGCTGGCGGAGGGTGGTGCGCAGCAGCTCGCGTCCCGCAAGGTCGCGCAGTGTGAGCAGCGGCGTGGCGGCAAGCAGTGAAGGCTCCACAGCTACGGTGGGCACCCGGCCTTGGGGCGACGGGTTGGGCGCAAGGGTGAAGGCGGGGCCGGGGGCTGCTGGAGCAATGCCTTCGGGTTGGCCGCCGTGGTGGGAAGTGTCGGGCATGGTGGGGCCGGTATAGAAGTAGACGGGGTTGCTCCAGGGGGTCCAGGTAGCGGTGTCGTGGAAATGGCAAATGTGGTGGCAGTAGGAGCGCACGCGTGCCTGGTAGTAGACCGATGTGGAGAGCGAGGGGTCGAATATTTCGTAGTAGTGGTTTGAGGTGGTGTCGGTGCGCAGTGAGTCGACGGGTAGGTTGTAGGGGCCGTAGGCGATCTGGTAGAGATTGTGCTCGAAGGCGGTGTCCCACACTAAGGTCGGGCTGCCGGCGTTGATGCCCGCGTAGGTGAGTTCGACAGATGGGCAGGAGAAGAGGTGGGTGTCAGGCGGTGTGAGGATGGGGAATATTAGGGGTGTTCTATTATCTTGTCCCACATCTCCCACGATGGAGACCGTTGAATCTATGAAATCTTCAATTATGAGTAGTGCTTTGTCCAAAACGGAGTCCCTTCCGGGAAATGGCAACGGCACCGAAGGACAATCATCATAGAGGCATGCTATATGGTGTAAACATTTCCATCTCAAAACCGGTTTTAACTCGTATGTATAGCAAAGATAGTAAGCACCAATGTAGAAGGTGTCCTGGACCAGCAGCGGAGTGTTAAGATAGGCTTTGTATAAGGTGACGAGGCTGTCGCGGAGAGTGGCGTCACAAGGGGGATGTAGGTGTAATCGAAGGCGGCTCCCGTCGTCATAATGGCGAAGATAAAGGCAGTTGAATGTGTCCATGCGGTGGACATTGAGGTGACTGGTTCCCTCTTTGGTGACTACTATCGGACATATTGTCATGGTGTCGGGGATGGTGCGGGAGCTACTAACGGCGAAGGACACTCCATAAATATATTGGCTTTGCCCTTGAGGAACCACACGCGGCCACATTAACATCCTGGTACCGAGTTCATAACCCGGTAGGTGATAATTAGTATAATTGTTAAACCTGGGATTCCCTGGAGAATTTTCAAAAGCAAACTTACCATGCTTGTGGGGTGGAAAAACAATCGTATCCTGCGCAATTGTCGAATTAACAGCAAGGATGGTTATTACTATCAGGAATAACTTTTTCATGATGATAAATATTGATTTGTATTGATGACTGAAGGGATGTTAAGGCGGGCACCTCAAAAACAGGTGTTGGTCAACATTTCGTTGGAGCTTGTCCCGAAAGATGTAGTAGTGAAGGTAACTAAATAATTAGGGTAATTGAAGCTATCAGGGTGCAATGTTTCTTTTGATAGCGGGATGATTGGTCTACTGTCGACTTTATAGCATCCTGAGGACGGAGACAGTGCCGGTGCGTTCTGCATTAGGAATCCTTTTTCACCGGTGGCAATCAGGTGTGAGTCAGTCAGCATGTCGGCAGACTGGTAATGGAGTTCCCGTGCAGTTTCGTACCAGCATTTTGTATTGTATGGAGCCGTGGCAGAATAATTAATATTGGTGAAGTAGTTGTGGGCAGACAACGTTGCTGGATCCACTGCATCTTGCAGCAAAACAAGAAACTGACCGTTGGGTACATATACCAATTCCAATGGCTCAGACTTGGTATAGAGGGGCATCTGCTGTGCATGGATATTAGTCATTGTAGCGAGGTCGATGACGCGAATTTTGGTGGAAAACTGCTGCTAGCCAGCGGCATCATAATAGGTAGAGAGGGAGGAAAGGGCGATGACTTCATCGTACATATGGCATCCGTGTATGAAAGAATGGCCCTCTTCAGGTGCAGAATAGTAGTAAAAGTTACTGAACGTGCCATATACGTTGGCTTTGTCGCAATAATGGATTGTGATGGCTCTATTATCTGTGTAGTAACAGATGATTGCCACATGCGTAGGGGTTTCAATCACTTCATTGGCACATTCCACACGCACACCATCGTCGGAAGTCCAAAGATTCATCAAAATGCCGGTACTGCCTGAGAATGTAAATTCGGCTATAGGCCTTCGTGCACAGAGGTGGTATCCAACTGAACAATTGCCATAAGATGATGATGATGTATTGTCATGCCAATGGTATTCTCCCACAGCCACAACCTTCACATTTGGGCCGTGCTTATATGCCACCATGGAATGGAAATGTTCTACACTTTCATCACCAACAGAAGTGTAATTGACCGTAGGAGTTGACGTAACCATATCAACCAAAGGAATACATCCAAATAAAACCCTCTCCGGATTTCTTTCCGCAAAAGAAGACGTAATTGTCAGCCACTCGCAAATCCTCTACAGATTGAACATTGGGGTCAATAATGACTTCATTAATAGTGGTAGGCGCGAATAGAGAAATGAGAGCTAAGGCTTGATCCCCGTTGCTTTTCTGGTAATACGACACAGCAGTTGCGCGGTCAACTGCCCGGAAAGGCCTTTACCACTGTTGTTTGTTGCCTCTGCAAAGGCGAAGTTATAGTAAGTCTGAGCATTGATTGCGACGTGTGGTAGGAGCGTTCTTCCCAGAACCAAGATTGTTAAAACTAATAATCTTTTCATGTCTGAATAATTTTTAATATATTGATGCATAATGTTTTGTGTATTATAATAAGTAAGACATCTTACTGCAAATATACGTTTTTTTTTGAAAAAGAACTTTTTTTTAAAAAAGTGTTCGGCATAGGGATTAATTTTGATAGGAGGATTATGGGTGGAGAGCGTCAGGAACAGGGACGGACTTCGGCTCCTTCTGGGCGGATGTAGAGGAGGAAGCCTTGGACCACGGGATTGCCCATTGCGCGGAGGGCGTCACAGTAGTGGAGTACTTGAGCGATGTGGTCGAGGGTGGGCTGGCCGGTCTTGTAGTCGACGACGTAGACGGCCTGTGGGGTGTAGACGATGCGGTCCGGGCGGATGACTTGTCCTTGCCAAGCGATGTTGCACTCGGTCTTGGATTTGTTGTCGGAGCTGAAGAAACGAGCCACCTCGGGTTGCTGCATCATGGCGTGGAGGGTGTGGCGGAGTGCGGCGACGGCGTCAGGGTCGAGGCGATGGAGTGCGGCGTAGGTGTCGAGAGCGGCATCGGTGTCGTCGACGGAGTGGACGTGGGCGAGGATTTCGTGGATTAGGTTGCCTTGGCGGAGGGCTTCGTTGTCGAACTGGGAGAAGAGGCGTGAGGACTGTTCGGCAATGGCTATGCGGGGCGACCACTGAGGGAAGACGGAGGAGTTGAGTTGGCGGGTGAGGATGCCGGAGGATGGGCTGAGGGTGTCGGTGCGGGGGGTGTTGGCGCCAAGGGCTATGACGTTGGGGCGCACCTCGAAGGTGTCGGAACGGGTGGAGAGGTAGTCGGCGAGGAGGGAGGTGTAGGCTGTGGAGCCTTCTTTTTTGGGCTGTTGGCAATAGAGGAAGAGTTTCTCTTTGGGACGCGTGAGGGCGACATAGAGGACGTTGATGCGGTCCATGTCGGTCTTGCGGCGCTCCTCTTCGTACTGGGTGTCGAAGAGGGTGGGTTTGCCTTGGGTGGGATGGACCAGGCTGGCCGGGAGGGGGACCCCGGCAGAGGGGTCGAGCTGCACCCAGATGCTGTCCTGCATGTCGCGTTTGTTGAGGATGGGGTAGAGGACCACGGGCGATTCAAGGCCTTTGGCTTTGTGGATGGTCATGAGGCGGACGGCGTCGAGGTCGGCAGCGGTGTTGGTGGAGAGGCGGTCTTTCTGCTCGTCGAACCATTCGAGAAACTCGGCCAGATCGTGGCGGTGGGTGCTGGCGTATTTGGCCACGACGTTGAGGAAGGTGGAGGTGTAGGCCGTCTCGATGCCGTCGAGGTGGAGCATGCGGAGCATCTCTTCGCAGCAGTCGTAGAGCCCCAGGGCGCGGAGGCGGTGGCTGTCGAGGGGAAGCCCTTCGCGCTGGAGGAGGGCATCGAGGTCGATGGGCTGGCGGTTGTTGAGGAAGTCGGCATCGAGCGGGCAGGTGAGGAGCCCAAGGCTGCGGAGGTAGAGCACCGTGAGGGCTGCAGCCACACGGTCAGAGCCGTCAAGAAGATATTGTATCAGGCTGCGCATCAGCATCACGGCGCGGCTCTGGCTGAGGAGGAAGGACTCGCTGGAGACGACGGGGATGGAGTGGGCGGAGAGATGGGAGGAAATCTCGGCGAGGGTGCGGTTGTCGCGGGAGAGGATGGTGATGTCCCGCAGGTGGTGGCCAAGGGTGTCGACAAGATGGCGGATGTCGGTGAGCATCTCGTCCCAGAGGGGTGTGCGGTCGGATTCGAGTTCGAAAAAGCCGGCTTGCAGGTAGCCGCCCTCCTTGACGGGTTGCTGGTGGAGGGCAGGGCTCTCCTTGTCGCCGATATAAATATTGTATAGCTCAGGATTGTCAGCAAAGCGCTGGGTGACGGCCCATGCAAAGAAGTCGTTGTTGAACTCGACAATGGTCCGGGCGGTGCGGAAGTTGCGCTCCAGTTGCTGGACGGTGCTGATGCCGGGCTGTTCGAGCAGGCGGCCATGGATGGGGTTGTCCACATGGGGCAGGGATACGAACTGCCCGACGTCGCCTTGGCGGAAGCGGTAGATGGCCTGTTTGCCGTCGCCCACCACGAGGGAGGTGTGGCCGGAGCCCACGCCGTTCTCCAGCAGGGGGACGAGGTTCTGCCATTGCAGACGCGAGGTGTCCTGGAATTCGTCAATAAGATAGTTGTAATAGCGGTTGCCTATGCGTTCGTAGATGAAGGGGACGGGTTCGTCCTGCACCACCTCGGAGATGCGTTGGTTGAACTCGGAGATATGGACGATTTCGTTCTCCTTGGAATAGTGGTCGATGAGCAGGTTTAGCTTGTTGAGGAGGGCGAGCGAGTAGATGTTTTTGAGCAGGAGCTGGCGGGTGTTGTAGAGCACCTCGTCGGTGGAGCGCAGCTGCTGGATTTGGGTGAAGAGGTCGGCAAGAGGGGGCTTGACGGTGGCCAGGGCGTCGCGGACGGAGGGGGTGCACTTGGCACTGCCCAGTTTGTCGCCTTCGAGGTAGGCCAGCACATAGCTGTTGGGCTCGACGATGAGGCCGGAGGCCAGTTTGCGGAAGTAGACGCCCGCGCCGGTGGAACCATGGAAGAAGTCGGTGTCCGCCAAACCGGCAGCAGTGAAGGTGTCCACAGCTTGCTGACCCAAGGCGGCGAGACGCCTCTCGTAGGCGCGATTGTCGGCCACCATGCTGCGGTGTATGGAGCGGAATTGGGGGCTGTCAATGTCCTTGAGCAGACGCAGGTATTGGGGTGTCTGCTCCTTGAAGAGTTCTTGTGCCAATGAAGCCAATTCGTTCTCTATCATATAGCTTTTACCGTCGGTCATGCGGCTTTCGGCAAAGTCGCACAGCACTTCGGTCAGCTCCTCCTGGCCTTCGGCTCCGGCCAGCGACATGAGGTCGTCCACGGCACTTTGGATGAGGATGTCATTGTCAATCTGGACATCGAAATTCATGGGCAGATCGAGGTCGTGGGCAAAGGTGCGGACAATGCGGTGCATGAAGCTGTCGATGGTGCAGACGGAAAGGTCGGAGTAGTTGTGGAGGACCGCTTGTCGGACGATGGCGGCATAGCGCTGGAGGGTTGTGCTATCGAGGCTCGTGCGGTCGGCAATGTCGGCGCCCATGGGGGTGCCAGTGCCGAGGAGGGAGATATTGTCCAGTTCGCGCAGTATGCGTTCCTTCATCTCGTTGGCGGCCTTGTTAGTGAAGGTGATGGCAAGAATTCTTTTGAAACGGGATGGGAGCTCCTGCTCATTGGCGGAGAAAGCCAGGAGGAGGTACTGGCGGACGAGGGTGTAGGTCTTGCCGGAGCCCGCCGAGGCACGGCAGATGATGAAGCGACTGTTATCCATAATAAAATGCAAAAATACGACTTTTTTTTGAATCTGCGCAAGTGTGGTTTGAGAATGGAAAGGTTGAATGTTAAAAATGCCTTTTTTTCCTTTTTTTTACATTGGATTGTTGATAATTCAAGAAAAATTGCTAATTTAGCGGTTGAAAAAGAGGGGCTGCAAAGCACCCGAAAAGTGAAATAATAATTTAAAATTCAATAATATGGAAGCAAAGAAAACCCCAAGGGCTGACCTCGAAAAACGCAGAGGGATGTTTCTTGAAATCGGATTGGTGGTCATCCTGGCCGCCGCGTTGGTCGCTTTCAATGTCAAATCGTACGAGAAAGAAGTGAAAGAAGTGAGCACTCGTACCGCTGACGTAGAGATTGAGGCCGACATCATCCAAACTGAGCAGGAAGAGACTCCTCCTCCTCCTCCCGAAGAGCCTGAAGTGGTGGCCACGGAACTCAACGTCGTTGAGAACGATGCCGAGGACATCCACGAAATCGGTATCGTCAACGCCGAGGCCAGAGCCGACGAGGCTTTGGAGTTCACCCCCGTCGAAGTGACCAAGGAGGTCGAAGAGGCTGAAGAGGAAGTGTTCCTCGTCGTTGAGGAAGACCCCGAATTCCCCGGTGGTCTGGATGCACTCTCCAAGTTCATCGCCGACAACATCAAGTATCCCCAGTTGGCCAAGGAAAACAACATCACGGGTCGTGTCTTCGTCTCCTTCGTGGTTGAGAAGGACGGTCGTGTCGGCCAGGTGAAGATTCTGCGTGACATCGGCGGCGGCTGCGGCAACGAGGCTGTGCGCGTTGTCAAGATGATGCCCAAGTGGAAACCCGGCAAACAGCGCGGTAAGGCTGTCCGCACGCAGTTCAACCTGCCTGTCAACTTCGACCTGCAGTAAGTCGACCTGCTGTGGCTCTCAAGCCCGGCGACAATGAATAACAATAAGGGTTGCCCCTCCCTGCAGGCAACCCTTATGTTTTATGATTAATCATCCCTTGCGGGACTTGATTGTTTGATGTCCCGAGGGCAAGACGCGTTTTTTTAGTACTCCCAATGCTTGCAATCAACAACCTTTCGGTCCAGTTCACTGGCACCAACCTGTTTGAGAATGTAACCTTCAATATCGCCGACCACGACCGCATCGGTCTTGTGGGCAAGAACGGCGCGGGCAAATCCACACTGCTGAAAATCCTTTGCGGATGGCAACAGCCGGAGACGGGCAGTCTGGTGATAGCCTCTGGCCAGACGGTGGGCTACCTGCCACAGGAGATGGTGCCAGACTCGACGCGCACGGTCATTGACGAGGCCATGACGGCTTTCAGCCATATCGACGAGCTGACCGCCTTGCAACAACAGCTCACTGACGAGATAGCCTCGCGCACGGACTACGAATCGGCAGACTATACCCGTCTGCTGAACCGCCATAACGAGGTGACCGAGCAAATAGCCATGCTCGGTGGCGGAAGCCGACAAGAACAGACTGAGAAGGTGCTGCTGGGATTGGGTTTCCGCCATGAGGATTTTCAGCGTTTGGTGGCTGAATTCAGTGGCGGCTGGCAGATGAGGGTGGAATTGGCCAAGCTCCTGCTGCAAAGGCCGGACTTCCTACTGCTCGACGAGCCTACCAACCACCTCGACATTGTCTCCATCCAGTGGTTGGAGAACTTCCTTTCGGGTTACCCCGGTGCCGTGGTGTTGGTCTCGCACGACCGTACCTTTCTGGACAACATCACCACGCGGACTATCGAGATTACGGCAGGGAGGATTTATGATTACAAATGCTCCTATTCCGAATACGTCATCCAGATGCAGGAGCGCCGTGCCTCGCAGATGGCCCAGCTCACAGCCCAGCAACGCCAGGTGGCGCAAATCGAAGCTTTCATTGAACGGTTCCGCTACAAAGCCACAAAGTCCAAACAGGTGCAGTCGCGCATCAAGATGCTGGACAAGATGGAGATGGTGAAGGTGGACGAGGTGAGCACAGAGAGCATCCACTTCCGTTTCCCGCCAGCCCCGCACAGCGGCAAGATTGTTGTAGAGGCTCAGGATTTGGGCAAAGCCTACGCTGACCTACAGGTGTTCAATCACGTCGACCTCCTGCTCACCTCGGGCAAGAAGGTGGCTTTTGTGGGACGCAATGGCGAGGGCAAGTCAACCATGGCCAAGATTATTGTGGGCGAGATAAGGGACTACACCGGTACTTTCCGTCTGGGAGCGCAGGTGCAGGTGGGCTACTATGCCCAGAACCAAGCGGCCATGCTTAATGGCGAGAAGACCGTTTTCCAGACCATAGACGACATTGCCACGGGCGACATCCGGCCCAAAATCCGCAACATCTTAGGCAGTTTCCTTTTCGACAGCGAGGACTGTGAGAAGAAGGTGAAGGTCCTCTCCGGTGGTGAGAAGGCGCGTCTGGCTCTGGCCAAACTCCTCCTTACTCCCTCCAACCTTCTTGTACTCGACGAGCCCACCAACCATCTTGACATGGACTCAAAGGACATCTTGAAAAATGCCCTTTTGCAGTATACTGGCACCCTTATAGTTGTCTCCCACGACCGTGATTTCCTTCAAGGACTCACCGAGGCTCTTTACGAGTTTCGTGATGGGGGCATCCACGAGTTTAGGGGTGACATATTCGAGTTCCTTGCCGCCAAGGAGGAGCAGGAGAAACGCCTCGTTGCTGCACCGCAGGCAGCGGCTGCAAAGGCCAGCGCCGGCAAGATGGCTTATGAACAGAGCAAGAATCGCGAACGCGAGCTCCGCAAACTCCGCAGTGCTGTGGAGAAGATTGAGAAAGAGATAGAGTCCATAGAAAGTGAGATAGCCAAGAAGGAGGCGATTCTCGCCACCGGCAACTCGCAGGACAAAGACTTCTATTCCAGTTATCAGGCCTTGAAAGACTCCCTCGACGCCAAAATGGAGGAATGGGAGACGGCCACCATCGCTGTCGACGAGTTCGAAGGGTAGCACCATTGGTAGCTTTCCTCTGGATATTCTATTATATATTTGGCCCTTTCAGGGCGTATTATGCCTCTTGCTGGTTTCCCCCAGGACGTTTGCTGGGCTATAATGGTGTTGCTTCCTCAGGGCGATGCCCTTTTTTTTTAGAGTGTATGACAATAACCGATAGGTCGAGATGTTTCTTTTCAGGACGTTTATTCTGTCATGGCGGCGGCACGGCCAGCAGCATATCCTGTACTGAAGGCAATTTGAAGATTATAGCCGCCTGTGTCGGCATCAAGGTTTAGCACTTCGCCCGCAAAATAGAGGCCCGGCACCAGCCGCGACTCCATCGTCTTGGGGTTAATCTCCTTGGTGTCCACACCCCCTTGGGTCACCACGGCGGTGTTGTAATCGCCCGTGCCCGTCAGGGTGAATTCCACATTCTTCAGCAAATTCAGCAACTTGTGCCGTTCGGCACTGTTTATCTTGTTCAGCCTTTTGTAGTACTCTATATGCAGGCGGTCCAACGCCAGTTGCACCAGTTCGGCGGGCAGCCAAAGTCTGAGGGCATCGTGGAACAGCCGTGTACCGTTCGCGTTCAGGTCGCTGATTAGTCGGCGGTCCAGCACCTCGGTGGTCAAGGCGGGTTTCAGGTCTATGTGTGCAGTGAGGGTTTCGTCGCCGTTGAGCATGCGGCTCACCTGTCGGCTGGCGGAAAGGACTATCGGGCCGTCGATCCCATGTTCAGTAAACGTCATCTCGCCAAAGCCTTCGTACAGGCGTTTGCCGTCCTCAGGGCGCGTGATGGTCAAGCCCACATTCTTCAGTACAAAGCCCACCAGTTCGGGGTAAATCTTCTCCTCGCAAGTGAGGGATACCAGCGACGGAACTTGTGGCACAACGCTATGCCCGGCCTCTGTGGCCAGTCTGTAACCCACGCCCGTCGAACCCGTGGTGGGGTAGGAGAGCCCCCCGGTGGCAATAATCACCGCATCGCCACGCACCGTAGTGCCATCCTGCAGACGCACTCCATGGCAGTCCTCGGTGAGGCTCTTCACGGCGCAGTTCTTGCGGATTTCAACATTTGCACGTGCTTCGAGGTCGTTGATGAGGGCAAGGAAAATGTCAAGGGATTTCCCGCTGCGGGGATAGACGCGGTGTCCTCGTTCCTCCACCAATGGGACATTCCGCGTCTCAAAGAACTCCATCAGTTGTGTGTTGAACATTTGGGAGAAGCAGTTCCGCATCCAGCGCCCGTCAGGTCCTATGTGGGCGATGAAGTCCTTGATGGCAGCTGTGTTGGTGAGGTTGCAGCGACCCTTTCCGGTGATGCGCAGTTTGCGCCCTGGCTGGTCCATTTTCTCCAACAGCACCACCTCTGCCCCCAATTCGGCGGCAGCCACGGCGGCCATCATGCCAGCGGCACCGGCTCCCACAATGACGACACGCCTCATGATTTCGAGATGGTGAAAATATCGGCGGGATGAACGCAGAGCACAGGCAGCTGTGAGTTGTGGACTATCTGCTGGGCGTTGGTGCCAAGGAAGAGCTGGGAGATGATGCGGTCCTGTTCGGTGTTGATGACCACCAGGTCGGCATTAATGTTTTCGGCATAGCCCAACACGGCATCGCTGTAGTTGGAGTACTTCTGCACCGTTGCCACATGGCGCACCCCTTCGTGGTCCAGAAACTCCGAGGTCTGCACCATGTAGGCACGCAACTGGGAGGCCTCCTCCGTCGACTCTTGCAGGCCCAGCAGGTGTATCTCCGAGCCGAAAAGCTTGGCCATTGTGGCTGCGGGCGGCACCTTCTGGCGTGAATTGACGTTCACACGGATGGGCACCACAATGCGCTCCAAATCCTTGTGGAAGTTGAAGCCCTCACGGATGGTCAGCACTGGCACGGGGGCCTCCTGCACAATGCGCACAGCCGTACTCCCCATCCAGTATTTCTCGAATCCCGAAGCACCGTTGGTACCGATGACTATCATGGGTGCATTCTCGTGGCGTGCCTCGCGGGCAATCACTGCTGCCACCCTGCCGGAACAGATGTCCCAACGTATTTTGCCGCTCTGCATTCGGGGCTGGTACTCTTCACAGAGATGCTGCAGTTTCTCTTCAGCCAGCATGTTCATCACTGTCTGTTGTTCCTCGTCCATAAGCAGTTTCTCGCGCTTTGCCCACACTATCTTGATGTCGCAATGCATTTTGTTGGCAATGTCCGTCGCCACTTCTATGGCCACGTATGATCCTTTGGAAAAGTCTGTTCCTACAATAATTGATCTCATTGTTGCTATTTTTTTATTTCTTCTCTCAGTAACGGGGTTGCACCTATTTTATTATTATTGGAAGAAGAAAAAATGTTATGTGCCATTTTTTTTGTATTTTTGCACACTCAAAGGATATTTTGAATGAACGCAAATTTAGATGCTACAGGCCACAGCCAGACCACTCAGGAACGCGAGGTAGAGCGTGCTTTGCGCCCTAAGGGTTTTGATAGTTTTGCCGGTCAGCAGCAGGTGCTCGACAACCTCCGTGTCTTTGTCGGTGCTGCCAAGCAGCGCGGCGAACCGCTGGACCACGTCCTCTTCCATGGTCCTCCAGGTCTGGGCAAGACCACCCTCTCCTATATCATTGCCAACGAGCTGGGAGTGAACATCAAAATGACTTCCGGCCCCGTGCTCGACAAGCCCGGCGATCTGGCTGGTATGCTTACCTCCCTCGACACCAACGATGTCCTCTTTATCGACGAGATTCACCGCCTATCGCCCGTGGTGGAAGAGTATCTCTACTCCGCCATGGAGGATTATAAGATTGACATACTCATCGAGTCCGGTCCGGCGGCGCGCAGTGTGCAGCTCAACCTCAAGCCCTTCACCCTGATTGGCGCCACCACCCGCTCCGGCATGCTCACGGCCCCTTTGCGTGCCCGTTTTGGCATCAATTGCCGCTTGCAGTATTATGATGCCGACACATTGTCGCATATCGTCAACCGTTCAGCCGCACTGCTGCAGGTGAAGATTACCTCCGAGTCCGCTTTCGAGATTGCCCGTCGCAGCCGTGGCACTCCCCGTATTGCCAACCTTCTTTTGCGCCGCGTGAGGGACTTTGCACAGGTCAAGGGCGACGGCACCATTACCCTCGACATTGCCCGCTATGCCCTCCGCGCCCTCAATGTGGACAGCAACGGCCTTGACGAGATGGACCTGAAGATTCTCAACACCATCATCGACAAGTTCCGCGGAGGCCCCGTAGGGGTCAACAACATTGCCACCGCCGTGGGCGAGGATGCCGGCACCGTTGAGGAGGTCTACGAGCCCTATCTCATACAGGAAGGCTACCTGCAGCGCACCCCCCGCGGACGCGAAGCCACGCCGCTCGCCTACCAGCACCTTGGCAAAATCAAAACCTCCGGCCAACAGCAACAATTGAACCTCTAAACCCTATAAAAACTATTATCCCTAACCTCTCTATCCCTCCCTTCAAAAGAGTAAAAAAAGAATTGCCAATCCCATAGAAACGAAACAAAACTATCAATATGAGAACCCTGATTAAGAATATCAAGGAGTTGGTGCAGGTGGAACGCCAGCCCAAGCTCCGCGTCTGCGGCAAGGATATGGCCCAGATGGAGACCGTTAAGAATGCCTACCTCATTGTCGAGGACGACAAGATTGCCGCTTTCGGCCCCATGTCCGAATTGAAAGAGCAGTCTTTCGACAAGGAGGTGGACGCCACTGGCCGCATGGTGTTTCCCTCTTTCTGCGACTCCCACACCCATCTGGTCTACGCTGGCAGCCGTGAGATTGAGTACATCGACAAGATTCGCGGCCTTTCATACGATGAGATAGCCAAACGTGGCGGCGGCATTCTGAATAGCGCCAAACGGGTGCAGGAGGCCTCCGAGCAGCAGCTCTACGACGACGCCATGGCCCGCCTTGAGCAAATCATCCGTTTCGGTACCGGTGCAGTGGAAATCAAGTCCGGCTACGGCATGACACCCGAGGCCGAGCTCAAAATGCTCCGCGTCATCCGCCGACTGAAGGAGAACAGCCCCCTCACCATCAAGAGCACCCTTCTTGGCGCCCATGGCATCCCCATGGAGTACCGTGGCCGTCAAGAGAAATTCGTCGATCTGGTCATCGACCAGATGATTCCGCAGGCCGCAGCCGAAGGGTTGGCAGACTACATAGACGTCTTTTGCGATGCCGGCTTCTTTACCGTCGAGGACACCGAGCGTATGCTCGAAGCCGGTGCCCGCTATGGCATGCGCCCCAAAATCCACGCCAACGAGATGGCTTGCAGCGGCGGCATTCAATGTGCAGTCAAATACAACGCACTCTCCTGCGACCATTTGGAGTATACCGGCGAAGAGGAGATCCAGTGCTTGCTTAGCAGTGAGACCATGCCCACCGTCCTGCCCGGCGCAGCCTTTTTCCTCAACATGCAGCATGCCCCCGTGCGCCGCATGATGGAGGCCGGTCTTCCCGTGGCCATGGCTTCAGACTATAACCCAGGCTCGTCGCCCTCAGGCAATATGCAGCTCATCGTCACCTTTGCCTGTGTCAACTACCGCATGCTCCCCGAGGAGGCCATCAACGCCACCACCATCAACAGCGGCTACGCCATGGGTGTGAGCGATGTGCTTGGCTCCATTGCCGTGGGCAAGCGTGCCAACTTCTACATCACAACCCCGATACCCACCTACGAGTACCTCCCCTACGCCTACGGCGAGAACAAGGTGGCCCGCACCTTCCTTAACGGCAAAGAGGTATGATAAAGGTAGAACACCTCAACAAGTCCTTCGGCTCGCTCCAAGTGTTGCGTGACATCAGTCTCAGCATCGGCCAGGGCGAGGTGGTGAGCATTGTGGGTGCCTCCGGCGCTGGCAAGACGACCCTGCTGCAACTGCTTGGCACCCTGCTGCGTCCGGACAGCGGTCACATCTACTACGACGATGTCGACGTGATTGGCCTCGACGAGAAAGCTCTTTCCAGTTTCCGCAACCAGAATGTGGGCTTTGTGTTCCAATTCCACAATCTCCTGCCCGAATTCACGGCGTTGGAGAACGTCTGTATGCCCGCCCTCATTGCCGGGCGCAGCATGGCCGAAGCCTCCGAAGAGGCCATGAAGCTGCTCCAATTCCTCAACGTCGCATCCCGTGCCACGCACAAGCCCGCCCAACTCTCGGGCGGTGAACAGCAGCGCTTTGCCGTGGCACGCGCGTTGATCAACCATCCCGCTGTGATTCTTGCCGACGAGCCCTCAGGCAACCTCGACACCCGTCATGCCGCCGAGCTTCACGACCTTTTCTTCCAACTGCGTGATCAGTATCGTCAGACCTTTGTCATCGTTACCCATAACATGGCTTTGGCACAGAAGTCCGACCGCCAAATCATGCTCCGCGACGGAGCTGTGGTGCAGCCATCCGAATGACCCATCCGTTTAACCCTAAGCAATCTTTACAACCCGCTATGATACAGAAGAAACAGACCTCCGCCCCAGCCGATGGCGCTTCCCAGGGCTCGACAGCCATCTACGGCCTCCGCCCGGTGATTGAAGCCATCGATGGCAACACCCATATAGACCGCATCCTGTTGCAGAACGGGCTTAGCGGTGCCCTCTCCTCCGACTTGAAGAGCCGCATCCGCGACAAGGGCATCCCCTACCAGTTTGTACCCGTCGAGAAGCTCAACCGTCTGGCCAAAGGCAACCACCAGGGTGTGGTGGCCCTCATCTCGCCCATCGTTTTCCACAAAGCGTTGGAACTCATCCCTGCCTTGATGGAGGGCGGCAAGGTGCCGCTGGTGCTGATGTTGGACCATGTGACCGATGTGCGCAATTTCGGCGCCATAGTCCGCACTGCTGAGTGTGCCGGTGCCGATGCCGTTATCGTCCCGGACCACGGCAGCGCACAGATCGGCAACGATGCCGTGAAAACCTCGTCAGGGGCTTTGCTGCGGTTGCCCGTATGCCGCGAGAGCAACCTTAAAACCGTGCTCAACCTTGCCCGCCAATGCGGCATGCAGGTGGTGGCGGCCACGGAGAAGGGTGCAGCATCCTATCTGGATGTCGATTTCACCCAGCCCACACTGCTGATTATGGGTGCCGAGGAGACGGGCATCAGCCCGGAACTCCTCAAACTGTGCGACGTCAAGGCCAAGCTGCCCATCATGGGCCAGGTGCAGTCGCTCAACGTCTCGGTGGCAGCGGGAGTGTTCATGTACGAGGTTCTGCGCCAGCGCCGTTAAGGACTGGTTCCAATCCTCGGCGGGGTTAGAAACCTATTCGGTCAGCCCCGCCACCATTCCGGCCATTTTGTTGGAAAAGGCCATCATAGCTCTTCCTTCGCTCGTTATTCCTCAGTTCTCTAACATTTGTTCCTCATTTCTCTAAGGTTCATTGGATAAATGATACAACAAGGGAGGGCGAAGAGAACGGGAAGGAGCGAAGAAAGGGTGGAGATGGAGAGCGCCAAGCCTAAAAGATAGGGAAGGGGGAGTGAAACGGCCCCCCTACTTGTGAGCGGCGGCGCAGCCTGAAGGCTGCGCCGCCGCTCCGTTGCTGAATGGGCTTCGCCGTTCCGGAAATAGGCCATAATGCAAGGGAAACTCGTTAAAAAAATATAAAAATATGGCTTTGGGGGGTATCCAAAACGGGGGCAAACACTCTATATGGAAAACCGGTATTGCATTGTGTGGAAGAGGTGCGTCGGTTGTGTGGGTTTGATGTTGCGGAAAGTGATGCCGAAAAGGTGCCTTTTATAAAATAAGTAGGTCATGAAGAAAAAAAAGTTGATGAATCGGATTTTATTCGTAAATTTGTAGGCTCGAAGAATCCACATTTGAACCTAAAAATGTGGCGTTTTTCGGCATGTAAATAATTGTATATGAAATAATAATAATAGTGTAAATATGAAGAAAAGATTTTTCCTCGTTGGACTGATTTTTGCGTTGTCGACGCTTGTTTCGCACGCACAAATCTACGAAATGTACAGCCAGGACTTTGAGACGGGCACCCCGGTCACCTATACGCCGAAGGATGCCGCTCAGACTCCGGTACAAACGACTATTGTGTCTGGTGGCAGCAGGGCTATTAAGCTGATCCACACGCAGGGTACGGACGAGTGGTTTGAGCTGGATACGCTCGACTTCACGTCGAATACAACGCTGCGTTACTTCACGTTGGAGTTTATGCATATTGCATTTATCAACCCGGGACAAGTTCCTTCGCCCGAGCGTGGTTCTATTGCCAATGTGGAGGTGAAACGCCCCAACCAAACCACCTGGATACCGCTGAACAGTTCGCACTATAACATGACCGATGGTGGGTCGGCGGATTTCCCGTCAGATGGATGCTTCCATCAGCGTTCCTATCTCGACTGGCGTACCGCCGCGGTCAGCAATACCATGTGGAAAAAAGAACGTTTCGATTTGGAGCAGTTCATCAATCCAGCAGCTCCGACCGATAAGAAACTGCAGGTACGTTTCCGCATTTGCCAAAGGGCATCGGCAACGGCCACGGATGGCTGGTATGTGGATGATATCAAGGTCCGTGCCTCTACCCAGGCCATTGTTACCCCCACCATCAATATGCTTGCCTTCCCCGACATCTCGGCCTATCCCAGCAGCCGAGGCGCAAAAATAAAACTCAAGGCAACGACCACTGTCGTTCAAGGCATCAACAGAGACTCTCTCTTTGTGGAATACCGGGTTGGCTCCAGCTCGACGGTTGAGCGTGCCTACCTCCATCCCACAGGTGTGGCAGATGAGTATGAAGGCCGCATTCCTTTCTTTGGGTTCGACACTGTGATTAGATACCATGTAGTTGTGCAGGACTCCACTACCAACCACAACACGGCCTACTATCCGAAGAACAGCAACCAGTGGGTTAGTTTCAGGTGTGTGCGAGGCAGGACTTTCACGAGTCGACCAGGAGGGACGCAAACCAATAGTGTGCTGATACCCTTCCCGAGTTATGCTACAAACCGTTCGCAGTTCATTTACGACAGTACAACGATGGCCCAAATGGGATACGGCCCTGGCTACATCAAGAGTATGCAATTCTTGGTTAACACCAACACTGTTAATATGCGTCGCAGACGATTCCAAATTAGAATGGCAAACATGCCGAATTCCCATCAGGTGGTTTCGACAGACATGTCATTCGTATCCACACCGATGCAGATTGTCTATGATTCGGCTCTCTTGATGGAGCAGTGCGCTCCGGGCTCGTACAAAATGATTAATTTGCAGGATACGTTCTTCTATGCCGGCAGTGATTTGGTTGTGCAGATTCTGTATGAGAATTCCACTAACTTGACGGCTACTTCTATTAAGCATATCCCCGCCCCGACCAATAAGATGACGCTCTTTGTGGAGGGACAAGATGCCGCAATGAACGACTCGCCCTTCGGCAGCAGTACTAATTTTAACGGAGGTACCACAGCTCCTACCCGCCCGTGGGTGCAATTCTTTGAGACGAAACATTTGCCGTTGATATACGACTGCGGTGTGTCGGCACTGGCATACCCGAGCTACGACCAGCCTTGCAACCAGGGCACCGACTCTGTTGTTGTGTGGCTGAAGAACTTCGGCGTAAGCCCGATGCACGGTGTGCGCATCTGGTACCGCATCGACAACCAGCCTCCGGTCTATCACGACTGGACGGGTGTGCTGAACAGCGGAGACAGTGTGCGCGTGCACCTCAACGACAACCAGATGTTCACCGTAGGCTATCACACCATGCGTGCATGGGTCGACGACAGCATCACGGTCAACAATGTGCTGTTCCGCGACCATGAACCCTACAACGACACCTCCTTCGCTCCCTTTGCCGCTTGTGACGGCCCCTACCACGGGGTACGCACCATCGGCAACAGCACGTCGGACCACTTCACCTCGTTGGAGAATTGCTTGTATGTGCTGAGCCGCTGCGGCATTGACGGCCCCTTGACCATCAAGATGCCCGCAGGCAATTATGGTGTCACCACGTTCCCCTATATTCCGGGCACGTCGGCTACCAACCGTGTGACCTTTGAGCCCGCCACGGCCAACAGCGTGGTCACTTTCCGCCGGCCTCACGGTGGTGAGGGTGCCATCACATGGATTCCCTCGCTGGTAAACCTTGAACAGGCCCGCGGCATCCATTTCCGCAATATCCGTTTCGTCAACGGCAGAAACTCTGACAACGCATGCCTCGTTCTGGCCAAGTTGGGTGAAGGGAGTAACCACTGCCTGTTTGAGAACTGCCAGTTTGTGGACAGCAACACGGTGGTTTCGTCGGGTGACGCATTGATTATGGTGAATGATGCCGACTCGGTGACGGTGACCAACTGCATGTTCTATGGCAGTGAAATTGGCGTGGCATTCAGAGGTAACGCTCCCGATAACCGCGCTGGACACAACGTGATTCAATTTAGCACTTTCAGAGAACAGGTGAACACCGCCATCAGTGTGGTGAACCAGGATGGGGTGCTGGTGGACAGCAATATGGTTTACGATGTGCGCACCAATGCCAGCTACACGGTGTTGGGACAACATATATATAATGGTAGCCGCATCACCCGCAACAAGGTGTACTCCACCAAGGGTGCAAGCTGTATCGGTGTCTCCGACATCCACGGCACGGCTAACAATTATTCTATCGTTGCCAACAATATGATTGTGTCGCTGTTTGACAACACTACTAATATGTTGACCACGCCGCTGAACATCATCCGCGGTTCCTACGTAAAGGTTGTCTTCAACTCGGTGCGTATGAACTCGCCGGAATTTGTCAACGTGGCAGCCGCCACCTTGGGTGGTGATACCATCAGCAATATCTACTTCCAGAACAATGTCATCACCAGCTTCGATACCACAAACTATGCGTTCAACTATATGCCTGGTGACAATGCTTCCACCATGCACATCGACCACAACTGCTACTATTCAAAGAGTGGTGTGCTGAACAAGATGACGGGTATCAGCTATTTCAACCTGAACGGTTGGCGCAACGCGGTGCCGGGCGACCAAGGTTCTGTCTCTGGCGATCCTGTCTTCACCAACGGTTCTATTTGCGACCTGCGTTCGTTCAGCGACCTGCTCCGAAATGTGGGTACTCCTGTCCCCGAGGTTACAATCGATATGTTTGGAAGCCCACGTAATGCGACCTCTCCCAGTATGGGTGCTTACGAGGTGTCCGTCCTCGCCATCGACTTCTCTCCTGTCGAGTTTGTGACTCCGATGCCTGACTATTGCGGTGCCCCGGCCTCTATTCCTGTCGAGGTGGCAATCCGTAATACGGGTAACGGAACTTATACTTACAACGCCACTACCCCGATTACCGTATACTACAGTATCGACAATGGCCCACTGCAGAACTTTGTGGTCTCCCGCAACTGCGGCCCGATGGATACCATCCATTTCCTCTCCACGCGCACCATGGCTCTGCCTTCCGGCCCCAACAATACCGATAAGACATACAACATCAGATGGTGGGTGAAATGCACGCTTGACCCCGACGACATGAACGATACGGCTTACTATACAGTCCTGTCCCGTTATGCCGCCCCTGCTCCCACAGCCATCAACCAGAACGTCCCCTACTTCTCGACAGCAACCATCACCCCCACGGGTGGCATCAACACGTGGCCTGTCAACTACTACACTTCGGGCAACGGACGTGTGCAGCGCAGCGGTATCTCCTGGTATCGTAGCATGGACGACTCCGCCGCCTTCTTCTATGGCCCTTCCTACACCACTGATCGCCTCTATCACGACACCACTTTCTATATCTCACAGAAACGTAATCTCCCGTTGGTGAAGATTACTGAGGTACAGGTGAGCCGTGCACCCACCGCTGTGGGTGTTACCAACCCCCTGCCGTCCTATATGCATGCCCAGACCAATTTCGCGCTTGAATTGACTAACGTGGGCGATTATCCGGCCAACCTTGAGGGCGATTCAATCATCATTCTGCAGTCGAATGCTGCTGCGAAGATTTGGGTCCTTCCCAATGTCACCATCCAGCCGGGTGCCAATCTGGTGCTGCAATATAAGAGCAACAACACTCCGTCTGACTCGACACGCACTGTCTTTGCTCCCTCAGCCTCCATTGCCACCCCGGCATACAATGCCAATTTCGCTATCATCTACCGCGATGGAAACGGTATCGCTGATGCTGTTCCTTTCAATTCAGTTATCACCGCTACTTCCCAGCAGGCCATCACTTGGGGCAACCAGCAAGTGCCCGCCTCCGTATGGCAGGGTTCGGCCATCAATTTGGCTCAGGGTGCATGCCAGGTGACGCCCCCTGTCAACACCCCCACGGCTGGTGCCCGTCGCATTTCCTGGCCCACCAATGCCACCAATGCTTCACCAACCGCTACCGCCACCCTCTGGCAAGTGGCCACCAACGCAACTCCCATGCATCTCGGTGAAACGGAGTCAAATCTTATCCGTTATTTCGACAACGGGTGCGACGGTCTGCGTTCTCAGGTCAGTCTGCATATCATCAACAGACCCTCCGTCGACCTGATGATTGACAATCTCCAGATGGCAGAAGGTTGTAACCTTGACACCGCCGAGACCATCACAGTCGACCTCCACAACTATGGTAATCAGGACGCATCCTCGTTCGTGGTGAACTATAGCCTTGACGGCGGTGCAACTACCGTTTGCAGCGACTCCATCAGTGGTCTTGCCGCGGGTGTTCTTCTCACCCACACCTTCTCTGCCACTGTCAACATGCACAGATCGGACGATACAACGTTCCGTGTGCTCGCATGGATTGATGCTCCCGCAGCCGACAGCTATAACGTCAACGACACCGTGAGTGGCGAATTCCTCTCCCGCTACACTCCCGAGATCCCCATTGTCACCACGCCTGTCACCACCGACTATAATACTCGTCTCACCCTTACTGCCGGAGGTTTGAATGGGCACACGGGAACTATCTGGTACGATGCCCGCCACGATGTGGTAGACACCAACCAAGGCAGCTATCTCACTCCCATTATCTATCACCCCGACACATTCTATGTTCAGACTATCGGGTTGGTTGACGATCCCAGCACCCACGTTGGTAATTTGGCCACTTCGTCCAACAACAACTTCCCCTCGCCTTACAATCCCAAGACCCGCTATGTGAAAGAGCAGTACATCTATACGGCTGAACGTATCAATGCTGCCGGTCATGGCGCTGGCTACATCAGCTCGGTCTCCTTCTACTTGGAATCTTTGGGCAACAACGTCAGCTCCTTCAACTTCTCCTACTATAATATCAGCATGGGCACTACTACCCAGTCAACCTTTACGAATCAGGACTTCCTTTCTGGCTTGACTCCTGTCTACAGCGCAACCAACCTCTCGTTCAATGCTTCGAACATCGGTTGGGTGCACCATAAATTGGACACTCCCTTCTATTGGAATGGCACCTCTAATATCATCGTTCAGGTGGTTCGTGCACTTGATCAAGCAGGTATGAGCGGCGGTGCCAGCACCCGCTTTACCGCTCAACCCAACACGGTAATCACCAAGCAGAATGCCAACACCGACCAGACCGCTCAAGCCAACGGTTCACGTGGCGGCAACCTTCCTGACATCACCTTTGGTTTCCTTGAACCTCAGGGCTGCTTAGGCCCCGAAGCCATGATTCGTATCAATGTTACCAACGTCCCCGACACCGATGCCACCATCGTTTGGCCCGCTTCGCTTGACACGTTGTCGCTCACCTCTTGCGATTCGTTGGACCTCAGCGTCAAGATTGACAACCATGGTAACAGCAGTATCAATAACTACACGCTCCGCTACAGCATCGACGGTGGTGTTTGGGGAGAGACCACGGGCACTGCCAACAACCTACCCTTGGGCTATCAGCGTGAAGTCCATCTGTTGCGAGCCATGCTCACTCCTGGTCGCCACACCGTCACTGCGGTAATCCATATCCCCGGTGATTCTATCACTTCCAACGACACCATCCGCCGCACCTTTAACATCCGTTTCTGTGCTGGCAATTACATTGTGGGTTCCTGCACCGGCAGCATCTATCCCACCCTTGCCGCTGCCATAGACACCCTGGTTAATGCAGGTGTGGATGGTCCTGTTATCTTTGAACTTTGCAACCAGACCTTCGAGGGTCAGGTCAACCTCAATCGTCCGATTTCCGGCATCAGTGCCACGAACACAGTCACCTTCCGCACCATTCCTGGCTCAGCTGCACAGGCAATGATTCTCCATACACCCACCAATGCCAGCAACCATGTGCTCCTCGTCGAAAACGCCAGCTACATTACCTTCAATAACATTTATTTCTACGCCAACTACAATACGGGTAGCAATAACAATGTCTTTGCCAACGCCATCAAGGTCAACAACTGTGAGTCCGTCCGCTTCATAGGTTGTACAGTCCGTTCCAAGAAGACTACTGGTAGCTCAACCAATGCCAACCTCATCCTGTTGGGCAACAACAACCACTTCATCACCATTGACAGTTGTGTACTCGACAGCGGTTACTATGCTATCCGCACCGTCGATAATGCCCATAGTGACAATATCAACATCCGCGAGAACATTATCACCGACTTCTGGTTCCAAGGCATCAACATCCGTAACACCGATACCCTCAACATCTACCACGACAGTATCCGTGCCTCCAGCCCGCAGCCCTCAAAGCCTCTCACGGCCATCTATGTTGCCAACGGCCAGCGCGTCAGCATCCAGCGCAACTCCATCTACCTCATCGACCAGCGCAATGGCGGTAAGCGAGGCATTGTGGTCAACAACTGTAAAGGTACCAATATCGACCGTGTTGCCATCTACAACAACATGATTTCTCTCGGTGCTACCGCCACCGCCCAGCTTGTCTCCTCTGGCATCTGGGTCGACTCCCTCTGCCGTTACGTCAATGTTTATTATAACACTGCCTCTCTTAATTGTGGTACCAAACAGCCCACCACTTGCTCCTTCCGTTGCCAGAACTCGTCCAATGTCCATGTGCTCAACAATATCTTCGATAACCAGAGCCAGGGCTATGCTTACTATGTGGCCATTGACACCTGTGTCTCCAACTCGAACTTCAACGTCTACTACTCCAATGCTGAGCCCAATCCCAATACCGGCGTACGTTTCTTTGCACACTGGGGTGGACACGACTGCCAGACACTCGACACACTGAAACTCTACAACAGCCGAGACAACAACTCCAAGGAGGAGGTCCCCTACTTCTTCAATCAGAATTGTCTCTATCTTACCCTTGCCCAGTTCGCTGGCGATGCACAGTACAACCCCGATGTCACCACTGACGTCTTTGGCAAAATCCGTCCGCAGATTCCTGCACCTACCATTGGCGCTTACGAGTTCCACCGCGTTGCTCACTCCATTGCCATTGCCGAAATCGTTGAGCCCAAAATGCCTGCCATCACCACTGGTGCCAACCCCGAGGTGTTCAACATCGAGACCGACTCCATCATGGTGCGTGTCCGCTTCTACAACAACGGTGATGCTCCCGAGAGAAACGTGACGTGGTATGCTTATACGTCCGATGTCTTCCCGCAGCCTCGTTCCGAGACTCGCACCATCGACCTCCTGCCCCTCCGCACCCTGCTTGAGGACAGCGTCATGCTCCCCTCTCCCATCGGCATCATCGACACCCAGAAGGTTGTTGTCGTCCTTCAGATGCCTGCTGGTGTCACGGACAACCATCCTCAAGACAATATCGACACTGCTGAAGTCTTCCTCTATCCTGCTTACGACCTCCAGCTTGTCTCCATTGCCCTCGACAGCACTGTCAACCCGCTCCACTGCCGCATGTATCAGGTGCCTCTCCGCTACACCATCCGCAATGTGGGTAAGAAGGACTTCCCGGCCGACTTCCAGTTCAATCTGGGTTACGACTACTATGCTCAGCAGTCCGGCTCGCAGACCCTGCCCAGCTTCCCCAACATCCCTGGCGCAAATAGCCTTGATGTCCGCTCTTTCGGTGCTCTTCTGCCCGTCGGCATCACCACTGAGATTGTCAACACTGCCGACTCGCTCATCCAGCCCAACCTCTATCCCACGGGCTATATCGGAGACATCACTATCAAGCTCCGTGGCTTTATCCATCACCAGTATGACCAGAAGCCGCTGACCGATACTACCAACTACATCAACATCACCTCCAACCACACGCCCGAGATGCCCATACCTCACGACACCATGGTTGACTACGGCACCTATGCCAACTTCTGGGCTACCCAGAACGCCAACCGCACCATCCGTTGGCATCGTGACACCGTCAGTGGCAATTTCTTCTACAACGGTAACAACAACTACGGACGTTCTACCCACTGGAGCTCTACGCCGCAGTACTTCCACGACTCTGTCTACTATCTCAGCTGCCTCAGCACCCGCAACTGCACCAGCTACTATTCGCAGATCAACGTCGGCATCAACCCGCCGCTGAACTACGATGTCTCCATCTCCGAGGTCCGTTCGCCCAGAGGGTCAGGCCGTGTCTATCTCGAAAAGGATACTGTCACCCTCCGTGTGGCCAACTACGGCAGCCAGCCCATCTCCAACATACCCATTGCCTTCAAGTTTATGAATGCCAATGGTCGTGTCACCTATCTCGAAGTCCACGACACTGTCCGTGCCACCATTCCTGGCCGTATTGGCGACAATGTCTCCTACTACGACTTCTCCTTCGACACTGCTCTCCTCCAGATAGGCCAGCCCCTCACCAGTGTCAACTTCACGCTCGATGCTTGGGTCTACCATCCCGATGACCAGCAGCGTGGCAACGACACCCTCCGTTATGTCCACAACTTCCGTTCGCTGTCCGAGGCAATCTACGATTCCATCAATCGGTATGCACCTTCAGGCGTCGAAGGATTCGACATCTCCAGGGTCTCCTTCAACGAACTTGACAACATCATGCCCGACATGATTGGCTACGACAACCTCTGGCTGGGTAACTACAACCCCAACCAGGCCGAAATCCCCACGCTCTTTGTCCGTCGCGGCACGCATGACACCCTCACTGTTGAGGTTGCCAACAACATGGATGAGATGGACTCCTCGACTGCTGCCAGCCTATGTATCGTCATCGACTACAACCGCGATGGTGTCTACGATTTCGAGGGCATAGAGAATATCACCAAGAGCACCGGCGGTCTTACCGTCTATGGTGCCAAGGTCCGCAGCCGTAGGGAGTTCAAGATGCCTTACACAATCCCCGATGCCGCCCATTATGGCTATATGCGCATGCTTGTATGGGTTGATGCCGACTCCACTGCCTACATGAATGGTGGCATCCATCGTGCTGCCGCCCATACCAACGGCCAGATGCAGCAGTATTTGCTCTTTGTCCAGGAGGATGTCGAACTCGACTCTGTCGATGCCGCTCTCACCCGTGTGGTGAGCCCCCGCAACAACATCGTCACTGGCAACGAGCATTATGTCAACATCATGCTGGCCAACAAGGGTCGTAGCGTACTCACCTCTGCCAACATCAGCTACAACTTCAATGATTATAACAATCCCGAACAGGCGGGTGTCATCCATTGGACCGGCAATCTCGAGCCCGGCATGAGCACCGTTGTCCGTCTGGATTCTATCAACTTCTACGAAGGAACCACCGACCTCCTCTGCTTCGTCAATGTCGATGGCGACACCTTCCACACCACCAACAACTACCTCCACTATCGCTACCACCGCTTCTATGTCGTCCAGCCTCGTTTCATCGACAGCTTCGACCAGGACATCAACAAGTGGTACATCCCTGCTGGCTACAATGCCTACACGCGCAACTACTTTGAGCGTGGCATCCCGGCCAAGTCCAACATCTCCTCGGCCTACTCGCAGCCCAACGCCCTTGTCACCAGTTGCACCGAAACCATTGTCACTGGCAAGCGTGGTAACCGCAGTGTGGCCTACACGCCCATCATCAACCTCCGACTCATCAAGGCGGATACCATCGAGTTCCTTCTCTCCAAGAACATGGCCGAAGGCAGCTTCCTTAAGATTCAGTACAAGAACTATGAGAAGCGCTGGGTAACCCTCGACGATATGGGTGCGCGTTGGTCTGCTCCTCGCGAACAGAATCCCAGCTGGTATGATGAACAAGATGGTTGGACTGGCAACACGCAGCCTGGTGAATACACTCGCGTTGTCCTTGCCACCAAGCCCAATAGCGGTGACTTCTGGCAGGATCTCCAGTTCCGTTTCGTCTACACCACTCCCACCACCACCTCCGCCTCTGCAAGCTTTGGCGACGGTGTAGCCATCGACAACTTCAAGCTTGGTCGTCAGCAACGCGACATTGATGTCGGTGTTACGGCTATCACCTACCCCGTTGCACCGCAGTTTGGCCAGACCGTCTATCCGCGTGTCATCATCCACAACTATGGCTACGACTCCATCTCCAACTTCATCGTCAGCTACATTCCTTACGGCTCCTACCTCTCGCGCGAAGCCCATTGCGAGCAGGGTATCAGTCCTCTCGGCGATATTGAGTTCGAGTTCCCCGACCCGTTCATCATCACCAGCAACTATCCCGACACCTTCCAGCTCAAGGCCTTCACCGATGTACAGCTCGATGTTTATAAGGATAACGACACCACGGTTTCCACTTTCGGTCTTGCACCTCTTGCCCACGACCTCTTCCTCCACGAACTCCTCTCGCCGCTCACCAGTGCCGTTGCAGGTGACAGCCTCGACATCACACTCCGCCTCCGTAACTTTGGCCAGCACGAGATTGAGGACTGCGACGTCTTCTATGTCTACAACAATGGCGATACGATTGCGGAGCACATTCACTTCCCAGACTATTTAGGTCGTAATTTCGCCTCCAACGAGTATTTCAACTACACCTTTAAGCATCGTGAACGTGCCACAATGGGTGTCATGGACCTCGTCACCTGGTGCAAGTATTCCAACGATGTCTACCTATACAACGATACCATTTCACGGCAAATCGTCGGTATGTCCTCCATTGTCGATGTCCGTGCCACTGCCGGTATTATCGACACTCGTGACCAGACCAAGATTCGTATGGGTATTGTTGTCGACAATGTCGGAGCCCGTGTGGTCAACGATTTCGAAGTGGGTTGCTACTGGGATCGTGACCCGGCCAAAACCCAACGTGTGGTCTTCCACCGTGCCGAAGGTCTGCCTGCCGGTGGCCACGCTGTTGTTTACATCGTGGACACCCTCTCGGGTCGTTCCGCTCCGTGGGAGTATCTCACCGTTTGGGTCAATGTGCCCGACGATGTCAACCCCCGCAATGATACTTCCTCCATTGTCACACCCCTTTCCGTCGACATCTCATACAAGAAAATCCAGATTGAGGAGAATCGTACCGACTCCTGCCGTGTCCGTGCTGTTATTTACAACGGCGGTGTGATTCCCTACGTCAACCTCCTCACCCTCTTTGCTACTATCGATGGAAAGAAAATCGAGACCACAATGCCGAAATACTCTTGGCAGCTTGACCCAGGCCACACTATCCACCGTGACTTCATCGACAAGAACACTGGCAATATCATCAAGATTCCCAAGAAGCCCAACCGCGAGTATAAGGGTGTCGGTACCATGCGTCAGTCCAACCCCGACGATAATCCCTCCAACGATGAAACCACAATCATCGAAGTGGTCAACTACTTCGAAGGTGTTCCTCTGGCCGAAGACGCCGACTTCATCCTCGAACAGAACTACCCCAACCCCTTCGACGGTACCACCCGTATTGAGTTCTTCCTGCCTTATGGTGGCAAAGCGCGCTTCTTCGTCAACGACCTTGTGGGTCGCACACTCTACGAGTCCACAGCCGTCTATGAGCAGGGCCGCAATACCATCTCCTTCAACAAGGATGGTTTGTCCGCGGGCGTCTACTACTACGGTATTGAATACAACGGGCAACGCCGCATGCACAAGATGATTGTCAAGTAAGTTGCTCCAACAATTCATATCCCACGTCACTCAGCAGCACCTCTTCCCTACGGGGCAGCAGGTGCTGCTGGCCGTTAGTGGGGGCATCGACTCCGTGGTCCTTGCCCACCTCATGCACTCGGCTGGCTATCCCTTTGCCGTAGCCCACTGCAATTTTCATCTACGCCCCGTCGACTGCGACCGCGACGAGGCCTTTGTCCGCGCCCTTGCCGACCGCTATCAGGTCCCCTTCCACGTCGCCCAGTTCGACACCCTCGCTCATGCTGCCACCCATCGTCTCAGCATCGAGGAGGCGGCACGAAACCTCCGTTACGACTGGTTCCGCACCCTCTGCCAATCGCATGGCTACCCTGACGTACTTACTGCCCACCACCGCGACGATGCGGCGGAGACCTTTTTCATCAACCTTCTTCGCGGCACCGGTCTCTCCGGTCTCCACGGCATCCTGCCCGTTCAGGGGCTTGTGGTGCGTCCGCTGCTCCCCTTTGGGCGCACCCAGATTGAGGACTACGCACGCAGCAATGGTCTCGACCATGTCGAGGATGTCACCAATGCCTCGCTCTTCTATCGGCGCAACCAGGTTCGCCACACCTTGCTGCCCCTGTTGCGACAGCTCCAGCCTTCGGCGGATGCTGCTTTGGCCAACACCATAGCCCACCTGCAGGGCGTGGAGCAGCTCTATGCTGCCCTGCTTCAGCCCCTCCGTCATCGGCTGGTACAGCCACAGCCGGACGGCACCATCCGCGTCAGCCTCTGTCTCGATGGCCTTGACGGCCTCCTGCCCAATCCAACCCCTGCTCAGCGCTCTCAGCTTCTTTTCGAGCTGTTGCGCCCCTACGGGTTCAATGCTTCCACCGTTTCGGACATTGCCGAGTGCCACACCTCGGGCCGCCGCTTCCAGTCGCCTACCCACACGGCGCTCCTCGACCGCGACCTCCTGCTGCTCTATCCTCTTTCTGCCACCCCTGTCGAAACTTCGGTGGCACTCCATTGCGAAACCCTTCAGGCGGACGCCTGCACCATCGACTTCCGCCACCTGCCGTCCAACCAAGCCCTTTTCGACGCCGATACCCTCCAGCTCCCCCTCGCTTTACGCCACTGGCGTCATGCCGACCGTTTTCAGCCCCTCGGCATGACGAAAGGCACACAACTTGTCAGCGACTTCTTCACCGACCACAAATATAGCCTTGTCGACAAAGATCGGCAAATGCTCCTTGTCGATGCCTCCGACCGTATACTCTGGATTGTGGGCCGTCGCACTGCCCATCCCTTCCGCGTAACGCCCGCCAGCCGCACCCTGCTCCTCGTCACCGTGGGCTGACGTTCCCCTCGGGCCGAATCCCTATGGCGGACCATATTCCTTTCACTCTCGCCCTTCCTTCGCTCCTTTTAGGTCAGTTCTCTAATATTTGTTCCTCATTTCTTCCTTTTTCATTGGATAAATGGTGGAAGAAATGAGTGCTGAGGGTGTACCAAGGAGTGGAGCTACGCGGAGCATGCAAAAAGGCTACCGTTGCAACACGCAGCGGTAGCCTATGGGTCAGCGTGGGTGAGGGGTCAGGGCTGGGGTTTGGGGCTTTTGCGCAGCCACCGCCAACCATAGCATACGTCGCGCAGCAGCACAAAGATTTTTGGGGTCAGCCAGGCACTCAGCAGTCCAACGAAAAGCAGGGCGAGGGCACGCCAGAGGTTGAAAACGCATATGTTGACCACAAAAAACACCGCCAGATAGACCATCGAGAGGCCAAAGCGGATACCAAAGTTGATGGAGCTGCGGAATTGCGGGTCCTTTACCTTGGCGCGGGCTATGAGGTGTGTGGGCAGGTATACGATAGGGTTGCTGAGCAACCACAGGGGGAGCATCTCCCAGCAGAGCATTACGGCCACCAGTAGTGCCACCAGTTCGAAGCCCCATTGCAGCACCCATCGTGTGGCAGACCTGCGGGGGCATTTGGAGGCGAACCATAGCGGGACCCTCCTTTCGGCACATTCAGCCGCGAAGGCGGAGCCTTTTTCGTAGAGGGGTTGCAACTCGGCGGGGGAGAGGTGGGACAACTGCTGGCTTGTGTGGCGGCGCGCCACGAAACGGTTCCACACCGTGTTGCGCAGGCCCAGCTGGTGCAGGGCTGCGGGTGTGTGCTGGTGGCAGTAGGCGTATTCATCGTCGTAGTGCTCGTCGGAGTTCACTTGATGGATGAGGGCTTTCATGGCGGTGGTGAGGTCGGCCCGCATGTGGTTGAGGGCATGTGGCTCGTTTTCGATAAATTCGGCCATGTACTGCTGCACGGGGATGGGCTTGCCGAACTCAACGGCCACACTGTGATAAGGGGTTTCGTAGTGGTCGTAGTCCAGCCCCACGGGGACGATGTAGAGGGGTTTCTGCCCCAGTTCGCGCTGGGTCTCGCCGGCTATGCGGAACATTCCTTTGACCAAGGGGAGCAGCTGGTGGCGGTTGTTGTGGGTGCCTTCGGCCATGAGGCAGAGGGGTATGCCCTGTTCGAGGGAGCGGCGTGCCGTGTCGAACACCTCGGCATTGCGCGACAGCTGGTCGCGACCGTCGCGGATGCGGTAGACGGGGCTGATGCGAAGCCATGTGAGGAGCCGTCGCGCCACGGGGTTCTTGAAGATGTCGGCCCGTGCAAGGAAGGCTATGGGCCGGTAGAGAACTTTGAGCACCACCAAGGGGTCCATCATGGCGTTCTGGTGGGTCGGAGCAAGGATGTAGTGTTCGCCCTCGGGCAGGTTTTCCTTTCCTCGTACCACGATTTTACGGTAGTGACACAGGGTGCCGAATTGCACCATGGGGAAGAAAAGGGTATAAAAAAGGTTAAAATCAGCCAAACTTTTTTTCATGCTGCAAAAGTACAAAATAATTTCGACATTTTTGAGTTATTGAAGCAAAAAATATGAAGGCTATGATGAAAAGATTCTTTTTCGCTTCACTCCTCCTGCTGCTTACCGCAGTATCGCTACCGGCCAAAGGGCAGATAGTGATGGATCGCAAAGTGCGATTTGGAATCATTTTGGAGGGCGACACCATCCCTTATTACCGGCTGAAGGAGGTAAAGGTGTTGGAGTCGGCTTCCCTGCTCACCGAGACCGAAATAAGAAAAAATCAGAAACTCATCCGCAATGTGAAAAAGATGCTGCCCTACGCAAAGATTGGCAAACAGCGGCTGGACGTGCTTGAGAAGGAGATTGCCGACCTGCCCAAAAAACAGCGCAGGGCCGCCATCAAGGCTGCGGAGAAGAATCTGTTGGCTGACTTCAGCGACGAGCTGAAGGACTGCACCATATCGCAAGGCAAAGTGCTGCTGAAACTGATAGACCGCGAAACGGGCAGGACGTCCTATGTGCTGGTAGACGAGTTGAGGGGCAAATTGCGCGCCGGCTTCTATCAGGCTTTTGCCCGCCTGTTTGGCTACAATCTTAAAGCAGCCTACGATCCCCAAAACAACAAGGACGACAATCTGATTGAGCGCATTGTCATCTCCGTTGAACATGGGCGGCTGTAGTCACGCTCAAACGCTGAAAAAGAATTTCCATGACAAGAGGTCGTTGTTTCCTTTCCGCTGTTCCCATGCGTCGCGAGCCTTCGGACCGCGCCGAGATGGTCAACCAGCTGCTGCTGGGCGATACATTCACCATAGTTGAACAACGCGAGCAGTGGACCCTCATACGCTGCGACTGGGACGGCTACGAGGGATGGGTGGACAACAAGCAGTGGCGTCCCACCGACGGGGCGGCTAACCTGACCACAGGCCACGAAAAGAGCCCTGCCGGGGTGGCGGAAAGCCGCTATCTGGGTGCACCCTACCTGTGGGGTGGCCGTTGCGAAATGGGTATTGACTGTTCGGGACTGACGCAGGTCTGTTTCAGGGCTTGCGGGCAGAGGCTGCTGCGCGATGCCTCGCAGCAAATCACACAGGGCAGCCCGGTGGCGAGTGTGGAGGAGGCCTGGCGTGACGACCTTTGTTTCTTCCAAAACCCGCAGGGGCGCATAGTGCATGTGGGCATCTACATGGGGCAGGGCATGATTATCCACGCTTCAGGACAGGTGCGCATTGACCGGCTCACGGCGGAGGGCATTGTGAACAGCGACACACAGACGCTCACGCACAGGCTCCATTCCGTGCGTCGCATTATCCCTTGAGTAAAGTGAAGCACGCCACCCTTGGTCGTGTGACGGGGCAGCGTGCTTGTGTCGGCGGGGATTCCCTTTATGCAAAGAGTTCTTCGATGGTCGCCTTATAGAAGGCGGTGACGTTGATGCGCTTGATTTTTAGGGTGGGAGTGAGGAATTGGTTTTCCGTGCTCCACACCTCTGGCACCAGTTTGAAACGCTTCACCTGCTCGTGATTGCCGAGGGTGGCATTGTATTTGTCCACCACGCGCTGGAAACGCTCCTGCACAGTCTTGTCGGCAATCATCTCTTCGCGTGTCTGGGCAGCAATGTCGTGGCGCACGCACCAGTCTTTGAGCATGTCGAAATCGGGGGCAATGATTGCGGCGGCAAACTTCTGGCCTTCGCCCACCACCATCATGTCGAGGATGAAGGGAGACTCCTTGAAACGCTCCTCAATCACCTCGGGGTTGACAAACTTGCCCATTGAAGTTTTGAACATGTTCTTGGTGCGGCCAGTGAGGAACATGTAGCCCCCTTTGTCAAGATAACCTGTGTCGCCAGTGTGGAACCATCCTTGGTCGTCGATGGCTGCGGCGGTGAGTTCCGGTGCTTTGAAATAACCCTTCATGACGTTGCCGCCGCGGCACATTATCTCGTTGGTGCCGGGGTCGAAACGCACTTCGATTCCTGGCAGGACGAAACCGACGGAGCCGACTTTACGCCCCTCTTCGGCATAGGTGTTGGTGACAGCCACGAGGGGTGAGCACTCGGTGAGGCCGTAGCCTTCGTAGAGGTCGAGCCCCACGGCACTGAAAAAGCGGGTGAGGCGGGGCTGGATGGAGGCACCGCCGGAGACAAGCATGTGGAAGTTGTCGCCCAGAGCCTTGCGGATTTCGGCATAGACGAGTTTGTCGGCCACGGCATGGCGCAGGTTGTACCAGGCGGAACGGGTTTTGTCGTTGAGGTCGTACTGGAAACCCAGGTCGAGCGCCCAGTCGAATATCTTCTTCTTGAGGCCGGTGAGTTTCTCGCCTTTGCGGAACACCTTGTCGTACATCTTTTCGATGAAGCGTGGCACGGCGGCCATCATGTAGGGGTTGACCTCCTTGGCGTTGTCGGCCACTTTGGCTATGCTCTCCGCATAGAAGGTCTCCATGCAGAGGTATTGGTAAAGGTAGTTCATCATGCGCTCGTAGATGTGGCAGAGGGGCATCCAGCTGAGGGCACGAGTCCAGTCCTTGCCGGGCGAATCCTTGATGCCAAGGACATTGATAAGGATGCCGCGGTGGGCCAGCATCACACCTTTGGGAGTGCCGGTGGAGCCGCTGGTGTAGATCATGGTTGCCACGTCGTCCGTGGTGATGGAGTCCTTGATGGCTTGGAGGCCGTCGGGGTCGCGGTGGCTGTCACCAAGGGCGTAGAGGTCGCTGATGTTCGGAATCCCTTCGAGGGGGTTGATGGTATAGACCTCGCAAAGGGCGGGTAACTGGGGACGTATGGAATTGATTTTCTTGTATAAACATTCTCCCTCCACAATGATGTAACGCACCTCGGCGTGGTTGAGGATGTAGAGGTATTCGGCCTCGCTGATGGTGGGGTAGATGGGCAGGAGCACGGCGCCCATCATCTGCACACCCATGTCGACATAGTTCCACTCGGGGCGTCCCGTGGAGATAAGGGCTACATTTTCGCCCCGCTGCACACCAAGATGCATGAAAGCATAGCTGAGGAGACTGGATTTTTCGATATACTCGTCTATTGAGTGCTCTTCCCAATGGCCGTTACGTTTGTTAGCAAATACTGGACGTTCAGGGCAGAGGAGCCGCCGGCGTTCCATTAAATCAAAAAGTCTTTCAGGTTCTTTTGTCATAGTATTCGTTTTAAACTTGAATTGCAAAAATAAGAATCTCCTTTTGAATGAGGGGCAGAAATACTGTTCAGATGTGAAAAAGTGACGAAAGTGCGTCTTTTTGGTGCCAAATTAGGGGTGATGTGTGATGAAATGCCTGAAAAAGGTGTTTTGTCCCACCTGTTTTGTGACGGAATCGGGGCTTTTTGAGGGCGAATAAATAACGGTTTAACCTTTTTTTCAAAAGAAGGGTCGTAGCAATGAAAAAAAATTTGTATCTTTGCACTCTGTATTTTTATAAATAAGTATATGCTCAAATCTGACAAACAGCTTATCGACGACTTGAAAGCCGCAAAATACTATCCTGTATATCTGCTTACCGGCGAGGAGAACTACTATATTGACTTGGTGTCGGACTTCTTCGAGCATAATGTGATAGCGGAGGATTTTCGCGATTTCGACCAGACGGTTCTCTATGGGCGCGAGACGGATATGCGCACGGTGATTTCCTATGCCAAACAGTTCCCTATGATGTCGCCCATTAAGCTGGTGATGGTCAAAGAGGCGCAGGACATACCCACCCGCGAATGGGACTTGCTGGCCGAGTATCTGCAAAATCCATTGCCGCAAACGCTGTTGGTGATGTGCTACAGGCACAAGAAGTTGGACAAACGTGGCAAGGCCTACAAAGCCATCAACGACAAAGGCTGTATTTGTGAGCTTGGAAAGCTATACGACAACCAAGTGCCGGATTGGATTGGTACCTTTGTAAACCAGCATGGGCATACGATTACACAGAAGGGGTCCGTGCTCATAGCCGAATATATCGGCAACGACCTGAGCAAGATAGCCAATGAACTGTCGAAAGTGTTCATCTCTCTGAATCCGGGAGATGTCATCAATGAGGATATTATCGAGCAGAATATTGGCATCAGCAAGGACTATAACGTATTTGAGTTGCAGAGCGCCATCGGGAGACGCAATGTGGTGCAATGCAACCGCATAGTAAACCATTTCGCAGCCAACCCGAAGGATAACCCCATCCAGATGGTGCTACCATCGCTTTATGGGTATTTTATCAAGATAATGCTCTATCTCCAACTGCCTGATAAGAGCCAAGCAGCGTCGGTTCTAAAAGTGAATCCCTATTTTGTGAAGGACTATGCTGCCGCAGCTCAGAACTATTCGCTGGGCAAGCTGGCCAGTTGTATCGGCTATCTCTACGATGCCGACCTGCGGTCGAAAGGCATTCGAAACACGGGTTCAGTTACAGACGGTGAACTGCTGAAAGAATTGGTTTTTAAAATTATACACTGATTTTGAATTGTTGAATTTTTATTTTCGGAATATCTAATTTTTATCCTGAATGAAACGACTTGTCACCCTCTTTCTCCTCACCCTTGCCTCAACTGCAATGATGGCGCAGACGGTCAAGGGTACTCTTACCGACGCAGAAACAGGCGAGGCTATCCCCTTTGCCAATGTGGTGCTGGACAGCACACGCTATGGTGTGGCCACCGACCTGAATGGCTTTTACCTCATCAACAAGATGCCCGCAGGAGAGTATGTGCTGCGTGTGCGCTTTGTGGGTTATAAGGAGTATCGGGACCGCATCACGCTGAAGAGCGGGCAGACACTGGTGCGCAACATTGAGTTGTCACCAGAGGCTACGACTTTGGCTGACGTAACAGTGACAGACAACCGTTTAGAGGAACGCAAGATACAGACCCAGGTGTCCGTGGAGAAGATATCCTCCTCTCAGATCCAACAAATGCCATCTATTGGTGGCACTTCGGACCTTGCACAGTACTTGCAGGTGCTGCCAGGCATCAACTCGACGGGTGACCAGGGCGGACAGCTCTACATCCGTGGAGGCTCGATGATACAGAATTTGTGCCTTTTAGATGGTATGATTGTGTATAACCCCTTCCATTCTATAGGTTTGTACTCCATCTTCGAAACTGATATTATCCTGAATGCTGACATCTATAGCGGTGGCTTCGGTGCCGAGTATGGTGGGCGAGTCTCCTCGGTGATGGACATCACAACCCGCGACGGTAACAAGAAACGCCATACAGGTAAGGTGGGTTTCAACACTTTTGGTGCCAACTTGTTGCTGGAAGGCCCGCTGAGAAAGGAGCGCCCCGGAAATCCCTTTACCGTCACTTATTTGTTGTCGGCCAAAAACTCTTTCCTTTCACACTCGTCCAAGGTGCTGTACCCCTACATCAAAAAAACACTCCCGTTTGATTTCACTGACCTGTATGGCAAATTGTCGTTCAATTCCGGCTCGGGCAGCAAGATTAACTTCTTTGGTTTCCGCTTCGACGACCAGGTGAATGGTTACCAGATGTTGGCAGACTACCATTGGTTGAACTATGGCGTGGGAACTAATTTCATGCTCGTCACTGGCTCCAGTTCCATTTTGGAGGGACACGTGGCTTACTCCGATTATTTGATTAACTACAAGGATGCCGTCAATCACAGCAATCATAGTGGCATCAGCGGCTACAACATGGGATTGGATGTCACCAATTTCATCGGCTCCAACAGGATGCGCTATGGTTTGGCTTTCGAGGGCTATTCGACGGATTATCTGTATTACAACCCATACGGTTTGGACATCACTCAGGATGAATTCACCTTCAGTCTTTCTGCCTACATCACTTACAAGATAGCCACCGATAAATGGCTGATAGACCCTGGTGTACGCTATATATACTACAACGCCTTCAACACGGGTAGCTTTGAGCCGCGTTTGTCTGCAAAGTACAATGCCACAGATAAGTTCCGATTAAAGATGGCCGGCGGCTTTTACAGTCAGATATTCATTGACTCCCGTTCCGACAACGACATTGTCAATCTGTTCAATGGCATCCTCACGAGTTGCCCTCGGTTGGACAAACCCACCTCTTTCCTGGGCAATCCGGTCAACAACTCTTTGCAGAAGGCGCAACATCTGATTTTCGGTGTGGAGTATGACTTTATTGACCATCTGACTACTAACTGCGAGCTCTATTTCAAGAACTTCAGCCAGCTGCTCAACTACAACCGCAACAAGATGTTCGACAGAAGGGATGAAGCTTATCGTGTGGGAGGCATTTATGAAAAGCCGGAGTACTTGATTCGCGACTACCTCATTGAGAAGGGCATGGCCTATGGAGTGGATTTCAGCCTTTGCTATGATATTGATTGGCTTTATGTTTGGGCCACCTATTCTCTCGGTTGGGTGCAGCGCACCGACGAGTTGCAGACCTACCATCCCCATTACGACCGTCGCCACACCATCAATCTTCTCACCACCGTGCGTTTGGGAGAACAGAACCAATGGGAAATCAGCGGGCGCTGGAGCTATGGCAGTGGCTACCCCTTCACGCAAACGCAGGGCATGTACGAGAATGTCACCTTTGGCGACGGCCTCTTCATTGACTATACCCGTGTCAACGGCGATTATGGCGTGGTGTATGGTGACCTTTATGCCGGTCGTCTGCCCAGCTATCACCGTATGGACATCAGTGGCAAGCGCAAGTTCTCAATCGGCAAACGCTCTATTCTTGAAGTCAATGTGAGCATCACCAATGTCTACAACCGAAACAATATCTTCTATTTCGACCGTCTCACCTTCGACCGCGTGGATCAGTTGCCCATCATGTGGTCCACTGGTCTCAACTTCCGTTTCTAATGGACAATAACATGATTCCGCTCCCATCTAAGCCCCTCTACTGCATGGGTGCTATATGTGGTGATGTGATTGGTAGCACCTATGAGTTCCACCGTATCAAGCACAAGCATTTCACCCTCTTTCCAAAGGGTTCTCGCCCTACTGACGACTCTGTCATGACGGTGGCCAACATGCTTTGGCTTACCAATCCTGATGAAAACCAATTGACCGATAGTATGCAGCAGATGGGACGCAAATACCCAATGGCTGGCTATGGACATAAGTTCCGCGAGTGGCTCAGAAGCGACGACGCACAGCCTTATGGTAGTTTTGGCAATGGCTCGGCCATGCGGGTGAGTCCTGTGGCATGGGTGGGAGATACGCTCGACCGCGTGCTCGATTTGGCCCAAATGAGCGCTTCTGTCACGCACAACCACCCCGAGGGCATCAAGGGCGCACAAGCCACCGCAGCGGCCATCTTTTTGGCTCGTACAGGGCATGACAAGGCAAGCATCAAGGAGTATGTCCAACAGCATTTCGCTTATGACCTTTCCCGCACCCTTTCCGACATCAGGCCTGGCTATGGTTTCAACAGTTCCTGTCAGCAGTCAGTGCCCGAAGCCATCATCTGCTTCCTCGAAGGAACTAACTATGAGGATACTATTCGCAATGCCGTCTCCCTTGGTGGCGATGCCGACACCCAGGCGGCTATTGCTGGCTCTATTGCCGAAGCCTACTATGGCGATGTGCCCGAAGACATCCTGTCGCAGGCATGGCAACTCTTGCCCGCAGACATGCAGAAGGCTGTGCTGCAATTCCAGGCAGTGACACGATCTACCGAAAAATAGTGAATATAAGGCGGTCACTCCGTTCGATGGACTCAGCCAATGCGTGTCCAATCGATAGGAGTCAATCCCTGCTGTTGCAGGAGGGCATTGCATTGCGAGAAGTGGCGACACCCGAAGAAACCACGATAAGCCGAGAGGGGAGAGGGGTGAGGCGCGGTGAGCACAAAGTGACGGCTACGGTCAATATATTGCGCCTTGCTGATGGCAAAACTGCCCCACAGCATAAACACGATGCCTGTGCGCCGCTGAGCCAGAGCCTGTATGGCTGCATCTGTGAACAGTTCCCATCCTTTGTGTTGGTGCGACCCTGCCTGATGGGCACGCACCGTCAATGTGGCGTTGAGCAGCAGCACCCCTTGTTCGGCCCAGCCAATCAGGTTGCCGCTGGTGAGGGGAATCTGGGTGCCCAAGTCGCTGTTGATTTCCTTGATGATATTGACCAATGACGGAGGCACGGCCACACCTGCTGGTACCGAGAAGCACAGCCCATGCGCCTGCCCCGGTTCATGATAGGGGTCTTGTCCCAGTATGACAACCTTCACCTTGTCAAAAGGTGTGCGGTCGAAAGCGGCAAAGATGTCCCCTCCTTTGGGATAGCAGGTATATTGCTGCCGTTCGGCAACCAGAAACTCTTTCAATTGTGCGAAATAGGGAGCCTCAAACTGTGGCCGCAGCACCTCCAGCCAAGAAGGGTCTATCTTGGGATTTATCATATCAGGAAACCGTTATATCGCTTTTCCATACCTATGCTGCTGATGTCTCCATGCCCAGGCAACACTTCGTATTCGTCAGGCAGGGGAAGCAGGCGGGTGCGGATTTTTTCAATCAACAGGTTGTAGTCGCCACCGGGCAGGTCGGTGCGACCTATGCTGCCGCGAAACAGCGCGTCGCCCGTCAGCACGACTTTCGCACTGGGCACTACGTATGCCATGCTTCCGGGGCAATGGCCTGGCACCGCACGGCATTCAATCTTCTCGTTGCCCAATGACAACATGTCGTTGTCGTTGATTTCATTTACGTTGAGGTTCTCCATGTTGCTCACGGACAGGAATCCCATCACCCCGCCGTAGGCCTCGGCCTGTCGCAGCAGTTTTTTTCCGTCGGGATGCATGGTCACTGGCAACCCATAGCGCGAGCACATTTCTGCCAGTCCAGCAATATGGTCGACATGGGCATGCGTCAACAATATCAGTGTGGGGGTCAGTCCCTGTTCCTCGATATATTGCGTTACTTGAGCCTCCTCGTAAAGCGTCTCGGCTCCTGGATCCACAATGGCGCATTGCTTTGTGCTCTCGTCCCAGAGCACAAAGCAATTGGTGCCAAAATGGTTCAATTCGAATTGTTTAATCTTCATAGGTCAAAAACCTGCTTGGCTGTTGCGGATTATTCCCCGGCAATCCAGCCTTCCACCGCCTCCTTTTGAACGGGAGGAATGTCCAGCTTGTTCTTTTTGCGCAGGCCGTTCAGGTCGTTGTACAGTTTGTTGGGGTTGGCTTCTTTCAGCTGTCCCAGCGTGTTGATGCCAGCCTTGCGCAGCAGGGGGACCCATTCGGCAGCCACGCCATGTTCCACAAATTCCTCGTCGGTTGTGACTACGGCTTTCTTCTCGGGTTTCATCTGCGGGAACAGCAGCACGTCCTGAATGCTCTGCTCGCCGGTCATCATCATCACCAGGCGGTCAATGCCGATGCCCATGCCCGAGGTGGGAGGCATGCCGAACTCCAGCGCACGCACAAAGTCCATGTCGATGAACATGGCCTCGTCGTCGCCCTTCTCGCTCAGTCGCAGCTGCTCCTGGAAGCGGCCCAACTGGTCTATCGGGTCATTCAGTTCGCTGTAGGCGTTGGCCAGTTCCTTGCCGTTGACAAACAACTCAAAACGCTCTGTCAGATTGGGGTTGTTGCGGTGGCGTTTGCACAGGGGGGACATCTCGATGGGGTAGTCCGTGACGAAGGTGGGTTGAATCAGGGTGTGCTCGCACTTCTCGCCAAAGATGGCGTCAATCAGTTTGCCTTTGCCCATCGTCTCGTCGGTCTCGATGCCGAGGGCCTTGCAGGTGTCGCGCAGTTGCTGTTCGTCCATATCGGCCACGTCGTAGCCTGTCTGCTCCTTAATCAGGTCGCACATCGGGGCGCGGCGGAACGGCGGTTTAAAGTCTATCTCATTGCCCCACACTTGCACCTTAGTAGTGCCGTGCAGGGTCATGGCGATGCGCTCCAGCATGGTCTCCACAAACTTCATCATCCAGTTGTAGTCCTTATAGGCCACGTAGATTTCCATGCAGGTGAACTCTGGATTGTGAGTGCGGTCCATACCCTCATTGCGGAAGTTGCGGCTGAACTCATACACGCCAGCATATCCGCCCACAATAAGACGTTTCAGATACAACTCATTGGCAATGCGGAGATAGAGGTCTATGTCCAGTGCGTTGTGGTGGGTGATGAAAGGCCTTGCCGCAGCACCGCCGGGGATGCTTTGCAACACAGGTGTGTCAACCTCCAAGTAGCCCTGCTCGTTGAAGTAGTCGCGCATGGTGTTCACTATCTTGGCACGTTTCACAAAGGTCTCGCGCACGTGGGGATTCACAATCAGGTCCACATAGCGCATGCGGTAGCGCTGTTCGGGGTCGCTGAAAGCGTCGTATACCACGCCATCCTTCTCCTTCACAATGGGCAGCGGCCTCAGGCTTTTGCTGAGCACCGTCAGGCTCTTCACGTGGATAGAGGTCTCGCCCATTTGGGTAACGAATACATATCCCGTCACACCTATGATGTCGCCAATGTCCAACAAGCGTTTGAACACAGTGTTGTACATCGTTTTGTCCTCGCCGGGGCATATCTCGTCGCGTTTCACATACAGCTGGATGCGCCCGTAGGAGTCCTGCAACTCTACAAACGAGGCAGCCCCCATGATGCGTCGGCTCATGATGCGCCCTGCTATGCTGATGTCCTGAAACAGCGTGTTGTCCTGCGGGTATTTCTCCAATATCTCGCTCGATTTTGCATTCACCTCATATAAGGCTGCGGGATAGGGGTTGATGCCCAGTTTCTTCAATTCGTTCAGCGAATTTCTGCGTATTTGCTCTTGTTCGGTCAGTTCGGCCATGTTGCAATCTATTAGTTATAAACTATTTATGTCATTATGCACCTTGCGGTGCATTCTACAAATATACAAAAAAAATATCAATTAGCTCAAACTATTTGCTTGAAGGCTTATGATTGGGGCTGTTGTGCACGGCAAAGCCAACCGGGATAAAAAAATCCCGCACACTTTTTTCTGTGCGGGACCTTTGTGTTGTCCAACCAGGACTCGAACCTGGACTGACAGAACCAAAATCTGGAGTGCTGCCATTACACCATTGGACATCCTTTGCTTTCCTCAAATCAAAGGTTTTGAATTGTTTGCAGCGTTTTTTGCTGTTTTTCTTCCCTTGATTTGAGGATGCAAAGATACGAATATTTTTTGATATGACAAATTAATTTTTACTCAAAAACTAAATCGCCCTCATTCTGACCCAGATTGATGGTGCATATAACGTTGCGGTCCACAACAATATACTTGTCATCTTTCAGGTTCTTCACGCAGGTGCGACCGTCCTCGGTTGTGAGGGTCACGGTGAAAGTGTCGTAGCAGCCGGGAGCCACATAGAGATACAATTCAGAGCCCTTGCTGAAATCAAAGGTAGCCAGTTTCTCGCAGCGCACGCATTTGGAGGCATCGGCCTCGGCCTTGAGCACGGGGAAAGGATAGTTGTCAACACCGAAGCGCCCAGCCAGGTAGTTGGTGGAATCCTCAGTGCTGATTTGCACGGAGGCCAGCTTCTCGGCGGTGGTGAGGTTCAGCTGCACAACACCGCACAGGGATTTGAAAACCAGCTCGGCTTTGCCTTCAGCGGCCTCGGCGTAACAAGGCATCGTGGCGGGGCAGTCCATTCCGCTTTGCACCGGGGCAATCATCACCTTGCCCTCACCGGCACACACCGAAGCGGGGTAGACAAAGCGGCGCACACCCTTTGTGGTTGTGCCCTCGGGCATCACTATTGAGGCATAGGATTTGTCGGGAGCAATGCCGGACAGCGTCACTTCTACGGGGTTCATGGCGTCGTCCCAGGTGGCTACGGTGGCATCGGCGGGCCACATGACGGTGGCTGTGCCCTTGCCGTCGACGGCCTCAACGCTCAATTTGAACATGCTGTTGTTGTGGCAAGACACCATCAGTGCCGACATGGCCACAAATGCTACTAAACTGATAATTATCTTCTTCATTTTGCAATAGATATGTGTTAATACTTTTATTGATTCACTTTGCAAAGATAACATTTTTTTTTCAATTAGCGGCATTTCTTATCTCTGCTTCTTCAAAATTGTCGGCTTTCTGCTTTCAGATTGTGCGGCTCCTGTCTGTTTCTTTGCTGTTCCTTCGCCATTTCTTTGCCAGTTATCTAATCGTTCTCTAATATTTCTTCCTTTTTCGAGGAACAAATAGACCAACAAATGAGGAACGAGAATACAAGAAAGACTGGAGGAAGGGTAGGGCTGGGGTGTGGTAATGGATGGATATGGTCAATCGTGATGTTGCCAGTAGGAGACTGACCGATGAAAAAAACGTTGGCTTGATTGAAAATAATATCAATATTTATGCGTTATCGTTCAGGTTTTGCACTTGCTACAATGAGGGCGCTTAATGGTTGAGATGCGCTGCAAAACCAGATTGGTTTTGAATAATAAAATATTGATATAGTATGAATAACTTACATCTGAACTCGACGCCAGTATTATTGCTGACGGGTTATCTGGGCAGCGGAAAGACGACGTTGCTGAATCATATTTTGAATAACAAGAAGAACATTCGATTCGCGGTGCTGGTGAATGACATCGGCGAGGTGAACATCGACGCTTCGTTGATTCAGAAAGGGGGCATCGTGGGGCAGTCCGACGACAGTCTGGTCGCCCTGCAGAATGGCTGTATCTGCTGCACGCTGAAAATGGACTTGGTACGGCAGCTGAGCGAGATTATGGGTATGGCCAAGTTTGACTACATCGTGATTGAGGCCAGCGGTATCTGCGAGCCGGAGCCTATCGCACGCACCATCTGCTCAATGCCTCGCATGGGCGAGGAGTACACACGCTATGGCGTGCCAAGGCTGGATTGCGTGGTGACGGTGGTGGATGCACTGCGCATGCAGAGTGAGTTTGATTGTGGCGGCAAATTGCTTGGTTCGGCAATCGCTGAAGAGGATATTGAGAATCTGATTATCCAACAGATTGAATTCTGCAATATCGTGCTGCTTAACAAACGGTCCGAGGTGTCGCCAGCTGAGTTGGAACGACTGCGCCAGATAGTGCGTAATTTGAATCCTGGAGCCCAGATTTTGGAGGCCGACTACTCCAACGTGGAGTTGGACGATTTGATTAACACCAATTGCTTTAGCTACGGCGAAACGGAAGGCCAGGCAGGTTGGGTGAAGGAGTTGGAGCGTCTGACGACTGACGCCGAGGATGAGGAGGCCAAACGCCACCACGACGGTGACGAGCATCACCATCATGACGACGATGACGACGATGAGCACGAACACCATCACCATCACGACCATGATCATGACGACGATGACGATGATGACGAAGAGCATGGCCACCATCACCATCATCATCACCATGCCGAAGGTGGCGAGGTGGAGGAATATGGCATTGGAACGTTTGTCTACTATCGTCGGCAACCCTTTGATATCGATAAGTTCGACCATTTTGTAAACTTCCAGTGGCCGAAGAGTGTGATACGTGCTAAGGGCGTCTGCTATTTCGCTGACGATAAGGATATGTCCTATCTGTTTGAGCAGGCTGGCGTTCAGGTAAAACTATCAGAGGCAGGCCAATGGTATGCCACAATGCCTGAAGAGGAATTGATAGACATGATGCGCCGCGATCCGGGGCTGGTACACGACTGGGACGACGAATATGGCGACCGTATGGTGAAACTGGTCTTTATTGGTCAAAATATGGATAAAGAGGGTATCTGTCGCCAGCTGGATGCTTGTCTGGCCGATTAGTACTCCCACATGTCTATGGAGATGTTCATGATGTCCTCTTCGATGCGCTGGGCTTCGAGGAGGGCATCTTCGCCTGTAAGGTAGTCGTGGATGGAACGGTTCCAGACATTGTCCTCACGGGTGATGAAGGAGGAGTACATAAATGAGTTGAAGGCGTATTCCCAGTTTGGCAGATGGACGAGGTTCTCTCGGCAATAGGCCTCTTTTTGAGCAAACAGAATACGGGTTTGCATTGACTGCATGGGAACCCAGAAGAGTGTGACCGTGCCGATGAATTCTGTCTCGCCGTCAATTACTTTATAGCGGTCTTCCATCGGTGCGAGACCTAACTTGCGCACTTGCATGCCGCTGCGGGAGCGGTCCAAGAAGACGGCTTCTTTGATGGCGTATTGATAGATGTCGTCGGATTTAAACTCGTGTGGGACGTAGACGGTGGTGTAGTCGGCCTCGCCGTAGTCGTCGTAGACTGCCATCTGGACGGTGTCGCTACGGGTGGCACGTTCTATGACTTTGGAACAGTCCAAAGGTATCTTTAGCTCATCGTCTTCGTAGAGCTCTATTTCGCTTGCCAGAATGGCATCCCACAGAACGTAAGCCAGGTTCTTACGCCCACGGATACCTTCGGGCTCGGTAGGGAAATAGATGTATTGGTTCTCTTTTTCCCGCACATCAATGATGCGCCATAGAATCTTGGTCCAGTACACATCGGCATCGCGGACAAATCCCAATTCCTGTGGCTTCTTCTCCCAAGTGTAGGAGCGTTGATAGTAATCGTTGGGTTGGGGTTCGACCCATTGTGCCCATGCGCCACTACTAAAGGAGCAGAGGAGTAACAGGAGAAGGATGCTATGATGAGTGCGGGTCAAAACTCTTGTGATTGATTGTATACTTGGATATTGTGTGGCTCTTAGGCAATTGAAAAGGAGTTAAGAATAAGCGGGCCTTACTCTTAACTCCTTTGTTATGCGATTGGGAACAACGCGGTGTTTAAACCGTTTGTGTGATTAGTATTCCCACATGTCGGATTCGATGTCGAAGATGCGCTCCTCGATGGACTGAGCTTCGAGTTGTGAGTCTTCACCCGTCAGGTAGTCGTGAATTGCACGGTTGTGGGTGTTGGTCTCGCGGGTGACGAAGCTGTCGAAATAGCGGGAGATGAAGATTTCATCGTAGCTACGCTCAGCGTTGTTGTTGTAGAGGTCGTAGGCATTGGTTTTGGCGAAGATGTTGCGGACGCGCATGTCGTTCATGGGAATCCAGAAACGGATGGTGGGGTTGCACTCCATCTCACCGTCAACCTCGCGGCAGTTCTCGTCAACAAGGGCAAGAGCAACAATGCGCACCTTCATACGGGTATCCTTGCTGTCGATGTACCACCACTCTTTGATATGAATCTTGTAGTAGTCGTCGGAGGTGAAGGATTTGTACTTGACGGTGTCGTGGCCTTCTTCAACGATTTCACCATACTCATCGTAGATGGGGTCGGTGGTGGTGGAGTCGGCCTTGTTGAGTTTCTTGTACATGTTTTCCCAGTCTACAGGAATCTTCAGCTCGTCGTCTTCAAAGATTTCGAACTCGCCGTTGGCAGCCGATCTGTAGATAAGATAGGCAAGGTTGATACGGCCCTGGTTGTTGTTGAGAGAGTCCTCTCCCTTGGGGAAGTAGAAGAACTGGTTGAACTTCTCGCGGAAATCGATTGTGCGCCAGATGCAAGTCTCCCACATTACATCGCTTTCGCGGATGGCGGGATATGGCAGAGCTTTGCGGGTTGAAGTGATTTTACGCTCGTAAAAGTTGGCCAAATTGTTTTCATCTTCAGGGTCAAGAATGTTCTGTGCATTAACGGTCATTCCACCCAATGCGAGAATCATGAGGCTGAAGCCAAGCAATACTTTTTTCATGATATTATGTTTTGTTCGTTATTAACTCAATTATCGTGTTATACGGAATGTGCTACTGATGTTTCTCTTTGTGCCGTCGGGCATGTTGACATCAATGCTGAGCGTAATCTTGCAGCCGGGTTTGGCTTTTTGGATGTAGCTCATCACCTCTGCTCCCCATTGCTGACCACGGTTCTCAATATCGGTTGCACCGTTGACTTTTGTGATATCAATGGTTTGCTTGATGATGGTGGGGGTCTTCATGCGGAAGGCAAACTCTTGGCCGTAACGGACTGCGGGGCCTTTCATGCCTTTGAGGTCATTGATGGGAATACCTTTACCGGCTTCGATGGTGCCAAGGAAGATTTTGGGATCGGGAAGCGGACGGGCACGGAACTCGGTGGAACCGGCAAAACGTGTCTGGTTGCCATCTTTGAAGGAGGCGTTGACAACAATCTTACCCTTATTGACTTTAGGCTTGATGATATAGTTACCTGCACCTTTAGAGTTGTCGGGAACGATAGTGGCCTGATTGGGGTCGGCAAGAGATACAACCACATTGTGGGCTGCAATACCGGGAACGGAAATTCTCACTGGGTTGTCAATACCGGCATAGACGACGTTCATTTCGGTCAACTCGAATACTGCCATGGGTTCAGCCACAAAATAGGATTCCTTAAAGTCGTAGCTGCTTGTTCCGTTATCGTTCTTGACGTAGACGGTACCCGTGATAGTCTTGGGACCAGTGGCGTTGCAGACGGTGCTGTAGACCACGGCTCCAGTGTCGTTGGCAGTGAAACGTGTACCACCGACAGTGGCTTCAAATTTGGCCTTCGAGTCGTAGGCACCGACGTTGACAATCAGCTCGTATTTGCCACCCTTCATGATGTAGGATGACTTAGGACGAGTGATAACGGCAACCTTATCGAATGAGAAGTCATTGGATTTAATCTGCTTGTAAAGCATGTTCACAGCATCAAATTCGGCATTCATGACTTCTGCCTTCATACGGGTCAGGGTCACAAGTGCTGCACCGGCTACGGTATTGTTGAAGTTCAACTGCTCCCACGACAGGGGCTTGCCTTCACTGTTGAGATGCATGTCTTCGACTGCAAGACCAAGTGCCACGTGGACAGAGTCGGCACCGAGTTTCTCTTTGACAGCTCTCTTGTATTCAATGATGCGTTTCTTCACCTCATAGGCAGCGCCTTCAGTGACTTCTTTACCTTCGGCCTTACCAATAAAGTAAGGTGTTCCAAGGTGGTTGTTGTCAAGTTTGGTTATCCAACTGAATCCACCAATACGAAGAGCTTCTGCAATGCTGTCGAAGTTCTTTGAGCCATCGGCGTTCACAAGGCTGATGGTGCGCTTCAGTGTGTTTTCTTTGTCGTTGGGGTCAATAATAGAAATCTCGGCCTTCTGAGCCATCTCACCGATAAAACTATAGGTGACAGTATCAATGGTATATACAAGTTCGTTGGAGAGCTTTTTGATTTCTTGAGCTTTATCGTATTTCTCTTTGACTTTTGCGGGGTTGTTCTTGAGTGCGGCTTCAAAGTTGTTGTAGGTGTCGTCAAGCTTGGTGACCATGTTCTCGTTCGACTTGGTCATGGCGTTACCGACTGTTTTGAATCCCTCAACAACCTCTGCCGACACATTAAGTGCCAACATGGCGGTGTACACAAGGTACATCATCTGAATCATTTTTTGTCTCGGGGTTTCCGGACAGTTTGAAGCACTCATATCTT
>ONJQ01000054.1 GCA_900318175.1 uncultured Bacteroidales bacterium | reverse complement strand
CAAACAGTGTGGTCGTCGTTGGCATAAGCGGCCACCAGTCTTTTCTTTCCTTTAGTCTTGACCAGTTCCAGAAGGTCGTCTAATTTTGTAATCATCTTGTTATTAGTTTATTAATAATTTAACATTAGGGTTTCGGTCTCTTCAACCGCTTGCAAAGTTACAAAAAAACTTTCACATACGACATTTTTTCGTAACTTTGCACTCGCTATGCCTTTTGTCGAAAACTTACGCAACTATCGGAGCCTGTCCATTGTAGGCCTTGAAAAAAACACCGGCAAGACAGTCTGCCTTAACTACCTTTTGGGTCGGCTGCACCAACTGGGTGTCTCCACTGCCGTCACCTCCATCGGTGTCGATGGCGAGCAAGTAGACTCCGTCTACGCCACAGCCAAGCCCGAAATCACCCTCTACGAGGGCATGCAGTTCATCACCTCCCACAAGCACTACCTCTCCCGCCGCTTGGTGTCCGACATCCTCTCCGTCGACGAGCGCCGCACCGCCTTGGGCCAGCTTGTCACCGCCCGTGTGCTCTGCCCGGGTCGTGTGCTCCTCTCCGGGGCCGCCACCACAGGTGTCCTGCGGCAGCAGATAGCCCATTTCCGCCGTTCCGATGTCCAACTCACCATTGTCGACGGGGCTCTTTCGCGGCTTAGCCTGGCCTCTCCAACCGTCACCGACGCCATGATTCTGGCCACAGGTGCTGCCGTCTCGCCCAACCTGCAGCAACTCATCTCCCGCACCCGCTTCGTCTACCGCCTCATCAACCTCCCCGAAGTCTCCGAAACCCTTCGGAGGCAGCTCTCCGCTGTCGAGAGCGGCCTCTGGATAGTCGACTCCGACGGCCTTCCCCACGACCTTGGCATCCAGTCCGTCTTCCTCCTTGGGCCGGACAACAAGAGCCTTTTTGCCCAGGGCAACACTCTTTTCGTCTCCGGAGCCGTAAGCAACCGGCTGCTCAAATTCCTCTCCGTCCAGCCCAATGTCAAAGACATCGTCCTCATAGTCCGGGATTTTACCAAGCTCTTCATCACCCCCGACGCCTATGCCGACTTCACGCGCCGCGGGGGCACCGTTCAGGTGTTGCAGCGTTCGCGCCTTGTAGCTGTCAGCCTCAACCCCACCTCGCCCCAGGGCTACACGCTCAACTCCGAAGATGCTTGCCACCAACTCTCCGATGCTCTCCAGTGCCCGGTCTACGATGTGGTCCGTTGCAGTCAGTCGGGCTTGGCCTAAGTAATCCCGAATGTTGGGCATGGTCCACTGCCAGGATTCAGGACTGGAGTGCAGTGTAGTGTCCGTACTTCCCATCAAAACATAACGTTCCGAGCTGTTTACCGAGGGACTGCAAAGCCGAAGCCTTCCTCTTGGGTAGCATCGGTGCCGTTGAAGGTTGGCACCGTCTTTGGTGTTCCTTCGGTCGTTCGGGGACAGTTGTAGGTCATTTGTTCCTCATTTGTTCCTTTTTTGAGGGACAAATGATGGATAACAAGAGGAACAACTGACAGAGAAGGAGCGAAGGCAGGGCGAGAAAACAAGAATTGAAAATGTTGCCGAGACAAGGCCATACTGCCGAGTGGCCTCAGTCATGAGTCGTTTCTGGCAGGGTTGACGCTGGTTTTCAGTGGTTTTTAGCGCGTGGAACGGTCGGGGCCGTGGGAGGAGGCGAAAAGCTGCATCTGGCACCGTGAGCAGTCGAATTGCAGTTGGAACCAACGCCCGTTGTTGTGGAGGAAGAGCGGGCCGGGGAGGGCGTCGGGGTTGCGTTGCAGGCAGAGTCCCAGTTCGTAGCGCAGACAGTACTTGGTTGTCATGAGGGCTTTGCCGTCGTAGTCGAGGGTCTTTTCGAGCCCATAGGCTATCTGTTGCACGCCGTGGCGGCGGTAGAATTGTTCGGAAAGACGATTTATGATGTTGGCGCGGTAGTCAAGCGCGCTGTCGGGATAGGGTGTGTCATTGGCCTGACGCTGGGCAAGGGTTGGGCAATGGCCTCGTTGCTGCATGTGGGCGGCGGTGCGGCTGTCGGCCAGCAGTTGGACTGCATCGCGGCGCAGCTGATTGAGTACTGCTGCGGGGACAAACCAAGGCTGGGAGCAGCGGTTGTTGAAGGTGTCGGCGTGGAAAGGGGTGCCCCCAAGCTTGCTGAGCTGGCGTTGCAGCTGGTCGGCGGCACGGAGGGCGTCGCGTGCGGGTTCCTTGGGGCAGTCGGCTGTTGCGGTGGCTTGGCAGCCATCGGCATCGGTTAGGGTGAGGCTGAGGCCCGACGGGGTGTCGGCCAGGGTGAGGCTGATGGGGATGGTGCGTTCGGCGGTGGTGCCTTGCAGCTGGCGTGAGAAGGCTTGGTCGTTGTTGCGCCACAGGGGCGTGCCCACGGCAAGGCCGTCGGGCATGCGGTTGGGACGGATGGTGTTGCCCTGCACGTGGTTGACCAGGAAGCCTTCGAGCTGGCCACGGGGGTTGAAGAAGCAGAGCCCGTCGCCAGCGGTGAGGGGCAGGGGGGTGCGGATGGTGATGGTGTCGCGCCCCACGGAGGCAACGGTGCCGATGCGTTTGCCGAGGGATTTCTGCGTGGTGAGGGTGGCCATGGGCTGGCGTTGGCGGAGGAAGTAGTCGGTGAAGCCGCGGTTGAAGGTGCGTTCCAGGTCGGGGGTGAAGAAGAAGCGGCAGGAGCCTGAGGAGGCTGGACGCAACTGGGGCTGCCCCTCCATGATGCTGTCCAGGAGTTGGCGGTAGTAGGCGGTGGTGTTTTTGACGTAGTCCATGTCCTTCAGACGGCCTTCGATTTTGAAGGAGGTGATGCCGGCGTCGATCATGGCGCGGAGATGGTCGGCGGCGGAGAAGTCGCGGAGCGAGAGGAGGTGCTGGTCTTTGCGCAGGAGGTTGCCGTGGGCGTCGTAGAGGTCGTAGGCGGAGCGGCAGGGCTGCGCACAGCAGCCGCGGTTGCCGCTGCGGTTGTTGAGGTACTGGCTGAGGTAGCACTGGCCGCTGTAGCAGACGCAGAGGGCCCCTTGGACAAAGGATTCCAGCTCGACGGTGGTGTTGCGGCGTATGTGCTGCATCTGTTGGAGGGAGGTCTCGCGGGCCAGGATGATGCGGCTGAAGCCGACGCTTTGCAGAAACTGGATGCGCGGCAGGTCGGCATTGTGGGTTTGGGTGCTGGCGTGGAGCTCGATGGGCGGGAGGTCGCATTCTAACAGGCCGAGGTCTTGGATGATGGCGGCATCGACACCGGCGTTGTAGAGTTGGTGGAGCATGCGGACGGCGTCCTCTATCTCGTTGTCGAAGAGGAGTGTGTTGACGGTGGCAAAGACGCGTGCGTGGTAGAGGTGGGCGTATTGTGCCAGCCGCTCGATGTCCGTAAGGGTGTTGCCTGCGGCTTCGCGGGCACCGAAAGCAGGGGCACCGATGTAGACGGCGTCGGCACCGTGGTTGATGGCTTCGCGTCCTTGGTCGTAGTTTTTGGCGGGGGAGAGGAGCTCTAACATAGGCTGAGGAGGGTTTGGCGGATGAGGTTCTCGTCGACGGGGAGGTCTATGACAGGGGTGCCGACCTGGTGGAGCAGCACGCAGAGGATGTTGCCGGAACGGTTTTTCTTGTCCTGACGCATGAGGGAGAGGAGTTCCTCGGTGTCGCGGAGGGTATAGTGGGGCAGGGTGGTGAGCTTGGTAGCCACGGTGCGGTAGCGGTCCAGCACTGCCTGCGGGAGACCCGTCAGGCGCACAGAGAGCTGCATTGCGCAGAGCATGCCTATGCCCACGGCGTTGCCATGGGTGAGGGGCTTGCGGCCAGACTGATGGCTGAAGGCCTCGATGGCGTGGCCAAAGGTGTGGCCAAGGTTGAGGATGCGGCGTGTGGAATGGTCGTAGGGATCGCGGCGGACGATGGCGGTCTTGATGTCGGCACAGGCGGCAATCATGTCGGGCAACACCTCGAACGTGCCGTCGAGAATCATCCCGCACAGGCTTTCATACCGGCCGGGGTCGCCGACCATGAAGGTTTTGAGCATCTCGAACACGCCGTCGAGCAGCATGGCGTCGGGAAGGGTGTCGAGAAATGCCGGTTCGACGCAGACAATGGCGGGCTGGTGGAAAAAGCCTATCTGGTTTTTGCTGTTGTCGAGGTTAAGGGCAGTCTTGCCGCCGATGGCAGCGTCGACCATGCCGACAAGGGTCGTGGGGATGTTGATGTGGCGGATGCCGCGCTTGTAGCCTGCTGCCACGAAGCCGCCGAGATCGCAGATGCAACCACCTCCAAGGTTGACAAGGACGCTGTTGCGGTCGGCGTTGCTCTCAAGGAGGGTCTGCCACAGTTGGGTGGCGATGGCTATGTCCTTGCACTCTTCGCCCACGGGCACCTCCATGAACTCGGCTTGCTGCATGCGGTCGACTTTCGATATCAAGCGAGGCAGACAGTGGTTGTAGGTGTTCTCATCCACGAGGATAAAGAAGCGGGCATTGTCGAATGCCTTGCCCGACAGCATGCGGTTGAGGCGGCTGAGGGAAGAAGTGTGTGCTGGAAGGATGGTTTTCATTATTACGGGGTGTTTATCGGATAAGCGTGACTGTGCCGATGTGGTGTAGCAGTTCGTTGGGCGAATTGTTTGTAGAGTAGTCGATAGTGTAGGTGTAGGTACCTGTGGGGCAGGGCAAGCCATCGCAGGTACCGTCCCAAGGCTGGTTGATGTCGTCCGAATGGAACACTTTCATGCCCAATCGGTTGAAAATGGTGATGTGGTAGTAAGAGAGCTCGTTTGCGTTGACTGAAAAGGTGTTGTTGGACTCGCGTCCAGGAGTGAATACATTGGGTATCCACAGGTTATTGTTTTCGAGGAGGACGGCAATGTAATGGGTCTGCCCGTAACAGCCCGGCAAGGAGTCGTATTCGGCAGTGAGACTGTAGAGGGTGTTTTCTGTCGGTGATACCATGATGCGAGTCGAATGCTCTTGACCCTGCAAGGAGGCATCGGTGGGTGACGAGTTCCATGTGAAATGGCAGTGGCCAAAGATGTTGTGGACCGAGCCTTGCAGCTGGATGGGGAATTGGTCGGGGGGAGTAAGCCGGTTAATGGTGACGTCGGGATAAGACCAGACAGAGAGGTTGAGCAGCAGGATACTGTCGCAGCCATTGATTTGAAGGAGTGTGTCGCGGTAGGAACCTGGAGCGGTGCAGGTATATGATCCCCATGGCACTTGATCATCCTGACATATCGTATCGGAGAAATAGGTTGTTACGGACGATGTATCAACAGAGAGGATGAGACGGTGGACTGGTAGGCAGTTGCCGATGTTGTTGCTGTATCGCAAGTGAGCGCCGGGCGAGGAGATAAGCGTGTCGCCCCACTGATATGGGAAAATGCAGCAGCTGTCGTAATACGTAACGGTGTCGCGGGGAGATATGGTAATGCTGCCGATGAGGGTGTCGCGGCTGTGGTCGCTCAATGGAGTGTTGGCGTAGTCAATAATGGTCTGTACCGTATAGCACCCGGGAGCAGCATAAGTGTGCCGGACAATGGGGCCGGTGGCAGAATGGCCGTCGCCGAAATCCCAGTGGAAGTATGTCTGGTTGGTGTCGCAATTGGTGTTGAATAAGATTTCGTGTCCAAGGCAGAATGAAGTGAAAGCAAGGGAATGGTTGGGTATGCCGTCGGCATAGAAAATCTTGGTTTTAAAAATCATGTTATAGCAGACATTATAGGAGTAGGAGCCGCCGTGGTAGTAGGTGTAAATGGTACTGACCCATACGGGGTCAACGACATAGGTGGTGAATGTTCCGACTCGGTAGGCGGAGAAGCGTTTGTGGTTGGTGTGAACCCTGGCCCAAGGAATGCCATAGAGTTCCTCCCAGAAGTTTTGGTGGACGAAAGGATATCTTGCAAAAAAAATGGTGTCGTATGGCTGTGAATATTGCGAGTCTAAGTATGCTCTAAGTATGTCAAAAAGATACCTATAAGAATAGGGCGGAGGGGGCGAATTCTTTTTTTCTTCGAACCTGTAGTCGGGGGATACAAATCCTTCAAAGCCACCTGATTCGACAGGGGGTACATAATCGCAGAAAGGGCTGTAGCCATGGATGTCATATTGGCATACGATGCTGGGTTGTGATGTTTTTATGTTATTGCCAAAAGGGTTTATCGCCACAGTCACGAAGTTGGATTCTGAGGCATTGAGTGTATCGAAGGGCTGGTTGTTGATAAATACAATGCAGCTGTCACGCGTAGCGGTGATAATAGTGCCAATGGAGTTACTGTTTGAAGATTTGAAGACCTTGCCTGCATAGGCTATTGGGACGGCTTGGGTCAAGGTGTAGTCGTAAGTTTGTGTTGAGCCTAGGCCTGAGATGTGAGTCTTGTTTCGGTTGCTTTGGAACACGGCTATTTTCTTGTTACGGAGTGCCGTGATTTGTGTGCCGGTAAAAGAGCTTTTATCATTTGGGGCATTCCCTCGGGAGATTAGTTGATATGTGTTGCCGGCATTGAGGGTAATAGTATGGTGGGTGTTGACGGGAAGATTGTTGGTAGAAGGGTTGTTGAGGACGATATCGACTTCGGTGTTGTCCTCTGTTGCAAGGATAACGAAGGCTCCTCCATTGATGTCGGGCCAAGTCTGCACGATATATTCTGGCTGGAGGGCATGGGTGGGGATGACGGAGGTG
>ONJQ01000061.1 GCA_900318175.1 uncultured Bacteroidales bacterium | reverse complement strand
GAATGGAATTAAAGGGATTATTCTTTTGCCCGATTCATTTGTGACACCCGATGGCATAGATTTCACAGCATTCACGATAAGTAATAGTGAAGGCTGGAAAACAAATGATTATACCTCTGAAGAATGGACAGCCATGGAGGATGCCGGAGCAGTGTTCCTTCCTGCAGCAGGGTGCTACCTCTTCACCACCCTCACCAACGAGCAAGAGAAAGGATATTATTGGTCTAAATCTCGAGCAATCCCCAGAATTCCTCAATTCGCTTTCTTTTCCGACCATGATGGTTTCTTTTATCCTATCGAATGGAAAAGAAAATATCCAAACACCCTCCACTATACCTGCTCAGTCCGATTGGTTTGCGTACAGCAATAGGCAGAATAATCATTCAACCCCAAAAGGAGTCCTTGCCAATATGCAGGGACTCCTTTTTCTTTGCTGCCGGTCATTTTTGCCCCATAAACCATATATCCCTTCTGAAAAAAGCACATTTCCGACACATTGCCACAAGTTCACCAACGATATATTCATAAAAAATCGTGTTATTATTTCACGTATCTGTGTATAATTCAAGAAATATATGTATATTTGCATTTTGCATGAAATTGTGCAATATATCACCCAAGTGATATATTGTCAATATGTTGTATAGATAAAGAGTACACAAAAACAGTAACAATGGAACTGAAAAAAATAAAATCAGCCCTCATCTCCGTCTACTACAAAGACGGTCTTGAAGACATCGTCAAAGCCCTCGACCGCCAAGGCGTCACCATTTATTCCACCGGCGGCACACAGAAATTCATCCAAGAACTCGGCATCGAACCCGTAGCCGTCGAATCCCTGACCGGCTATCCCTCCATCCTCGGAGGCCGTGTCAAGACCCTCCACCCCAAAGTCTTCGGTGGCATCCTCAGCCGTCGCAACATGTACTCCGACGGTGAACAGTTGGCACAATACGAAATTCCGGAAATCGACCTCGTCATCGTCGACCTCTACCCTTTCGAGGCCACCGTGGCTTCCGGCGCCCCCGAGCAGGACATCATCGAGAAGATTGACATCGGAGGCATTTCCCTCATCCGTGCCGCCGCCAAAAACTTCAACGACGTTGTCATTGTCCCCGCCGTCAACCACTACCAAGAGTTTCTCAACATCTACACCGAGCAGGACGGTGCCACCACCCTCGAGCAACGCCGCCGCTTCGCTGCCTATGCCTTCAACGTCAGTTCCCACTACGACACCGCCATCTTCAACTACTTCAACCAACAGGAGCAACTGCCCGTGTTCAAACTCAGCGGCAACCAGGCCAACCCCCTGCGCTATGGCGAGAACCCCCACCAAAAAGGCTGCTACTACGGCAACCTCGACGCCTGCTTCACCAAGCTCAACGGAAAAGAAATATCCTATAACAACATAGGCGACATCGATGCTGCCTGTGCCCTTATCGACGACTATGCCGACACCACCTTCGCCATCCTCAAGCACAACAACGCCTGCGGCCTCGCCACCCGTCCCACCCTGCTCCAAGCCTGGACCGACGCTCTGGCCGGCGACCCTGTCTCCGCCTTCGGCGGTGTGCTGGTCACCAACCGCACCATCACCAAAGAGGTGGCAGAAGAGATGCACAAAATCTTCTTCGAAGTGTGCATCGCTCCCGACTACGACGACGAGGCGCTGACCATCCTCCGAGGCAAGAAGAACCGCATCATCCTCAAGCGCAACGCTTTCAAGATGAGTCCGCAGGTGTTCCGCAACGCCCTCGACGGCATCCTTGTGCAGGACCGCGATACCATTGTCCCCACTGCTGCCGACATGGCCAAGAGTGTCACCTCCACCCCCATCACCCCACAACAGGCCTCCGACCTCGCCTTTGCCACCATCCTTGTCAAGCACACCAAAAGCAACGCCATCGTGCTGGCCAAAAATGGACAACTCTGTGCCAGTGGCACCGGCCAGACCTCGCGCGTCGATGCCCTGCGCCAAGCCATTGCCAAAGCCCAGTCATTCGGCTTCGACCTCAACGGAGCCGTCATGGCCAGCGACGCCTTCTTCCCCTTTGCCGACTGTGTAGAGATTGCCCACCAAGCCGGCATCGTCGCCGTGGCACACCCCGGCGGCTCCATCCACGACCAAGACTCCATCGACTACTGCGAGCAGCACCACATGGGAATGGCCATCACCGGCTACAGGCATTTCAAACACTAAATGAAACTTTTTCACCCTTTTTGCGTATAATCACACATCATCATAAACAAGAAAAAAACAGAATAGTATAAATGGGTTTATTTTCATTCTTTAACAAAGAGGTAGCAATGGACCTTGGCACTGCCAACTCCATTGTCATCCACAACGACCAGGTAGTCGTCGACGAACCCTCCATTGTGGCCGTCGACCGCAACAACAACCGCATTATCGCCGTCGGTAAACGCGCCCAGATGATGGCCGGGAAAACCGACAACAAAAACATCGAAACCGTCCGCCCGCTGCGCGGCGGCGTCATCGCCGACTTCGAGATGGCCCAACACCTCATCCGCGAACTTATCGGCATGACCAACATCAACCGTTCCTTCATGCCCCCGTCGCTGCGCATGGTCATCTGCATTCCCTCCGGCATCACCAATGTCGAGGAACGCGCCGTGCGTGAAAGTGCCGAGCAAGCCGGAGCCAAGGAAATCCGCATGATTCACGAACCCATGGCGGCAGCCATAGGTATCGGCATCGACGTACTCGAACCCGAAGGCCACATGATTGTCGACATCGGAGGCGGCACTGCTGAAATCGCCGTCATCTCCCTCGGCGGCATCGTCTGCAACAACTCCATCCGTGTGGCAGGCGACGAATTCAACGAGAACGTTGTTGAATACATGCGCAAACAGCACAACATGGTCATCGGTGAGCGCACTGCCGAGCAGGTGAAAATCAAAGTCGGCGCCGCCGTAAGCGAACTCGACGAACCCCCTGAGGACTATCCCACCCTGGGTCGCGACCTCCTCACCGGACTGCCCAAGGAAATCTCCGTCAACTACAAAGAGATTGCCCGGAAATCTCCGTCAACTACAAAGAGATTGCCCATGCCCTCGACAAATCCATTGCCCGCATCGAACAGGCCATCCTCGACACCCTCTCGGCCACCCCGCCAGAGTTGGCTGCCGACATCTACCGCACCGGTATCTATCTGGCCGGTGGCGGCTCGCTGCTCCGCGGACTCGACCAGCGCATCTCTTCCAAGACCAAACTGCAAGTCCACATAGCCGAAGACCCCCTCCGCGCCGTGGCCCGCGGCACCGGCATCGCGCTGAAGAATTTCTCCAAATTCTCCTTCCTCATCCGATAACCCCCGCAGCGCAACATATCACAAAACGGACGCACCGCCCCTCCGGCGGTGTGTCCGTCCTTTTTCCCCGAGACCAGTCCCCACCCCGTCCGCCCGGCGCCGAAGGCGCCGGGCTCTCCTGCGGCCGAGCCAGCGGCCCTCCGCTTCCGCCCCAGGGCAAATGCCTGGTCGGGTCAGCAGCCCTCCCCCCGCACTTTGGCACAGCCAGGCGTACGCCCCCCATGCCCGGCATCGATCCACGGCGCGCGGCGCTCAACCCAACTGCCACCACGGCTGCATAGCCCATCCGAATGCAGCCAGCGTGCCGAAAAGACAGCTTCGCGATAATCCCACCCCGTGCCCGGCGGCACGACGGGGTCAACATGCCCGTCAATTATTCCGATTATTCATTAGAAATATCCACTGCAACTGCCCGTTCCTCTAAATAATGTTAAACCCAAATCGGTCGTTAGGAAACCGAAAACTCCGTAGTAATTGTCGAATCGTGCAACGCACGGGGATAAACCGTGCACTGTTCTTTGTTCAGCCTACCCGCCCTGCGCCATGGAGCGGCAACGATTCCCCCTCGCTACGGAGTGGGGCCGTTCAATCCTGCATTGTGATAGTAAGGGACTTCTATTAATCACCTCGGAGAGGTAAGACTCTCCATAACACCGTACAAGCCGTAAGGCGCAGTGCGGTGAAAGCCATGAGGTGACCAAACT
>ONJQ01000017.1 GCA_900318175.1 uncultured Bacteroidales bacterium | reverse complement strand
GGCGAATTGGCCGAGAAAATAGGGGTGACCCGTCAGGCGGTCAATTCGATAGAATTAGGGAAGTATGTGCCCTCGACTGTGCTGGCGCTGAAAATGGCCCAACTGTTTGGGAAGACTGTAGAGGAGCTGTTTCAACTGGAGGAGGGCGATTGATCAACAATAAATGAAATAAGATGAAGAAAGGAATAGTTTTTTGCACATGGATTGTGCTGGCAGCATGCGGAATCAATGGCGCTGCTGCCCAGGAGGGGCTGTACACCGTGACGAATGCCGAGAATCTGGCATCGGAGAAACTGGTAGAGAAGATTACATCGACTTCAACAATGACTTCAGCGGAAGATGAGCGGATGGGGTTGAGCCCGGAGCGAACCGAGGTGGAGACTGCGGAGTTGGCAAATGTGCTGGCAGCATATCTGATGGAAAATGTCCCTCCGACGGAGCTGACTGCCGGAACGGGAGTGCCGCAACGGGTGGAAATCACTGCGGAACGTATTGTGTTCACCACCGAAGGCGGCGACACGGTGCGGACGTTCACGCCAGTGACCACAGAGGCTTCTACTAACGACAAGAGAGACAGCTGGGTGTTCGGCTGTGTGAGCGGCGAGCGGTTGGTTCTCTCACAGCGGAAAGGCAGCAGGTATGTGCTGGATGTGCCTAAAATCGGAAGGCTGGAATTGACGAAGCTTCGATAGCCCAGCGTCCTCCATAACAAAGAAGGCTGCCATTCGGCAGCCTTTCTTGTATGTAGAGTCGGATGGACGCTTATTTGCGTTCGCCGTGGGCGGCATTGTAGAAAATCTTGTATGCGCCGGAGTTACGGAGCTCCTGTTTGATGTCGCTGATGAGACCCATCTTGGTGTCCTTGTCAGCCTTGATGGAGAAGGTGACGAAGGGACGGTCGGCCTCGGGGCGTCCGGAGACTTCCTCTTCCACAAACAGGGGGATGTCCTTGACTTCGGAAATCTGGTCGTTGAGCTGAATACGGGATTCAGTACCATACTTCTTCTGCCACTCACCAGCCATGGGGGTACCCACGTTGATGTAGCTGACAAGGCTCTTCTTCTGCAGTTTGATGGTTTCGGTGGCCTTCGGGACCTTGATGGTCACGTAGAGGGAGCTTTCACGCATCGTAGTGATGGTCATGAAAAAGAACAGGAGCATGAAAATAATATCGGACATGGAGCCCATGTTGAGGGCAGGTGTCTCTTTGGATTTTTTACCAGTGAATCTTGCCATTATTTTTTCTCTCCTATCTTTGTAGGCTCGGCCTCGGAAATAGCAATGGGGATTGCTTGGTCGATGGCTTCAGCCTGGGGGTCAGACAGGTCGCTGTACTTGCGACCGAATTTTACTTGTGACAGTTCGTTACGCATCTCGACAATAGCGGCTTGCAGTTCGTTCTGCACGGCTATGTACATATCGTAGGATGTACCACGGTCGTTCTGCAGCGAGATAACACCTTTGGAGACGTCCATCGTGCCCAGCAGGGGGATGTCCATCTGGAGCTTTTCAGGCAGGTTGGGCAGGTTGTTGGGGTTCCCCAGGAACTCCTTGGCGCGGTCTTTCAGATCGCGGATGTCACCCACTTCACCATTGAAGAGCAGACGGTCCTTACTGTTGATTTTGACGACGAAGATGTTACGTTCCTTAACATCAGGCTTTTCCTGATTTTCGGGTAAGGGAGGCGGCAAACGACGTGCAATACCCTGATCTGTGTTGATGTTGGAGACCAATAGGAAGAAGGCCAACAGCAGGAACGAGATGTCGGACATTGAACTGGTGTTTAAGCCAGGTGTTTTTCTTCCCATAGTTCTTACTTTTTCTTGTTTGATTTGGGCATTACTTCAGTTACCAGGATTGCCAGGGCGGCTCCGATGACGATGATGTAGCTCAGGATGCAGGCAGCACCGATGAGTTTGGAAGTGCCTTCGGAGATGCCGTACTTGACAATGTCCACATCACCACTCTTGGCCAGCACGAAGGAGACCACGAGGAGGACAACGATGAGGGCAATGAGAAGTAGGAATTTGACAAGGTAACCTTTTTCTGTTTTAAAGCGTTCGAGAAGTTTCTTGCAGAGGAAAACCACGATGGCGAGAATGGAGAAGCCAATCATGATTACCAACATCCAGAAAGCAAGGTCGAACATGCCGGAGTTGTTGACGGTATTCAAGGCGAACACAAAGGCAAACACTGTTGCAACGATTGCCAGCGCCAAGAGTGCCAAGGTTAATATTTTATCAGTTTTTTCTTTCATAACAGTTTAAGGAATTAGGGTTTGTAATTAAATTAAAGGACTCCTTATAACTATTATTTCTTGTTCTTGACGAGGATGTCCATGAAGGTGATGGAACCATCTTCCATCTGGGCAACGAGGCTCTCGATTTTGGTGAGGATGTAGTTATAGAAAATCTGAAGAATGATGGCGACGATAAGACCGAAGATGGTGGTCAACAGAGCCACTTTCATACCGCCGGCGACGACGGTCGGGCTGATATCACCAGCAACTTCGATGTCATCGAATGCCTGGACCATACCGACAACGGTGCCGAGGAATCCGAAGGAGGGAGCAAGGGCGATGAACAGGGCAATCCAGGTCATGTTGTTTTCAAGACGAGCCATCTGGACACCACCGTAGGAGGTGACAGCCTTCTCAACATTGTCAAGGCCTTCGTCGATGCGGTCGAGACCCTGGTAGAAGATGGAGGCAACGGGGCCACGGGTGTCGCGGCAGAGGTCCTTAGCTGCTTTGTAGTCGCCTTTCTGGACGTAGCCTTCAATACCTTCGAGCAGTTTCTGCACGTTGGTGGTGGCCATGTTCAGATAAAGGATACGCTCGATAACCAGAGCCATACCGAAGATGAGGCAGAGGAGAACGGGGGTCATCCAGCCTGCACCACCTTGGATGTACTTTTCTTTCAGAACCTGGTGGAAGGATTTGGTCTCCTCCACAGGAGCTGCGACGGTTTCGGGTTCCTCAGCGACGGGGGCTTCAGCGATGGCGCTGTCAGCGGTCTGCTGGTCGACTTGTTCGGTTGCGGGCTCTGCGGCCTGGGCAGCATTGTCCTGAGCCATGACACCATTGAGATTGGTGAATGTCAATAAGCCAATGATTGACATCAAAGCAAATACTTTTTTCATGATTTAATTTAATGAGTTAATTATTAATTAGTTAATTTAAATTCGTGTTCAAACATTATTTCTGCAAATATACGCTTATTTTCCGAAATACGAGAATAAATTTTTCTTTTTATCATTTTTTACGTCCGGAGAGGGTCGCCATTAGGGTTTGGAGAGGGGCTTTCAGCGGGGTTTCGAGCCGGATGGAATCGAGGTGTTGCTGGGCTTGGCGGAACTGTTGGGCGATGGCTTCCTCGACGTCTTGGCGGATGCCCAGATGGTCGTAAATCTGGCGCACGCGGGTCACCTTTGCGTCGCTGTCGGCAGGGGTGGAGGAGAAGAGGGCTGCAAGCTCGTCGCGGAGGGGCTGCGGAGCCGTCTGGAGGGCTTTCAGGATGAGGTAGGTCTTCTTGTTGTCGCGGATGTCCTGGCCGGTCTGCTTGCCGAATTCGGCCACGTCGCCGTAGCTGTCCAGCAGGTCGTCCTGCAGCTGGAAGGCGAGGCCGAGGTGGATTCCAAACTGGTAGAGGTGTTCGATGTCGGCCTCAGGGGCACCGGCATAGAGGGCGCCAATCTTCAACGCACCGGCCAGGAGGACGGCGGTCTTGAGGCGTATCATCATCATGTAGTCGTCGATGGTCACATGGTCCGACTGCTCGAAGTTCATGTCGTATTGCTGGCCTTCGCACACTTCGATGGCCGTCTGATTGAAGCAGTAGAGTATCTCCTGCAAACGGGGCGAGGGCTGGGCCAGGAAGTAGCGCCAGGCAAGGGCAAACATGGTGTCGCCCGAGAGGACGGCGGTGTTCTCGTCCCACTTGCGGTAGACGGTGGGCTGTCCGCGGCGGATGGGCGATTTGTCCATCAGGTCGTCATGCAGGAGGGTGAAGTTGTGGAACACCTCAATCCCGATGGCAGCATTGCGCACCTGGCTGTCCTCGCCGCCAAACATGCGGTTGGCCGTCATCAGCAGGAATGGGCGTATGCGCTTGCCGCCAAGGTGGAGCGTGTATTCAATGGGGTCGTAGAGCTGGTGAGGCTCGGAGGTGAAGTGCTCGTTGTCGAAGATTTGTTTAATAGTGTCGAACATGGTCATATAAATAATGTATTAATATCAGAATGGGTAGTTGATTCCAAAGTTGAGGGCTATCTTTTTCCAGTTCCAGTTGGAGCCAATCCAAGAGTCGTCGTTGGTATACGTGGGCGTAAAGAGCGGGATGGCAAAGTCGAGACGGAGCGTGGCAATGGATACGTTGGCGCGAAGACCCACACCCACATCGAGAGCTATGGGTTTGAGCAGTTCTCCAAGGCTGAGACGTTCGTCTCCCAAGAAACTCCAGTTCGAATAGGGCCATACGTTGCCGAAATCGACAAAAGCGGCACCCTCGAAAATGCTGATTATCGGGAAACGCTGCTCGATGTTGCCCACCAGCATGAACTCGCCGACACCCATGGGCAGGTCGCCCGCCGAGAAGAACATTCCATAGCCGCCAAGATAGCGCAACGGCCATCCGCGTAGGGTTGTGGGGCCTCCGCCCACAAACATCTTCTCATAGGGCAGCCTGTTGGAGTTGCCGTATGGAAGGCCGAAGCCCACCAGCGCCCTTAACACAAGGGTGTTCTGCTCGCCCCAATAGATATAGCGTTTATACTCGCCCTCCAAGCGGAAGTACTGGTAATAGTGGCTGTCGGTGGTATGAGTGGGGCTGAGCAACTTGGTCATCCCGTTGAGCAGGTTGCCAGCAGTCTCGACGGAGAAGTTCAGGTAGTCGAAATTGCGTCTGAGACCGATGCGTTGGTTGGAATAGGTATATTCGTAGTGGGTGTTGAGCAGCACGTAGTCATACGACTGGAAAACCCCTCGAAGTATGTCGGAGGAGATGATGTCGAGGTAACTGTAATATTCGTGGCCTGAAAGGATGTGGGTATAGGTGAGGTTGAAAGGTATGAACTTGTGCTGATGATAGCGGCGGTGGTTCCACGTGTAGCCAAACGAGGTGTTGAAAAGAATACGCTCCAAGGCCACATCGGTGGGCTTGTCATCCGTAAGCGGCATCACGATATTGCGGTAGATATATCCCGCGCTGATCCCAATCAGTGTATGGGGACGGTTGTACTGTCCCGGCATCCGGTTGACGAAGGGCAGGAGGAAGGAGGGCAGGTCCAAGGTGGAGTTCAGGTTATACTCGAAAGAAGAAAAGGTGGAATGGAAGTCGTTCTGCCTTGTGCCGAAGACGTTCTTGGGCAGGTCGAACAGCAGACCGCCTTCCACCTTCAGCAGTTCGGCCCCGCCGAAAAGGTTGTTGTTCTGGTAGCCCAACGAGGTTCCGAGACCCAGATTGCCCGACGTGAAGAAATTCCCGTCTTTCTGGTTCACGTTGGAGGCGTTGGTGAGTTCCAGCGAGAGCGAGAGTCTGTGGCGCGTATTGTTCAACAGGCGTATCCGGGCATCCAGCAGGGCATTGGTGTCCGTGCTGAAGGGCGACTCTTCAAAACTGATGTCGACATACTTGAAGTTGTGCAATCCAAAGAGGGCGTTGGAGGTGATGCTCGTATATCGTGGATTGTACAATGTGTTGCTGCGCAGCAGAATGGTGCGGCAGAGTGTGTGGGGCGAGGGGCTTATCGTCTTGTCATGGATGAAATAGTAGTCGGTTATGTTGCTGTCGCGCCACCGGTAGGGATACACCAGCGTGTCGAACTGTCGATGCTGGCCGTTGAGAGATGTAGAGACGTTGGGGTAGAAATAAATCTTGTCCAACTTATAGCGCAGCAGTGGTGCGTGGGTCTGGATTGAGTCGCCCACCTGGCGCTGCGGCAGCCGTGTCCGCACGGCGATGCTCAGCAACTGGCTGTCGTAGGTGGTGTCCACAAAGAAACGCACCAGGTCGGGGCTGGCGTAATAATAGCCCGAATCCCTCAGCAGGGAGGCAATGCGGTTCTGCTCCTGCGTCATCTTTTGCTGGTCGTAGTAGTCGCCCGCCTTCAGCAGCGATTCCGTTTTCCACACCTTCATCAGGCTGTCCACGTCGTGCTGGCGGCAGCCAAAGGTCACGTCGTCGATCTGTCGGCGGTGCGTGGCCTTGATGTTGTAGCGGGCTATCACCGCGTTGGAGCCATACGGCACCGTGTCCGTTGTCACGGTCGAATTGAAGCAGCCTTTGGTTTTCAGCAGGGTGGCCAGCTGTGCGGCTGTCCTTTGCGCAGCCAGCGGGTCGTACACCACCGGGGCTTCCCCTTGGTTGCGCCAAAAACGGCTCCAGCCGCTGCTGTCGTCGGGATTGGTGGAGCAGTAAAGCCTCATCTTCAACCGCATGAAGAGGAAGCGCTTGTTGGGTGTCTGGTAATAATACTGCCTGATGTTGGACAGTGCCTCGTTCACTTCCGGGGGCACCTCGCTGCCGTCCACCATCGTCACATTCACCTCATTGCGGTGCAACACCTTCTGTCCCGGCTGCAAATACTTGTCCACGCTGCACGATGCCGTGAGCATTGCCAACACCACGAGGGGCAGAATATGTGACAGATGTTTCAATTTATGCGCTGATGTAACGTTTCAAGTCTTCGTTTACCTTGTTGAGAATGAGTTGCGTGGAGCCCAGGTTGTCGGCCAGATACTTCCGGCACACCGCCGAGGCCAAATTGTAATTCTCCGGGTTGGACAGCAGTCCGTCCAGATGCTGTTGCAGCTGAATGTAGCTCACATAGCTGAAGGCTCCTCCTTTGGCAATCAAGTCGCAGGCCTCCTTGAACTTGTGATAGTTGGGCCCGAAGACTACGGGCTTCCCAAAGGTGACGGCTTCAAGGATATTGTGTATGCCGTGTCCAAAACCGCCGCCGATGTAGGCCACGTCGGCATACTGGTAGAGTGAGGAGAGCATGCCTATGTTGTCAATGATAAGCACCTGTGCCTTGCCTTGGTCTTCCGCCAGATGCGAATAGCGGATGCAGCCATACTTGGCAAACACCGATTCGATGTGCTCCAGATGACTGTCGCTGATAACGTGTGGAGCCAGAATCAGCGTCAGCCGCTCGCCGGCATGGTCCATATAGTGGCGCAGATTGTCCTCGTCCGGCTCCCACGAGCTGCCCGCCAGTATCACCTGGTTGCCCTCATGCCGGGCCAGGAAAGCCTCAATCTCGGCATAGTGTTTTGCCCCCTGTGCAATGGCGTGGACGCGGTCAAAGCGCGTGTCGCCCGCTATGGAGGTCTGCGGCACCCCGTGGGATTGCAGCAGCTTCACCGACTCCTCGTTCTGCACAAACAGGTGGGTGAAACTGCGCTGCAGGTGTTTCAGGAACCACACGCCGTACCATTTGAAAAAATATTGGTTGGGGCGGAATATGGCCGAGAAAATATATGTGGGTATTTCGCGTCGGTGCAGCTGTTCGAGATAGTTGAACCAGAAATCATACTTGGCAAAGAATACCACGGTGGGATGCAACAGGTTCACGTAGCGCGAGGCGTTGGAAGGGGTGTCCATGGGCAGGTAGCTGACAAAGTCCGCCAAGGGGTAGTCCTTGCGCACCTCGTAGCCCGAGGGGGAGAAGAAGGTGACACATATCTTGTAGTCCGGGTGCTGCTGGTGGAATCCCTCCAACACGGGCCGTGCCTGCTCAAACTCGCCCAGCGACGAGGCGTGGAACCAAGCCGTCTTCTCCTTGCCCACGGGGGCCACCGACAGCCGTCCGAACGTCCGTTTCCATCCGGCCACCATTTGGGCTGCCTTGCTGTTGAACAGCGCCGCCACGCGCACTCCTGCCGCGTAGCAGTGTATCCCAAACGTATACAACATTCGCATCATGACTCATTCCTTTCTGCCCGCGTCGGCGGGCCGTAGCCTTTTGTTACAATTTTATCAATATAAATAATAGTCGTGGTCTGCCTTGCCCCGCAGCGGGAACATCCAGCAGATTTTTATGCTGTAGAGCAAATCAAAGTAGCGATGATTATCCTTGCCGTGCAGACCCAAGTAGTTGTCAATCATATATTCGCGCGTGGAGCGGTTCCAGCACTGCGTCACCTCGAACAGGACGTAGATGTTGGCCAGGTCGGAACGGGTGCTCATAAACCAGTAGCCCAGCCCTTCTGTCAGCATGAAGCCGTTGCGCTGGTGGTCGTAGAGGAGGGCGTAATCGTCACTGAGTTGTGGAGCGCGTTCGTTGTTGAGCAGGAAGATGGTCTGTTGCCACATGTAGCCTCCGCTCACCCGCGCCAGTATGCCGGAGTTGGGATTCCTCACCGGATTGAGAGGGAATATCTTGCCTATGCCGGCCTTGAAACTCAAACCGCGGTTGTAGCAGGTCACGTTGGCATCGGTTCCGTTGGCGCCTATCACCGTGCTGTCGCGCGTGAAGAGGTCGCTCATGCGTTCTATGCGGTGATTCAGGTTGTTCGAATTCATTCCGAACCACAGGTCGCCCTCCAGCGTTGCCAGCCAGTTCGATTTGAACTTGTACATGCCCTCAATTCCGAACGAGAGGTAGGGGGGATTGTACAGGCTGGCCATCGTGGCATTCTGGCTCCGAAGCCCGTCGGGAGCCGTCTCGAACGAGAACTTTGTCGAGGGGATCATCACACCGGCATTGAAACCCACAATGGGACATTGCAGCGTATCTATAGTAAGGTCTATCTGAGCCCTGGCCGTGCCGTTGCCGACCGTCAGCAGCAATCCCGCCAGCAGCAGGCTGCGCACTATTTTCTCTCTGATATTCATCAATATGTTATATGTTTTGCAACTAAATGTAAGCGAAAGGCACATACCCTTTCGCATTGCAAAAATACGCAAATTATTTCGAAACAACGAAAAAAAAGAATAAAAACTTTGTCGCCCACCGGTGGCACCCACTCCCAAGAGCCCTCATTTCAGCCTTGTCCGGCCTCTTTAGCAGCGTTGTCCATCTCCCAAGGCACCTCCCGGTCATGCCCCTGGCCGGGACGCAGCAGGGTAGGGGACAGCCCGCTTTTGGAGGCCACATCATCCGCCCTTCCTCCCGTCCTGTCGCGGCCGTCCAAGCCCATATTTTTCCCCACGGTCTCCATTCCGTCCAGTGCAACTTCGCTCCTTCTTGTCCCCTTCGCATTCACTTTTTATTTCATTTGTCCAATGAAAGAGGAACAAATGAGGAACAAATGTTAGAGAACTGACCTAAAACGAGCGAAGGCAGAGCGAAGCGTTAGCGTCAGACCCGCAGCCCTTCTGGGGCTCAAGCACGTGGCGGTTGGTTCAGAATCATTGGTGTCCGACGGAAGGAATGAAATCATTGGTAAGTAATATAATATCAATATTATATGCCATGAATTGATTTACGAAGTTTTTTATCGGACACAAAAATTTCAGAATGTATAGGTGCAGGTGTAGGGCGAGGGATTCCAACTGTTGAAAACAAAGGTGTAGGTGCCTCGCGGCAGGTCGACTATTTGGAACGTGTTGTCCGTCCGGCAGATACAATCAGCTATGGGGCCGTCGTGCTCCCATTCGTCAACGGTGACGGTGTTGCTGTCCACGTGTATCGCCACATCGATGCCGTTCAGTTCGAAGGCACAATTTACCCACATGTTGTAGTGCGTAATGGTCAGCACACCATTGCGGTAGCTGAATTCCACCCGTTCCGGCTCGTCGTCCGAGTCCTTGTCCGCCAAGGCCTGGACGTCGGCGTGCCACAGGCATCCGTTATTGGAGATATTGGTGACTTTGGCGCGTGAGGGGTCGCTCGGTTTGTGGCATGCCACGGCCAGCACGGTGGCGACGGCCAACAGCAGGAGGGCAGCCTTGATGTTTTGTCTTGACATGGTCCTTTGATTTTGTTGTTTGTGTTCTGTTCTGCTATTAATACGCAGAGGGGTTGGAAATCTTACAGACTTTAACAAGAATTAACGCGCAAAGGCATGAAAACGGGCAGCCACTGTGAGGTGACTGCCCATAGAGTTTTCTGTTATACAACCAAATGCTTAGGCACCGATTTTGGCGGTATAGGCGATGTTGTCGAGCAGAGCATCGATGTCGGCCATGTTGGCGGGTTTGATCTTGATGATCCAGCCTTCGCCGTAGGGGTCGCTGTTGATGGAGGAAGCATCGTCGAGGTTGGTGTTGAACTCAACCACCTCGGCCTCAACGGGCATAAGGAGGTCGGCAACGGTCTTGACAGCCTCGATGCTGCCGAAAGCCTCACCGGCGCCAATGGTGTCGCCTACGCAGTCAACGTCGACAAAAACGATGTCGCCTAATTCGTGCTGAGCATAGTCGGTGATACCAACATAAGCAAATTCGCCTTCAACTCTTACCCATTCGTCGTCCTGGGTGTACTTTAAATTCTGAGGAATGTTCATTGTATTATTGTTTTAAGTGTTTGTTTATTCATTTAAAATTTTCTGCAAAAGTACACATTTTCGTTTGTTTGGCAAAATTTTTTTGTCGGAATCAAAATTTTTTTCTACTTTTGTGTTGTCAAAACAAGTTCAAATATGGTGCATTTTTCGCTGTTAAATGCTCATACACAGAACAATCACCCCCACACATTAAAAGACGAATTTTTTCTAAAAAACATCAAAGGACATACGCTACATTTATGTATAGCAAATCAGAACTTGAAGCCAAGGCACATATTGAACTCATCAATATTGCCAAAGAATTAGGTATTCCGCGAGCCACGCGCATGGATGCGCAAGAGTTAATCTACAAAATCATCGGCCTGCAGTCTGAAAATCCCAATGCCATCACTAAAGAACAGGAGAATCAGAAAGCCAAAGAACCCGAGTCCAGACCCCGTCGGGCCCGCATCAAACCCACACTGCTGGCAGAGTCGTCGCTCAACAATCCCGAACTTCACAAAAAGAAAATACGCGAACCCCAAGCCAGAAATAATGGCAAAAATATAGATAGTATTAAAGAAGGTCTCCACTCTATTCAGACCGAGATGCCCGGCATCAATATCGCTGACCTTGAACTGCCCCTCGTTCCCACTATTCCCGACGTGGTTTCGCCCTCCGGGCGGCTGTTGCGCCGCACGGAGAGTGCCCTCGCAACCGCAAAAAAGGAGGCTCCCGCCGAAACGGAAAAGGCCGAGGCTCCCGCTCCCGCCCAAGTGGCAGCAGAGCCTGTGGAGCAGGTTGTCGCCGAGCCGGTGAAGCGCAAGCGCGGTAGACCCAAGAAGGTGAAGGTCGCTGAGCAGGAGGCCACTGCCACCCCTGCCCCCAAGGCAGAACCCGCCGTTGAGGCACCTGCCACCCCGGCAAAGGCTCCCAGCTCCGAGAAAGCTGCGCCCGCTGAGCCCGCTGAGCCCGCTGCCAATGCAGCACCAGCAGCCGCACAGCCTGAAGCCCAGCGTCCTGCAACTCAGCAGCAAGAGGGTGCCCCCGAGGCTGCCCCGGCAGCAGAGAGCAACAACAAGGAGCGCTATGTGCGCTTTGGCAACAAGGGCAAACACCATCGCCTGTCAGACCCCTACAGCGACGAGTTCCTTGCACAGATTGGCGTTCCCACCAAGGAGGCTTCCAAGCCTGTCAAGAACTATCCCTTCGACCTTGAAGGCGTGGTGGAGGCCGAGGGTGTCCTCGAACTGGCCCCTGACGGATTCGGTTTCCTCCGCTCGTCGGATTACAACTATCTTGCTTCGCCGGACGATGTGTTTGTCTCCGCTCCCATGGTCCACAACTTCGGACTGAAGTCCGGCGACACCATCAGTGGCATGGTCCGTCCGCCCAAGGAGAACGATAAGTACTTCATCATGGTGAAGATTCGGGAGATCAACGGTCTCTCGCCCGAGCGCATACGCGACCGCGTGCCCTTCGAATCGCTGACCCCGTTGTTCCCCGATGAGAAATTCAAGCTCACCGGACATCCGCAGCAGACCCTCTCCACCCGCATCATCGACATGTTCACCCCCATCGGAAAAGGACAGCGCGGCCTGATAGTGGCACAGCCCAAAACGGGTAAAACCACCCTGCTGAAAGAGGTGGCCAATGCCATTGCCTATAACCACCCCGAGGTGTACCTGATGGTGCTGCTCATTGACGAGCGCCCCGAGGAGGTGACAGACATGCAGCGCAGCGTCAACGCGGAGGTCATAGCCTCCACCTTCGACGAGCCCGCCGACCGCCATGTGCGCATCGCCAACATCGTGTTGGAGAAGGCTAAACGCATGACCGAATGCGGACATGATGTGGTCATAGTGCTTGACTCCATCACCCGTCTGGCGCGTGCCTACAACACCGTCCAACCCGCTTCGGGCAAGGTGCTCAGCGGTGGTGTCGAGGCCAACGCCCTGCAAAAGCCCAAACGCTTCTTCGGCGCCGCCCGCAACATCGAGAACGGCGGCTCGCTGACCATCATCGCCACAGCCCTCACCGAGACAGGCAGCAAGATGGACGACGTCATCTTCGAGGAGTTCAAGGGCACAGGCAACATGGAGTTGCAACTTGACCGCAAGATGGCCAACAAGCGCATCTATCCCGCTATCGACCTGGTGGCTTCCAGCACCCGCCGCGACGACTTGCTGGTCCCCAAGAACCTGCTGAGCCGTACCCTCGTGCTCCGCAACCAACTCACCGACATGACGCCTGTGGAGGCCATGGAGTTCCTGCAAAAGAATATGGCTCACACCATCAGCAACGAGGAGTTCCTCTTGACGATGGACAAATAATTGAGAACGTGTTAATGTGTTAACGTGTTAATGTGTTAGTCGATTTACGAATTAACGAAATAACGAATTAACGCATTCAAAGGTCTAAATATTATTTCTTATGAGACGCGGATTTGGTAGTGACAACCATTCGGGCATCAGCCCCGAAATCATGGAGGCAATAGCCTCCGCCAACGTCGAACATGCCTTGGCATACGGCGACGACGAGTATTGCAAAAAGGCCGAACAGCTGTTCCAGCAGGTTTTTGGACCCGAGGCACAAGTGTATTTCGTATTCAACGGTACGGGAGCCAATGTGTTGAACATCGACGCCATGTGCCGCTCGCACCATGCCGTGGTGTGTGCCGACACGGCTCATATCAATGTCGACGAGTGCGGAGCACCGCAGCGCATAGTGGGATGCCGTCTGCTCACGGTCAACACGCCTGACGGCAAACTGACGCCCGAACTGGTCAAGACACAGCTGCACGGCTTTGGTTTTGAGCACCACTCGCAGCCCCGCGCCATCAGCATCACGCAGCCGACGGAGCTCGGCACCCTCTACACGCTGGACGAAATCCGCGCTTTGGCCGACCTCGCTCACTCACACGACATGTACCTGCACATGGATGGTGCCCGTCTGGCCAATGCTGCCGTTGCCTTAGGTTGCACCTTCCGCCAGCTCACCACCGACTGCGGCGTGGACTGCCTCTCGTTCGGCGGCACTAAAAATGGCATGCTGATGGGCGAGAGCGCCGTGATTCTCAATCCCCAGCTGAATGTAGAGTTGAAATATCGTCGCAAGCAGATGGCTCAGTTGTGCAGCAAAATGCGGTTCATGGCTGCCCAGTTCGACGCTTATATCACTACCGAGTTGTGGCGGCGCAACGCCGAGCACAGCAACAAGATGGCGCAGTTGCTCTACAAAGCATTGGCCGACGTCCCTGAGGCCCAAGTAATGTATCCCGTGCAGGCCAACAGCGTCTTTGTCAAACTGCCCAACGAGGTGTGGAATGCATTGCTCGAAGATTATTTCTTCTACCTTTGGGACGAGGAGAGCGACGTGGTGCGCTGGATGTGCTCATTCGACACCACCGAAGAGGACATCAACAGCCTCATCGCTGCATTGAAGAAGAGGATACAGGAGTACAAAGCCCGATAAACCCGCGTGCGGAACAGATGATTGTCCCCGTTGCCGACTTATCCCATCCCGGTTTACAGCCTTACGCCCACCTGACGGAGGCACAGCTGCGCAACCGCCTCGAACCCGACCAGGGCATCTTCATAGCCGAGAGCCCCAAAGTGATACGGGTGGCCCTCGATGCGGGCTACCAGCCTGTCTCCCTCCTTTGCGAAGAGAAGCATATTGCCGGGCAGGCTGCTGACATCGTGGCCCGCCTTGGCGAGTTGCCGGTCTACACCGGGAGCCGTGCACTGCTGGCCTCGCTGACGGGCTACGAGCTTACACGCGGGGTGCTGTGTGCCATGCACCGCCCGCAACTGCCGTCGGTGGAGCAGTTGTGCCAAAAGCAGAAACGCATTGTGGTGGTGGACAACGTGGTCAATAGTACCAACACAGGAGCCATACTGCGCGCCGCAGCAGCCTTGGGCATGGGGGCAGTGCTCTTTTCACCCACGTGTTGCGACCCTTTGAACCGCCGCAGTGTGAGGGTCAGCATGGGTACCGTGTTCCAGATTCCTTGGACTTATATCCCTACCTGGCCACGCCCCGCCATGGAACAGTTGAACGGCTTGGGCTTCAAGACTGTGGCCTTGGCCCTGACAGCCACCGCCGTACCGATTGACCATCCCGCGCTCGTGGCCGAGGAGCGGCTGGCCATAGTGCTTGGCACCGAAGGCGACGGGCTGACGCAAAGCACCATAGAGAGCTGTGACTACCGCGCCATAATACCCATGCAGCGCGGTGTGGACTCGCTCAATGTGGCCGCCGCCGCCGCTGTAGCCTTCTGGCAGTTGCGGCCTCGTTCATAAGTTTTTACTGATTATCCCTCTCTCAACGTCATTGCGGGTCCACATCAAAATGGATTTGCAAGGGGGAGAGTGTTTTGTCTGACTTTATCTTGTCGCACAGCTCCATGATGATTGTCTTGGCTTGGGTGATGGCCTCGGTGCGGTCGAATCGCAGCATGATGTTCTTGAGGTACAGCCCCCTGACGCGCATCACGCTGGGATACTCCGGCCCCACCACGCGGGTGGCAAACACTTCGCGCAAGGCGCGGGCGTAGCGGTCGGCAGCCTCGTTCAGCACATCGCTGTCGCGGTGCTTCATCGTGATGGTTATCAGGCGGTAGAAAGGCGGGTAGCGGAACACACGACGGTCGGTAATCTGGCTCTCGTACATGGAGGTGTAGTCGTTGTCAATCACATTGCGGATGGCTTGGTGGTAGGGGTTGAAGGTTTGGATTATCACCTTTCCGCGGTGGCCATGACGGCCAGCACGCCCACTCACTTGGGTCATCTGCTGGAACGCCCGCTCGTAGGCACGGAAGTCGGGGAAGTACAGCAGATTGTCAGCACTGACGATGCCCACCACACTCACATGGTCGAAGTCCAACCCCTTAGTGACCATCTGCGTACCCACAAGGATGTCGATGCGGCGGTCCTGAAAGTCATTGATTATCTCTAAATAGCGGTTCTTCTGCAAAGTGCTGTCCAGATCCATGCGTGCCACTTTGGCTTTTGGGAACATGATGCTGAGGTCGTCCTCAATGCGTTCGGTGCCGATGCCTTTCATGGTGAGGTGATGGCCGTGGCAGGCCGGGCACTCGGTGGGCAGCGGGATGGAATAGCCGCAATAGTGGCAGCGCAGACTGTTGGTGACACGGTGGTAGACCAGCGACACGTCGCAGTGCTGGCATTTGGGTATCCAGTGGCAGTCGTCGCACTCGATGCGCAGCGAGAAACCCCTTCGGTTTTGGAAGAGAATCACCTGCTCGTTGTCGTCGAGGGCTTTCTGGATGTTCTCTATCAGGAATTGCGAGAAGAGGATTGTGCCCGGAGCAGGTTGTGCGCCCTGCTCCTGACGGCGTCGGCGCGACTCCTCCTTCATGTCGGCACAGAGCACCTCCGGCATCAGCAGACCCCCAAAGCGGTGCTTCATCTCGCAGAAGCCATATTTGCCCTGCTTGGCGTTGTAATAACTCTCTAACGAGGGCGTGGCGGACCCCAGCACAGTCCGTGCGCCCCACAGGTGGGCGAGGTAAATGGCAGCGTCCCTGCCGTTGTAGCGTGGCGATGGGTCGTACTGCTTGTAGCTGGAGTCGTGCTCCTCATCCACTATGACCAACCCGAGTTGGCGGAAGGGGAGGAAGAGGGCGCTGCGGGCTCCCAACAGCACTTGGTAGCGCTGGCCGGGGTCAGAGGTCATGGTGCGGTTCCACACCTCGGCCCGTTGCGACGCACTGAAACGGGAGTGGTATACCCCCACAAGGTCGCCGAAATAGCGGCGTAGGCGGTTGATGGCCTGAGCCGTGAGGGCGATTTCGGGCAGCAAGAACAGGACTTGGTCGCCCCTTGCTATGACATCGGCTATGAGCTTGATGTACACTTCGGTCTTGCCGGATGAGGTGACACCGTGCAGCAGGGCCACAGGCTGCTGACAGTGACTCAGGTAGTTGTAGGCTGATTGCTGCTCTTCGTTCAGGTGAATGTCCGCTGCCTGGGCTGTGCTCTGTCCCTGCTCCAAGCGCGATTCTACGTGGTCCTCCTGCTGTAGCACACCGTGGCGTATCAACGTCTTCAGTGCCGAATCGGACACCACGGCACCATCCGTGGTGGAAAGCAGCGCCCGCTTGGCAACGGGCTGGGCTCCCATCTGGCTCATCTGCATGAACTTCATCAGCACGTCCACCTGTTTCTGGGTGGTCTTCTTTTGCTCCAAAGAGTCAAAAAGGGACCTCAGCGCGTCGGAGTCCTTATATTCAGGGGTCAAAGTCAGATAGGTGGCCGTGCGGGGCACAAAGCGTTGCCGCAGTTCCTCCTCCATGATAATGATGCTGCGCTCGATCATGGTGTTGAGCAAGGGCATCATCTTTTGCAGCCCGAGGGCTTTGCCAAGGTCGTCGACAGTCATCACGGGATGCTCCGAGAGCAACTGCACCACCCGCATCTCGTTGGCCGAAAGGTCGGAGAGCTCGCCTGTGTAGTCGGGATGGATGGAGACGGACGACTCGCTGGCCAATCTCAAGGCGGAGGGCAAGGCCACCGCCATCACATCGCCCAAGAAGCACATATAGTACTCCGCCATCCATTCCCAGAACCTCAGCTGCCGCTCGTCGGCAATGGGTTCGAGGTCGAGGATGGAGAGCACATACTTCACCATGTAGCGCGGCACCTCCTGGTGCACACGCCGCACAAGGGCGGAATAGAGACGCTTTCCGCCAAACTGCACCACTACGCGCTGCCCAACCTGTATGACGTCGTTATACTCCTGCGGCACACGGTAGGTATAGGTGTCGTGGATATGCAGCGGCAATATGACGTCGACAAAGTAGGTCTCCATTACAATCAGCTTCTTAGCGGCCTTGAGGGCGAGAAATTTGTGTGCAAAAGTACGAAAAAAATCTTTCTTGCGTTATAAAACCAAAGATTTTTTTCGGCATGAACCGTCAACACACTATGTATTAATCAACGACAACGCACCAGATGAAACGCATCATCGTAGCTGTAACTAATGATTTGGTCACGGACCAGCGCGTCAATCGCACCTGCCGAGCCCTTGCCGAGGAGGGCTGGGCCGTTACCCTTGTCGGTAGGCGCAGCACCCCCTCTGGTACCCACGCTGCCATCGGTAATGACGCTCTGCCTTACGCCACCTGCCGTCTGCGTCTGCTTTTCCGCCGCTCAGCCTTCTTCTATGCCGAATACAACCTGCGGCTCTTCCTGCTGCTGCTGTTCAACCGTGCCGACTGTTTCTATGCCAACGACACCGACACCCTCCTTGCCAGTACACTTGCCGCCCGTCTGCGCCGCAAACCACTTCTCTTCGATGCACACGAGCTCTTCCCCGATGTGCCTGAATTGCAAGGACGGCCCCGCGTGCAAGCCGTGTGGCGATGGGTGGAACGCCGTTGTCTGCCCCACGTGAGCGGAGCCTTCACCGTGTGCCAAAGTGTGGCGGACGAATACCGCAGCCGCTATGGCATAGAGATGACCGTGGTGCGCAACGTCCCAGACACCCCTCCGGCCATCAAGACAAGCCATGAGGTTTCATGCCCACGAACACTCCTCTACCAAGGGGCTGTGAACATTGGGCGCGGGGTTAAAGAACTTATCGACGTGATGCAACTGCTGCCCGATTGCCGTCTCGTCGTGGCCGGCGACGGCGACTGCCTTGCCGACGAACGGAAGCATGCCGCCAACGTGACTTGGGGCGACAGGGTGCAATTCCTTGGACGGGTGGAGCCCGACCGACTGCACGCCCTCACCACTCAGGCCGACCTGGGGCTATGCTTGTTGCAGGACCTTGGCCTCAACTACCGTTATTCCCTTCCCAACCGCATAGCTGACTTTGCCAATGCCGGCGTTCCCATCCTTGCAACCGATTTCCCCGAAATCCGAAGAGTCCTTGAACGCTATGGCACAGGCACCCTCACCGGCCCATTGCCCAATGACCCAAGGGGAGACAATTACAGCCAATACTTGGAGAGCCTTGCCCGCGACATCCGCCAAGCCCTGCAATACTGGGACACCCTGCCCGCGGACGAGCGTACCCGCCGTTTCGCCAAAGCAGGGGAGGAGCTCAACTGGCAGCACGAAAAACAAATCCTCCTCGCGGCCCTCCGCGCCACCGTCAAACCTTGACGAAGACCCACCCACGCCTTTCCCTTCGCCTTAACTTTGCCAAAGTTCTGTGAGAGTCAGGGATGGCTTTACAGCATCTTTTCCATTGCCACTTCATCTGATAAGCTATTCGGTACGGCATCATATGTATTAACCTGAAAGAAGTTGTCCACAATCGTCATAAGTTGTGGAATACGTGTGGCCAAATATTCTTTGCACAATAGTACGAAAAGAAAATGAAGACGGCGCACAATAATTAACTTGAACAATCGTTATTGGAGCAGAATTCAGATAAAGACTTATGATATACGAAATTCTATTGATTCTCTACTTTGTTGGCAGCCTGTTGGGACTGTGGCTGCTCTTTAAAAAAGTCGGCGAGAAGCCGTGGATAGCATTAATTCCCTTCTACAACATAATGGTGTGGATAAGGATATGCGGCAAGGACAAGACAAAGAGCCAAAAAATCAAATGGTACATCCTCTTCCTTGTGCCCGCCATCAACATCTTTATGTTCCTGCTGCTGGTGGTGGAAACGGCTAACACGTTCCACCGTTACAACTATTTCGAGCAGACTTTGGGCGTTATCTTTCCCTGGATTTACCTGCCCTATGTGGGGCTGAACAACTATCAGTACCACGACCCTCACACCGAGGAGCCCCACAAGGTGACACAGGCACGCGACTGGCTCGACGCACTCACCTTTGCCATCGTGGCCGCCATGATTATCCGCTCCATGATGTTTGAGTTCTACAATATCCCCTCCAGCTCGATGGAGAAATCGCTGATGACAGGCGACTACCTGGTTGTCTCGAAAATGAGCTACGGCCCCCGTTCAGCCATGACCCCCCTCTCGGTGCCCCTGGTGCACAATGTGCTTCCTCTGACCGACGGCCAGGTGGAGTCCTATCTGAAGTGGATCAAACTCCCTTACCATCGCTATCACGGTTTCGGCCACGTGGAGCGTTTTGACCCCGTGGTGTTCAACTACCCCGACGGCGACACTATGTGCACTGCCTGGAAAAGCAATATGAGCTACCATGAACTGGTGCGTGAAATGGGACGAGAGAACGTGCTGAACGCCAAGATGCTGCCAGTGGGCAACAGGATGGTGAAAAACAAAATCCGCGTAAGACCTGTGGACAAGCGCGAGAACTTCATCAAACGCTGCATCGGCCTGCCCGGCGAGGACTTGCAACTGATAGACCAGATAGTGTACATCAACGGCAAGATGATTGAAAACCCGCCGGAAAGCCAACAGACTTACCGCATACTCTTCAAGAACGGCATCAATACACGGAAAGTGCTGGACGACTTGGGCGTGAGTCATGAGGACTTCTCCAACTCGTTGAGCTATATGATGTATGATGGCGACGACCACTACATTGTCCCACTGACCCGCGCACAGGTGAAGAGCCTTGAGGCCCGGAATGACGTGGTGGAGGTGGTGCCCGACATTCGCCGTGCGGGAGACGATGGGATGAGCCTCTTCCCCCATTCGCCCCTCTATCAGTGGAGCACGGACAACTTCGGCCCCGTCCATATCCCCGCCAAGGGAGAAACGCTGAAACTAACTTTGGAGAACCTGCCTATCTACTGGCGCGTCATTACGACTTACGAGGGCAACACCCTTGAAGTGCGAGGCGGCAAGATATTCATCAATGGGCAGGAGACCACTGAGTACACCTGCAAGATGGACTATTACTGGATGATGGGCGACAACAGGCACAACTCCGTCGACAGCCGCTACTGGGGATTTGTGCCCGAAGATCACATCGCCGGCAAGGCCACCATGGTGCTCTTCTCGTGGGACAAAGACCACGGAAAGCCCCGTTGGAACAGAGTTTTCAAATCGGCACGCTCGATGGACTGAAAAAAATTTAAAAAAAAAGAGCAGTTAAAACAATAATTTGAAAATTTTTAAGTTAATAGAACATGAGAATTGAAAAGTGAAAAGGAGGATGAAGTGCAAACATGATTCCCTTTTTCACTTTGACTAAAAACGAATTATAAAAATAAAACATCATATACTATGTACGCAATATTCGACACTGCTAAAGGAAAAATGAAAGCAGAGCTTTATGAGAAAGAAGTACCCAACACTGTTGCAAACTTTGTAAAACTGGCCAACTCCCATTTCTACGACGGCCTTCGTTTCCATAGAGTCATTCCCGATTTCGTCATTCAGGGCGGATGCCCCTTCAGCCGCAACATCCGCGACCCGCGTGTGGGCACAGGTGGCCCCGGTTGGACCATCAAATGTGAGACCAGCGCCCCGAAGCAGTATCACGACCGCGGAGTCCTCTCCATGGCCCATGCCGGAAAAGACACCGGCGGCAGCCAATTCTTCATCTGCCACAACCGCGAGAACACCGCTCACCTTGACGGCGTCCACACCTGTTTCGGCAAAGTGGTGGAAGGGGTGGAAGTGATTGACATGATCGCACCCGGCGACCTCATCAACAGCATCACCATTGTAAATGAAGAGTGAAAATTGTTGGAACGTGTTAATGCGTTAATGGATGAATTGATTGATTAACACATTATCGAATTGGCACATACTGCATTCACTTTAACCGAATTAATAAATTAGAAATATATGAACATTGGCATTAAACTGCTTGTTGCAGAAGACGACCCCAACCTGGGGACCATTTTGAAAGCCTACCTTACGCAAAAAGGGTATACGGTTTTCCTCGCCGTGGATGGACAAGCGGCACTTGACTCCTATCAGAACGATGACGTCGATGCATGCATCCTCGACATCATGATGCCCGTCAAAGACGGCTTCACAGTAGCCAAGGAAATCCGCCGTGTTGACAAACGCATCCCCATCATCTTCCTCACCGCCAAGAATCTGGAAGCCGACAAGCTCAAAGGTTTTGAAATCGGTGCTGACGACTATGTCACCAAACCCTTCAGCATGGAGGAACTTCTTGCACGCCTCAACGCCACCATCCGACGCTCATTCGACGACGGCAAACCGGACAAAAACCTCTTCCATATCGGCAACTGCGTGTTCGACTACTCGCATCAGACCCTCACCTGTGGCGACAACGTCCAGAAACTCACCATGAAGGAATGTGAATTGCTCCGCATGTTTGCCATGAACTTCAACCAACTTGTGGACCGCACCAGCACCCTACAGCGCATCTGGAAAGACGACAGCTATTTCGCCGCCCGCAGCATGGATGTATACATCACCAAATTGCGCAAATACCTTAAAGTGGATCCCAACGTGCAAATCGTCAACGTTCACGGTGTCGGATTCAGACTGACAGTAAAGAACGAATAATGGTATTAATATTCTTAGGAACGGGTACTTCGATGGGAGTACCCGTTATTGCTTGTCAATGCAACGTCTGCCAATCTGCCGACAGCCATGACAAGCATCTCCGCACCTCCGCCCTCATACAGACCGATGCCGGCGAGAATATTCTTATTGATATAGGTCCTGACTTTCGCGAGCAGATGCTGCGGGAGAAAGTTATGCATCTCGACGGCATCCTTATCACCCATGCTCACCGCGACCATGTTGGGGGATTGGACGACATCCGCTCCTTCAACTACGTCCAGCATCGTGACATGGATCTCTACTGCAACCACGAGGCCCGCGTAGCCATTGAGCGCGACTATCATTACATCTTTACCTTCCACCAGTTCCCCGGTCTGCCAGAAGCCCGGATACACGAACTGAGTGGAGACGAGTCTTTCCCCTTGGGGAGTGTGGAAGTGAGGCCCATCAAAGCCATGCACAAAGACCTCCCCGTGCTGGGCTACCGCATCGGCAAACTCGGCTACATCACCGATGCCAACCACATAGAACCCTCAGAGATTGAAAAACTGAAAGGTGTCGAAGTTCTGGTCATCAACGCCCTGCGCAAAACCAAGCACTTCTCGCACTTCTGCCTGCCCGAAGCCTTAGAAATAATAAACAGCGTTGCTCCCAAGCAGGCATACCTAACCCACCTCAGCCACGAGATGGGTCTTTACGCCGAAGTGTCCAAAGAACTTCCTCCCAACGTCCACCTGGCTTACGACGGTCTGCGAGTGGACATCTAAAACCGCCAGCCGAGGCCTAATGTCAGTTTCAGGGGGCGCACCCACATGTTGCCGCCGTGGTCGAAGGCCAGCATGTCCGTAAGGGCCATCTGTGCCGTAGCATCCACAAAGAGGCCAAAAGGCAGTTCATACCCCATCAAAACTCCGAATCCCGAATGGCTGTCAGTCATTGCAAGGGTCTCCTCGCCCGTCGTGGCATCCACATCGATTACATGGTGGAAAGGATTGAAGGACCCATCGGCCGACACCACTCGTCCCCAAACAACAAACTCCGTGTAGGGTCCCACCCCCACAAAGCCCCAACCCGTGCGGCTATTGCCGAAACGCCATGAGGCATACACCGGCACCTCAATGGAAAAAGAGGCCAAGGGACAGGGCGTGCCATCCATCGTAAGGCGACTGCGCTGATGGCTCCAAACAGTGTTAAAGCGGATAAAAAACCTTTTCCCGATGTTGAAATCGAGGAATGCGCCACCCTCAACGCCCACCTTGGGCGAAGCCACAATATCAATAGGCAATCCCCTCAGCACCATCTGTGATGCATTGGCACCTGCCCGCACGCCGAAATTCACCACTTTGGCCGTGTCGTCCTGTTGTGCATGCAACAACAGGGGCAAAGTCACGATAAGTATCAATAAAAATCTCTTCATTTTCTTATTTATATTGTTAATCGGAAACCAATTCTGATGCCACCCAGATCGCGGCCTCTTAGGCCATCGGTATAGGTGAGGCGTCGCACGTAATCCACGCGGATGCAGCGCAATATATTTTCCACGCCGATTCCCACTTCCAAATAAGGCGTGGTGCTAAACAGAGTAGTGCCCTCCGGCAGGGAATACAACCCTTCATGTCCAAACCGCGGGTTGTTCTTTGGCGACAGCGAACCATAGATGCCACTGAACGACAACACTTCGCGCAGCTTCAGCTTGTTCAATAGGGGTATGCGGTTCAGCAGCCAACCCTTCAGGTAGTAGGTGGCGTGCAGGGCTGCCCACTGGTCCGCCACAAACTCCATCGGACGCATCAGCGTGAACGTGTTGGGGGAGAGGTAGAGCGTCAGATTGCTCTGCGGGGTGAACAGCGCTGGCAGCGGAGCCCGGTTCCAGACCACACCAGTGTGCAACCGTGTGTCGATATGCCCGAAGGAGGAAAGCCAGAACCTTTTCTCGGCAATGATGTCCGTGCGCTGATACGTAAACCGGTGGTCGATACGCCCCACCGTGTGGCGAAAACGGAATACGGGAGCATCCTTGTTCAGGTTAAACGGTGATTCCTGGCCCAAGCGGTTGTTGTAGAGCGGTTCGCCTGGAGCGTAACGCAGCTGCACACCTGCCTGCCAGTCGGCAAAACGGCTCACCATCGTGGTTGCACCATTGGCACCGATACGTTTGTATTGCAAAGCACCCGCGGGCTCAATGTCCGAATACTGCATCCAAGCATCCACACTCAGACGGTTCTCCCACTCATGCTCATAGCGCAGCCCCACGCGGCGCGCATATTGCATTGCCGTGGGCGGCAGTGAAGGCCAGCGAGACATCAGAATGTTGTCCCTGTCCAGCAAGTCAGTGTTCTGACCGGGGGTTTCAAGGTCGTAGGCAGTGGTCAGATACAGCGCATGGTGCAGCGACTCGAAAGGGTGGAACTCCTTGGGCCGGAAACTATAGATAGCCGTGGCGGAATACTTCAGACGCAAATCGCGAGTCCCGAAAGCCAAGTAGCCATTCATGAACCAATGCTTGCTGAGATTTGCCGTCGTCATTCCTCCAACTCGCAGGCGATGTCCTTCTACGGGATTCAGGCTTACGAGGTTATAGATGGGGCCGATGTCGAACGGGCTTTTGTCACGCTCCGAAGCTGTTGCGATGTATCCCGAGCCGAAAATCTCCACCGCCTTAATAGCAGTGTTGAACTCTGGCACCCGCCTCAGTTCCCCCACAAGGCTGTCAATCACCGTCTCCTTGGCACTCAGCGGCACGGGCCGCAACCTCTCAATCAAGCTCCCAGCCGTTGGGACGGCATCCTCCTGTGCCCTCGGCTCGCCATCCAAATTATGTACCACATGGTGGGCATACAACTGCCGCCAATTCTTGAAGATGTAGAACCGCGCGTAAGTGTGAGCCTCCTTGGACTGTAGCCGCCCGTCGGGCTGGGCGTCGAAACTCTCGTCCAAGCTCAAATCGCTCACAAAGTTCATGTTGATTTGAGGCGGCACACTGATGGAGTAGCGTTTCAGCCTGTGGCCGTCGACCGTGATATACAGGTGACCCGTAAAGCCAAAGCTCTCGCGGTTTACAGGCACAAACATCAGCCTCACGCACCGCTCGCCGCCAACCGTCACCGTGTCATCAATATAGTAATGATAATAGCTCACCGCCAATGACGACGACAAGGGACTTACAAAGCGGTTCAACATCAAGTCAATCGTGTTGTCGAAAATGTCCACACGGGTGAACATTGCGTCCAGATTGGCCGCCAAACCCTCTCGTTCCAACAGGTGATCCACGCCCTGCGAATTCCGTTCCCGTTCCTGCCCGTCCACTCTCAACACTTCGCGAAGACTCACCGTCAGCACAGGTGTCTTGTTGAACTGAGCCGTATCGATATATTTGCGCAAAAAGGAGAACTTCTCCAACAGCGCATTGCGCTCAAAATCCACATCAAAGCGGTCCAGGGCCAGGATGGTTTTCTCATACTCGGTCCGAGAAGTGTCCTTCTGGGGGCGCATCGCCTCCTTGTGTGCAATCACCTCGCTCACCAAGTCTACCGCTGGATTGTTCTTTCTGCTGTATCGCTCCTTGCGGCGCGAAGCCGTCACCGTCACCTCGCCCAGATTGTACACATCCGGTTCCAGCCCAATGCGCATTCCCTTCGTAATCCGGTTGGCATGTAGCGTCACCAACCTTTTTTTTTAGCCCACAAAGCCTACCGACAGGGTCACCAGACCCTGCCTGTTTTCAACCATAAAATGGCCAGCCGTGTCCACCATTGCCCCAATCCTTGAGCCTACAAACACCACCTGTGCAAACGGTATGGGTTCGCCCGTTCGCACATCCACCACCACACCCTCCGCACCCGTCGCCGGAGGTTCCCGCTGAGCCCTTGCCCCCACCGAGAGCAGAACCGCCAACAGCAAAATTATATACCTATGGCGGTTCGCTGCTACCAAATGACCTTTCTTCATATCTTCCTATCGGGTGTGCAGCTCCTCCTCCTCTTTGGCTATGCGGGCCTTGGCCTCCTCGAGGGTTTCGCCTTCGCGCATTAGGAACTTCTTGACAAAGGCGTCGCTGATGCGGGTAAAGCCCTCCACCACACCATCCTGTATGGCCGTGTAGCCATTCACCACGCCACTCTCAATAGCCTTGTAGCCTGTCACAACACCCTCCTCAATCTTCTGGTAGCCGTTTTTCACCGTGTCGGCCACACGCTGCATGTTGTTCTTGTCCATGTTGTTTTCGGTTTGCGCTCCGGCCACACCGCACATCGCGGCGGCGGCAAGGAGCATGATTAATGATTTATTGTTTCGATTCATCTTGCATAATTTTCAAATTCAGTGCAAAAGTACTACTTTCGACAGACAATCGCCCCAAACGATAGAAATATGAACAATCATCATACCAAAATGAACAACCTTGCGTTATCAAGACATGGAAGAAATACATCAACAATTCAAACAGGCCGTATCCATTATCCATTATGGCGACGCCATCTATCTGGTAGACGATGGGGAACCCTTAGGCGAGTTGATGCCCTTGGTCGAAGGGCGGGAGATCATGACGGACAAGATTGTCTTCCTCCTGTGCCGCAACGGCTACCTGCGGCTGAGGCTCAACTACCATGAACTGACGCTCTCAGCGGGTTGCATACTCATAGCCCTGCCGGGAATGATTATTGACACTCAGGAGGTATGTGCCGACTTCCGTGCCGCCACCATGCTTCTCTCCGAGCGTTTTACGGACAGCCTCAACCTTGGCAACTCCTACCGCACCCTCCTCTCCATCTACCGTCAGCCAATGGTGCAACTTGATGAGGAGATGACGGCTGCCATGCTCAATTTCATTGGCATGGTGCGGGGGCTGCTCCGGGTGCCGTCGCACCCCAATATGGACCGTGTGTTGCACCTGCTGTTCGAAGCCTGGTTCTTTGGGTTCGGCCCCTACCTGCACAGCACCGGGAGCCAGCGCGTGGCCACCTCAGCCGAACAGCACACCGAGGAATTTCTGCGTTTGGTGGAACAGCATTTCCACCAGCACCACGCGCTCGACTGGTACGCCCAGCAGCTGAACATCACTCCCAAACGGCTCAGCATCTGTGTCAAAGAGACCTCTGGGCGCACCCCCCTCAGAGTGGATTTACCGCCACCGCCTCTTAGCGGCCAACAGTCTGTTGCGCGGGCAAAGGCTCTCCGTCAAGGAAGTGGCCGCGCGCTTGGGTTTTCCCAACCAGTCCGCTTTCGGCACCTGGTTCAAGCGACTTACCGGCCGCAGCCCCCGCAACGCATAGCCTTCGCCCTCCCTTCGCCCGGTAGCAACCAGGTGCCCATCATTTGTCCTTCATTTATTCCCTTTTTGAGGGAGAAATGAAATATAAGACATAAGTCAATTGAAAAATAAGAATTGGAGCGAGAGCGAGGCAACTGCGTAACAGCATGAACCAAGGGTACATAAACCACCGACCCGACAACACTTTCAAACATTCCAACAATATATGCGGGCTTTTTGCGTTATGGGAGCAATGATTTCAATATGCATACCCATATACAACCGCGATATGCGCGACACCGTCGCGGCACTGGCCGCGCAGATGCGCACTGCCGCCGTACCCTGCGAGCTGGTCTGCATAGATGACCACTCCGAGGCTGCCATTGCCGAGACGAACAAAGTGGTTGAGGCTGTCGGCCACTACATCGTGCTGCCGGAGAATGTGGGCCGCGCCCGCATCCGCAACCTCTTCCGGCAAAATGCACGGTACGAGTATCTGCTGTTTTTAGACTGCGACTCGGTCATCCCAGAGGGGTTCCTGCAACGGTATGCCTACTTTCTGGGTCGGGAGACGCGGCACATGGTAGTGTGCGGCGGACGGGAGTATGCCGCTGAGAGCGATGACCGCGAACACCACCTGCGTTATGTTTACGGCGTGAAGTGCGAGAGTCGCAACGCGCATCAGCGGCGCAAGCACCCATACCGGTCGTTCATGACCAACAACTTCATCGTCCATCGCGACGTGCTGAAAGCAATCCCCTTCGACGAACGCATCAGCCTATACGGCCATGAGGACACCCTCTTCGGATACCGGCTCATGCAGCAGCATATCCCCATCACACATGTCGACAACCCCGTAGTCAACGGCGACGTCGAGTCCAACGACCTCTTTCTGGCCAAGACCGAGGAAGGAGTGCAAAGCTTGGCCGAAATCTACCGCTGGATGGGGCAGGAGAGGGGCTTTGCAGAGCAGGTGGCCTTGCTGCGCTGTTACCGCCTACTGCACAGGTTCAAAGTCGACGGATTCATTTACGCCCTATACCGGTTGGTGCGGCCCTGGCTCAAAGAGGGATTCGTGAGTGGCAAGAGGGTGAACATGAAGCTCTTTGCCTTCTACAAACTGGGACTGCTTACTGAAAACCTACGCAATTCAAAATAAAGTTGTATCTTTGCAAACCGTAATAATACCGATGGCAAGAATATTTAGGAGATATAAATCAACCATATACGGCAACTACCGCAAAGCTTACCTCATTGATGGACTGCTTACGGGTGCTGCCATGTCCGTCATTGTCGCTGTGCGGGACTGGCTTGCCGCCAAGCCTATGGCCACGCCGGAGAACTATATCACCGAGATTATTCTGGCAGTGGGCATATTCTGGGCCACATACCATTATCGAAAAGGCCTACCCGAGGGGAAGGTTACGCTGAAGGAGTTGATGCTGCTGGGCCTTGGCATAGGAGTGATGAGCGCAATAGTCTACGGCCTATGGACTTGGCTCAATTGCGGGGCTTTGCATACCGATTTGGTGGGTTATTACAACAATTGCCGTATTGAGGTGATGGAGCCCGCCGAGACAAGCCCGGAGGCGGCTATGGCCGTGGAGAGCGTGAAGAAATACACCGCGGGTGACTGGGGTTTCATTGCGGGATTCCGTTCGGCAGTGATGAGCATCATCATTACGTTCTTCGCAGCCCTGCTGTTCCGGACAGAGAAAGCCCCTGTGAAAGTAAAAAAATAGAATCTTGGTTCAAAAACAAATACATACAAGAAAACAATAACATATTCAAAATGGATATTTCGATAGTAGTACCGTTATTCAACGAGGATGAATCACTGCCACATCTGGCTGAGTGGATTGACAGAGTGATGGAGGAGCACCATTTCGACTACGAGGTTGTGATGGTGGACGATGGCAGCAAAGATAAGTCATGGAGTGTGATAGAAGAGTTGCACGCCAAGAACCCCCGCTACAAAGGAGTGAAGTTCCGCCGCAACTACGGCAAATCGGCTGCCCTCAACGTTGGGTTCGGCCAAGCACAGGGCGACGTGGTAATCACCATGGACGCCGACCTGCAGGACAGCCCGGACGAGGTGCCAGAGTTGTACAGAATGATAAAAGAGGATGGCTACGACCTGGTGAGCGGATGGAAGAAGAAACGCTATGACTCAAAGTTGGCCAAAAACATCCCCTCAAAATTCTTCAACTGGACAACCCGTAAGATGAGCGGCATTAAGCTGCACGACTTCAACTGCGGACTGAAGGCCTACCGTCGGGACGTGGTGAAGAGTATTGAAGTTTATGGTGAGATGCATCGCTATATCCCCGTGATTGCCAAGTGGGCAGGTTTCGGGAAAATTGGTGAGAAGGTGGTGCAGCACCGCAAGCGTGAGTTCGGTGTGACAAAATTCGGACTGAACCGTTTTGTGAACGGCTATCTGGATTTGATGAGCATCATGTTTATGTCCAAGTTTGGCAAACAGCCCATGCACTTCTTCGGTTTGGTGGGCAGTGTGTCGTTCCTCCTGGGCTTCATCGCCTTCGTGGTGGTGTGCGCCATGCGCATCTGCGGACGCATAGCGCTGACCAACAGCGTGTGGTTCTACGTCTCGATGCTGTTCATCCTGATGGGCACAATGCTGTTTTTGGCCGGTTTCATCGGCGAGCTGGTGTGCCGCAATTCAACTACACGAAACCAATATTTAATTGAAAAAGTAATAGAGCAATGAGTCTACAATGCGGAATAGTGGGCTTGCCGAATGTGGGCAAGTCGACCCTTTTCAACTGCCTGAGCAATGCCAAAGCACAGGCTGCCAACTTCCCTTTCTGCACCATTGAGCCCAATGTGGGCGTAATCACGGTGCCGGATGAACGTTTAGCCAAACTGGTGGAGATGGAGCACCCCGCCTCAGTAGTGCCCGCCACCGTGGAGATTGTTGATATTGCCGGCCTGGTGAAAGGCGCCTCAAAGGGCGAGGGTCTGGGCAACAAGTTCTTGGCAGACATCCGCACAACGGATGCCATCATCCATGTGCTGCGCTGCTTTGACGACGACAATGTGACGCATGTCGACGGGAGCGTGGACCCCATTCGCGACAAACAGACCATTGACCTCGAACTGCAGTTCAAGGACCTTGAAACCATCGAGAACCGCTACGAGAAAGAGGTAAAGAAGGCCAAAGCCGGTGGCGACGCCAAAGCGAAGAAATTGGTGGAGGTGATGGACCTGTATCGCGATGCGCTGTTGAGTGGCAAGAGCGCCCGCACGGTGGAGCTGGACGAGAGCCAGAAAGAGGCAGCAAAGGACCTGATGCTGCTGACAGCTAAACCAATACTGTATGTGTGCAATGTTGACGAAGCATCGGTGGTGACAGGAAACAAATATGTCGACGCGGTACGAGAGGCCGTGAAGGATGAGGGCGCTGAGGTGCTTGTGATAGGTGCCGGCATCGAGGCGGACATTGCCGAGTTGGAGACCTACGAGGAGAAACAGATGTTTCTTGAAGACCTGGGGCTGAAGGAGAGCGGCGTGAACCGCCTGATAAAAGCCGCCTACAAGCTGCTGAACCTTCAGACCTTCCTCACCGCAGGCCCGAAGGAATGTCGTGCCTGGACATTCAAGAAAGGAATGAAAGCCCCTCAGACAGCAGGAATTATACATAGTGACTTCGAGCGAGGCTTTATCCGTGCCGAGGTGATAAAATATGCCGACTATGTGGCGCTGGGCAGTGAGGCCAAATGCCGCGAGGCAGGCAAGATTGCCGTGGAGGGTAAGGACTATGTGGTGCAGGATGGCGACATTATGCACTTCCGTTTTAATGTGTAGACGTAGATAGTAGATAATAGAATAATAGAAGCTTATTAATAGACAAACTCATTAAAGCGTTCACACATACATAAATTCTTTAAAAGTGTTGCAGGATAGACATACTGGGCATGGGTCACTACGGCGATGGGGTGTCGGCATTGTGTCGGCATGCCTGATTGTTGGGGCTTGCCTTGTGTTCCCGTCCTGCTCCACCCAGAAGGCCACATGGGCCAACATCCAGTTCCACAACATCACCACGCACTACAACATTTGGTGGAACGGCAACGAGAGTCTGAAGAAGGGTGTGGCCATGATGAACGACCGCTACAAGGATGACTACACCAGAGTGCTGCCAGTCTATAAGATGGGGACAAAGGAGGAGAGCAAGTCATTGAATCCTCAATTCGACCGTGCCATCGAAAAGAGTGTGAAGGGCATCAAGAAGCACAGCATCTTTGTGGACGGACAGGAACATGTGCCATACATTCCGAAATGCTATCTGATGACGGCCTACGCCACCTTCTACAAGCACGATTTCGTCACGGCGGCAAGCACCTGCCAGATGCTTGTCTCGCAGTATGCCGGAACGGCCATAGCCGACGAGGCAGCCATACTGCAAGCGCGTTGCTCAACGATGGACAAGCGCTACCGAGATGCCGAAAGCTACCTGGACGAGATGGTTGTGGCAGCAGGAAAGGACAACTTTGCCTCCAGCCAGAAGTTGAACCTTTACCTCGCAATGGCGGAGTGCACGCTGCCCCAGGAGAAGTATAAGAAGGGCGTCAACTTCCTGAAAATGGCTCTGGAACAGCACCCCTCGCGGGAGCAGAAAGCACGCATCTATTATATCCTTGGACAAATCTATCAGGAACAGGACAAGCGCCCGACGGCATCCAAGTACTTCCAGAAGGTGCTGAGTTGCGGCCCCTCATATGAGATGGAGTTCAATGCAAGGCTTAACATGGCCTCATGCGCCGACCTGCAGCATACCAACCGCGAGAAGTTGGAACGGTTGTTGGACCGCATGCTGAAAGACAAGAAAAACGAGGAGTTTGTAGACCAGATATACTACGCCAAAGGCGAGATGTATATGGGCATGCGCGAGACCAAGAAGGCGTGCGAAGAGTTCAAGACCTCGTGCGCGGTGTCGAAGAGCAACCCGGCTCAGAAAGCCCGGTCGGCCATCAGGGTGGCAGGAATATTGTTTGACAAGTTTCAGGACTACGACCAGTCGCAGATCTATTACGACACGGCAATGTCCATCATAAAGCCCGACTATCCCCACTATGCTGACATCAAGTCACACTACGACCTGCTTTCGTCCTTGGTGGTAAACACCCGTGTCATAGAGCGCAACGACAGCCTGATTGCCCTGTCGCAGCTGCCGCAAGAGAAGCTCTTAGAGGTAATCAACAAGAAGATTGAAGAGCTGAGAAAAGCCGAGGAAGAAGCCAAGGAGCGGGAGATGATGGAGCAATTGGCCAACGAGAGCAAAGGCCAGCAGAACACCCTTCAGGGCGACTGGTACTTCTACAACAGCAACACCGTGCAGAAAGGCAAGGAGACCTTCCGCCAACGGTGGGGCATGCGCAATTTGGAGGACTACTGGTTTCTTTCCTCAAAGGGCATGTTGGGCATGAACATGCTGGCCATGATGAACAACAGCGACATGACCGACAGCTTGAATGCAGGACAGGACAGCACACTGGCAGACGGGAATGGAGAAGGGGACTCGACGGATGTCAAGCAAAAGGGCAATCCCAACGACCCGCATGATGTGGCTTTTTACCTGAAAGACCTGCCCAAAAGTCAGCAGGAGATAGATTCGATGATGAACGAGACCGCAGTGGGACTGCTGAATGCTGGTTACATCTTCTACGACGGCATACACAATCTGCCCAAAGCCTTGGAATGCTATCTGAGAATGACCAACGATTTCACCACCAATGCCGAGATTGTACAGGCATTCTATATGCTTTATAAAATCTATGACAGGCAGGGTAATACACCAAATTCCAACTATTACCGCGACATGGTGCTGATGGGCTTCCCGGACAGTGATTTCGCCAATCTGATTTTGGATGAGGATTACTACAAGGAGATTATCCGACGTGGACAAATCATCAAGGAGGACTACGACAACGTCTATACCTTATATCGTAAGCATCGCTATGAGGCTGTTCTGAGCAACGTGGCGAATGCCAAGATGCTGTACGAGGGCAACCCCATGCTGGGCAAGTTCCGCTACTGGGAAGGCCTTTCTTACGCCAAAATGGACAACAAGAAGTCTGCCATCACTACATTCCAAGACATCATAAAAGAATACCCGAAGGACGACACACTGATTGCCTTGGCGCAGGACCAACTGGACTACCTGATGGGCGAGGGTGGAAAATATATTGCCAACAGCGGTGGCGAGACGGATGAAGAGATTGAGGAAAAGATGCCTGAAGGCGGCATCGAGGCACGCGAAAAAATCCGCCGTTCGCGCAATCAGAGCCAGTCGGAAGATAGTGAACTGCCTCCCGAGGCTCAGTTGTTTCGCTACCGCGAGAATATGCCCCACACGGTCATCGTCCTTGTGAAGGAGAAAAAAATCCGTGCCACGCAACTGCAAGGGAATATGGGCAGATTCATACTGACGTACTACGCAAATTCGGGCTATAAGTCGGCCCCGTTGATGTTCACGGATTCGACACAGATGGTGACGGTGAACACCTTCAACGATGCCAACGAGGCTGTGGATTTTGCAAATCATCTGCAGTCGGGCGACGGCCCCTTGACGGAGTACAGCGCGGAGGACTACGAGGTGTTTGCCATCTCTAAGCAGAACTACGTAACCCTTTACAACCGCAAGCAGGTGGATGCCTACAGATTGTTTTACGACAAATACTATAGAAAATGAGCGATAATATCAACGGCCTGATCAACACCATCACGGTGGGGACCTCCATCAAGGGCGACATACAGGCCAACGGGGATTTCCGCATGGACGGAACGCTGGAAGGGAACATCACCCTGACAGGCAAACTGGTCATTGGCGAGCAGGGACACATCTTGGGCAACGTGGTGTGCCAGAACGCAAATGTCATCGGAACCATCGACGGGAACCTGTCGGTGAAGGAGTTCCTCACTCTCTATGCTACTTCGAGGGTGAAGGGAGACATCGTGGCTAACAAACTGGCTATTGAGCCGGGTGCCTATTTCACTGGCACATGCCACATGCTTGACGAACTGTCCGATTGAAGTTACCTACATGGCTATAGAGGAAGAAATCAAACGGTTGTTCCTGCGCTGGAGCGGTGCGGAGCCAACGGAGATTCTGTCGCTTGGTGCACACGGGAGCGCCCGCAGATACTGGCGTGCGTTTAACGGCTCGCGGAGCGCTATTGCTGCATGGAATGAAGACGTGCGGGAAAATGAAGCCTTTTATTACTACAGCAGCAGTTTAGCGGAAAGGGGCGTGAATGTGCCTCAGGTTTATGCCATCAGTGAGGACAGGCGATGCTACCTGCAGCAGGACTTGGGCGACACGACGCTTTATTCCCGCCTCTTCGACAAGCAGCGGACAGGGAAGGGGTTCGACGGCGAGATGCTTGCCCTGTACAAGCGCGTGCTGGCCGACCTGGCCACGATGCAGGTGAGGGGCCGCAGCATGGATTTCAGTCATGCCTATCCCCGCAGCGACTTCGACGCGCAGTCCATCCAGTGGGACCTGAACTATTTTAAATACTGTTTCCTCAAGTTACGCCACACCCCCTTCGACGAGGAGCTGCTGGAACGCGATTTCCACACGCTGATTCACTACCTGTTGGACACCGACTGCGGTTTTTTCCTTTATCGCGATTTCCAGTCGCGCAACATCATGTTGGTGGATGACGAGCCCTATTATATCGACTTCCAAGGGGGTAGGAGAGGTGCGGCCCAGTATGACGTGGCGGCGTTGCTCTACAGCTCCAAAAGCAACATCCCCGAGGCCATCCGCCAAGAGTTGCTGAGCCACTACATTCGCAGTCTTGCCGACCTGACAGCAATCGATGTCAGCGATTTCCGCGCCCGTTTCTACGGCTACGTCCTAATCCGCATCCTTCAGGCAATGGGCGCTTACGGCTACAGGGGCTACTTTGAACGGAAGGATTATTTCCTTGGCAGCATTCCCCTTGCGGTGAACAACTTGCGCACAATTCTGGACAGTCATCCGCTGCCCGTCGAATTGCCTCACCTCACCGAGGTGTTGCGCACCGTGATAGCTCAGCAGGATGCCGAGACTGACACAATGGCGCATACAGGCCTGCGGGTGACGGTGAACAGCTTCTCATATAAGAAAGGCATCCCACAAGACCCCTCGGGCAATGGAGGCGGATTTGTGTTCGACTGTCGCGCGCTGCCCAATCCCGGTCGCTATCCCGAATACAAGAGCTATACGGGCAAGGACCGGCCCGTGGTGGAATTCCTGCAGGGCGACCCTGCCGTGGAACAATTCATAGCGGCTGCGGAACAGCTTGTCGGGGCCTCGGTGACGAAATATTTAGAGCGGAACTTTACCAATCTTAGCGTCAGTTTTGGCTGTACTGGAGGGCAACACCGGTCGGTTTTTTGTGCAGAAAGAGTCGCCAAATGGCTGTCGGAAAACTATAAATGTCAAGTTGTTATCAATCATGTCGAACAGCAATAGAAAAAATACTTCATACTTTTTTTCATCACATCGTACTTTTTTTGTATCTTTGCAAACTGAAATAGAAAATAAAAACAATACTATATCATGAAAAGTAAGACTTTGATTCAAATCCTTTTGGGTGTTGTCATCATTGGACTGGCTGTTGCTCTTTATATGAGTGTCATGAAGCCTGTTAAGTTTGACAACGAGTACACTAAACGCCGCGATGCATGTGCGGAAAAACTCAAAGCTATCCGTACACTCGAAGAGGCTTACAAGAACACCTACGGCTGCTATACCGGCAGCTTCGACACCCTGTTCAACCGCCTTATGAACGAGGACAGCTTGAGAGTTGTCAACAAGAACATCAACTATGACAAGATTCCCGAAGATGTCGATATCAATGAGCTGACCGAAGCCGACCAGATTAAGGCTGGCTATGTTAGCCGCGTGACCGAATACGTCAACCCCATCGACAACCTGCGCAAATCGGGCAAGTTCAAACTCACCGACGAGGAGATTCTCAACCTCCGCTATGTTCCCTATCCCCGCGACAAAAAGTACGACTTCGACCTGAAAGCCGGCTTCATTGAAAAGAGCGGTTACCAGATGCCCGTTTTCGAGTGCTTGGTCAACATGGAAGACCTGCTTGCCGACATGGACCACCAGTTGGTTGTCAACAAGATTGCCGAGCTGACCCAGAACCAGCGCTTCCCCGGTTGGAAGGTAGGTGACATGACCCAGACTGTCACAGACGGTAACTTTGAATAAAAATGTCCCAATTAGTCACAGACATTATCACGACAGATAGACCAGTGGCTAACAGTGAAAAAAGATTATCCATTTGCCTTCGGTCAAATGGATTTTCTTTTTCGGTTACCACCGTGGACACCCTGCTGCTCACCGTGGGCGATTGCCCGCTCAGCGAGGGGATGTCCGCTATGGAGGTTGCCCGCCAAGTGGCAAAGACCATCGGCGAGGATGAGGTTGCCTTGGGCTTCAAGCAGATGAACCTCATACTGCCCACCATGCAGTCCGTCTGTGTCCCTGCCCATCTTTACGACCCGTCGGCTGACCGTCAATATCTCGCCACGGCTGCAAGGGTGGGGGAGGGCTCCGGCATCTACCATTCCTATCTGTCCTCGCTCAATGCCTACCTTGTCTTTGCCGCTCCTGCCGACATGGCTACCGCCTTCAAAGTCACGCTGCCCGGCATCGACATCCTCTGTCAACACGCTGTGCTTATTGAGGCCGCACACCGTTCGGCCAGCAGTTCTCATCCCTATATACTTCTGCATGTGCGCGAAGGGGCTGCCGACATCGAAGCCTTCTTCAATGGCAACCTGCTCCTCACCAACAGCTATCCTGCTGGTGACAGTGAGGAGGTGTTATATCATGCCCTCAGCGTCATGAAGCATCTCCATCTCGAAACCCCCGACATGGAACTTGCCATCTGTGGCCTTGTGGACCGCACCTTCTTCTCCCGTATGCAGCATTTCTTCCCCAATGTGACCCTCTACACAGGCAAGCCTTACACCTTCCTCAACCCCGACTTCCAAACGCTCCACACCTATCGCCACACCTTAATTCTTTCTTGAATACAAACCACCTTAATTACTAATATACAGCAATATCATGCGCATCATTGCAGGTTCACTCCGAGGCCGCCGTCTCAATCCTCCAACGTCGCTCCCCGTGCGTCCCACCACCGACATGGCTCGCGAAAGCCTCTTCAATATCCTGAACAACTATGTCGATTTCGAGGAAGTCACCGTCATGGACCTTTTTGCCGGCACCGGGGCCGTTTCCATCGAGTTCATCTCGCGTGGTGCCAAGGAGGTCACCTCTGTCGACATCAACAACCAGTGCATTGATTTCATCAAGCAGTCCGCCTCGCACATGGGCATCAACAACCTCCATGCCGTCCGGGCCGATGTCTTCGACCTCCTGAAACGAGCCTACAAGAAGTTCGACATCATCTTCGCCGATCCCCCTTACGCCCTCGAAAACCTTTCTCAGATACCCGATGCTGTCTTCAGCAGCAATGTCCTCACCGACGACGGCATCTTCATTCTCGAACACCCGCGCGAATTCGAGTTCGAACAGCACCCTCACTTTTGGCAGCATCGCCATTACGGCAAAGTCAATTTCACTTTCTTTGCCCAGCAACTGGACCAAGAGCAGTGAACCCTCGATAGCATAGCAAACATTATTATCATTCTTCTCGTTATTGTATCCACATAATTCTTAATATTGAATTTCAAAGAAATATCGTCATGAAAGCAGTTGTTAAAACCCAATTCTCTTTCCCCAAGCAGAAAAGCCTCTATGTAGGCAAAGTACGTGACGTCTACAACATCGACGACAAATACATGGCCATGGTCGTTAGCGACCGCATCAGTGCCTTCGACGTTGTGCTTCCCAAGGGCATCCCCTACAAAGGACAAGTCCTCAACCAGATAGCTGCCAAGTTCCTCGATGCCACCGCCGACATCGTCCCCAACTGGAAACTTGCCACCCCCGACCCCATGGTCACCGTGGGTCTTAAATGCGAAGGCTTCCGCGTCGAGATGATAGTCCGTGGCTACCTGGCCGGCAGTGCATGGCGTGAGTACAAGGCCGGAGCCCGCACCCTTTGCGGTGTCCCCCTGCCCGAAGGCATGGTTGAGAACCAGAAATTCCCCACACCCATCCTTACCCCCACCACCAAAGCTGACGAGGGACACGACGAGAACATCTCCCGCGACGAAATCATCCGCACAGGCCTCGTCTCCAAAGAGGATTACGAGCAATTGGAACGCTACGCACTCGCCCTCTTCCAGCGTGGCACCGAGATTGCCGCTCAGAAAGGCCTTATCCTCGTCGACACCAAGTACGAGTTCGGCAAACGCGACGGCAAAATCTATCTCATTGATGAAATCCATACCCCCGACAGCAGCCGCTATTTCTATGCCGATGGCTACGAGGAGCGTTTGGCCAAAGGCGAGCATCAACGCCAACTCTCCAAGGAGTTTGTCCGCGAATGGCTCATGGCCAACGGTTTCCAGGGCAAGGAAGGTCAGCAGGTCCCCGAGATAACCGACGAGATTGTCAACAGCATCACCGACCGTTATATCGAGCTCTACGAACACATCACTGGCGAGAAGTTCCAAAAAGCCGAGGACTGCGCCGACATCGTTGGCCGCATTGAGAAGAATGTGACCGAATGCCTCAGCAAACTCTAATTCCTGCTTAATGTCATTATGGAAATAGAGCGCAAATACCTTGTCACCCAGTTGCCGGACAATCTGGACCAGTTCAGGCATCTGGAGATTGAACAAGCCTATCTATGCACATCCCCCACGCTGCGAATCCGCCGCATGGGGGATTCTTACATTCTCACTGTCAAGGAACGCCTACGTCTCAACTCCACAGCCATCCATAATAGGGAAGAGGAGTTCACCCTCTCCGCCGAGAGCTACAACCGCCTCCGTGCCAAATGTGACAGCGGGCAGGTCTCCAAGACCCGCTACTTTATTGACCTCTTCCAGCTCAGTGGCAACCCCGACTACCAAGGCCTTACTGCCGAGTTGGATGTGTTCCATGGCCGACACGACGGTCTTCTGCTCGTCGAAGTGGAGTTCCCGGATACCGAGCGTGCCAACGCTTTTGTCCCACCGGCTTGGTTTGGTGACGATGTCTCGACCGAGCCCTGCTACCGTAACAGCTTCCTGGCTTCCATGCATTGACCCCAACAACCAACACCTCCTGCCGCATGAAAAAGATACCGCATACCTTTACTATCGTTTTCGCCCTCATCGTCCTTGCCGCAGTCTGCACGTGGTTTGTGCCTGCCGGCGAGTTTGTCCGCGAGACCATCACCGTCCAGAATGCCGACGGCTCCACAGTTCTCCGCGAGGTGGTGCGCAACGACTCTTTCCGCTACGTTGAGCGCAACCCCCAGACCTGGCAAGTCTTTTCGGCTCTCTTCGACGGTTTTGTCGACAAAGCCGATATCATCATTTTCATCCTTATGGTCGGAGGTGCTTTCAACATCCTCAACAACAGCCGTGCCATCGAGATTGGCGTCATGTCTTTCCTGCGCAGGGTCCTGCGGCTCAATCGTTACAAACTCTTCAAGCGGTTGGGTGTCGAGAACATCATCATTGCCCTCATCATGATTATGTTCAGCCTCTTCGGTGCCGTTTTTGGCATGAGCGAGGAGACCATCGCCTTTGTCATCATCTTCATTCCCTTGGCCATCTCCATGGGGTATGACTCCATCGTGGGTGTCTGCATGTGCTATGTTGCTGCTCATGTGGGCTTTGCAGGGGCCATGCTCAATCCCTTCACCATCGGCATTGCGCAAGGCATCGCGGATCTCCCCATTTTCTCCGGCCTGGAATACCGTTTCTTCTGCTGGATTGTTCTCACCATCATTGGCATTGCCTTTGTACTGTGGTACGCCAACCGTGTGAAACGCCATCCCGAAAAGTCACCCACTTACAAGATTGACAACTATTGGCGTCAACGCTCCGAGGAGCAGCAGCAAAATCCTGTAGCCTACTCCACGCCCCGTGTCGCCTGGATTCTCTTCGGTCTGCTCACGGTGGTCATGGCCTATTGCGCCTTCACCATGCCCACCACCACCGTGGCCATGGGAGGGGGAGAGGCCTCGCTGCCCCTCATGCCCATCCTTGCAGGCCTCTTCCTCGTCACCGGCATTGTCACCCTTCGCAAGTCCGTCCACTTCTTCATTCTCGACATTCTTTTCTTCACCATCTGCTTCCTTATCGTCGGCGTGCTGGGCTACGGTTGGTATGTCAAGGAGATTTCTACGCTCTTCCTTGCCATGGGCATCTGCAGCGGTGTGGCCGACAAACAGAGTGCCGACAGTATTGCTAAGCTCTTCCTGGCCGGTTGCAAGGACATCCTTTCCGCAGCCCTCGTGGTGGGACTGGCCAGCGGCATCATCTTTATCCTTCGCGATGGCAAGATTATCGACACACTCCTCTATGCACTGACACGCTCTCTGGCTGAAAGCGGCGATGTGGCTTCGGTCGGCGTCATGTATGTCTTCCAGACATTGTTGAATCTTATCATGCCTTCCGGCTCCGCCAAGGCGGCCCTCACCATGCCCATCATGGCACAATTCTCCGACCTCATCGGCGTCAGCCGCCAGACTGCCGTCCTGGCCTTCCAGTTCGGTGACGGTTTCACCAACATGCTCACGCCCACCAGCGGCGTGCTCATCGCCGTCCTCGGTGTGGCCAAAATTCCTTACGCCACATGGGTCAAATGGGTCTGGAAATTCATTCTGGCTCTCATTGTCATTGGTTTCCTGTTGCTCTTGCCCACCATCTTCATCCATTTCCCCGGATTCTAAAACCTCCGCAATATGAAAAGAGTATTGATAGCAGTCCTCTTCACAATCATGGCCTTTGCCACTGCCCATGCGCAGGACTCCGCCTACGCCCGCCGCATCATCCAGACCCTCAGCTCGGACCGCATGTATGGCCGCGGGTTCTGCCATCATGGCGACTCCTTGGCAGCGCAGTTCCTCTCCTCTGAGATGAAACGTCTCGGCCTCCTGCCGCTCCAAGTCGACTATATGCAGCACTACACGCTGGACTGCTATAGCTTCAATGGCCCAACATCACTCTCCATCAACGGCATAGAGCTTGAACCCTACTCGCAGTTCCGCGTCCTTCCTGCCGCGCAGCTGTCCCGTTCCAACAAACTGGAAAAGGCCAAGTGGTCCAAGCAACTCAAGGATGGCACATGGGTCATCGGTGTTCCTCAATTGGATACCTATTCGCCTATTGCTGGTCCCGAGAAGGCCAATCCCGTTTTCATCGAAGTGATTGACACCCTCATTACCAAGCGTGTAAGAAAGGTCAAGGCCGACATCCCTTTGCAGTTCCACAAGGATTATCGCACCCAGAATGTGGTGGGATATGTCCGTGGCGTCATTGATAGCATGATAGTCTTCACCGCTCACTACGACCATTGTGGAACAATGGGAGAGGGGATTGTCTTTCACGGAGCCCACGACAATGCCAGCGGAGTGGCAGCAGTAATGGATTTAGCTCGCATCGCTGCTTCCCAAAAGCCTTACTACACAATGGTTTTCATGCTTTTCAGCGGGGAGGAGTCAGGCCTTTTAGGCTCTCACTATGCTGCTGAAAATCACTTGATTGACTATTCTAAAGTAAAGTTACTCTGCAACATAGACATGTTTTGCGGTGGCGACGAAGGCATCATGTTCTTCAATGCCACGAGCAAGAATACCAAGCAGTACTATGACCAGCTCAAGGCCATGAACGACGAGACCCATGCAGCTGTTGAGATCCGTCCACGCGACAACCGTCCAAACAGCGACCATTACTGGTTTTCGAATTATTGTCCGTCAATTTTCCTTTTGACCATGGGCGGCCCATACGGTGGCTATCACGACCCGGCCGACACTTGCGACGAATGCGGCCTCAGCCACTACAACGCCTACATGCAATTAATAAAACAACTTGCCGGACTGGAATAATCATCCACGTTTCGTTTTCCTGTTTTTCACAATACATACTTTCAGATTATGAAACAGCATTCTTCAAAACATCTGAAAATTGCATTGATTGTATCAGTTTCAATCCTGGTGATTCTTCAAATTGTTTTGGTTGTGTTTGCTGTTGAAAAATATCTAAGCCTTATGTGCATGCAAGATTAGTAATTGTACCATGCCATTATGAGACATTACTATCAAGGGCATATAGGGCAACAACGATGCGCAGAACGTTTGTACCGAAAAGAACATAGTTATACACTTTACTTAACATAACACAGATACTCGTAGAATTGGAAATCCGTTTTTTAGGCATGTAACTGATCTTAGACTTCGCTATGGCGAACCTTGGTGTAGGTTCGCTCGTTCTGGGTCACTCTTTAGACAGTTAAAGGTGCATTTATCCAATGTATGAGGAACAAATGTTAGAGAAATGAGGAACAAATGACCTACAAGGAGCGACGGAAGAGTTATGGTGCAGTTGTCGAAATGTGGAAGAAAAACGGAATAAAAAAGGATGAATGGTGGAATAAAAAAAGGAGCCGCTTTAGGCGGCTCCCCATAAAAACATGAAAAATGAAAACATCAGTTTAGTTTGAGGCCTCTTTCTTCAGCTCATCGATGCGGGCTTTGATGGGCTTGAGTTCGTCGTACATCTCCAAGCGTGCATAGACGGTGTTGAGAGCGTTGAGGCAGTGGAACAGGTTGGCACGGTTGGTGGCCTGGCCATGCTCGTCGAGGTTGTCGATGAAGCTGATGGCGTTGGTGAAGTAAGGAATGGACTGACGGAAGAAGTCTTTGCTTTCCTGGTTGAGCTTCTCGTAGAGGCCGGTCTCATCGTCGGGAGGAACGTTGTTGGCATCGTTCAGCTTGTCGACGGCGCGGTTGTAGAGCATCTTGCCCAGACCGAAGTTGGCGAGGAACTGGTTGGGAAGAGCGGTGAGGGACTCTTTGTAGCGGGTCTCGGCGTTGGCAAAGTCATTGACGCCTTCGAAGACGGCACCGGCAGCGGCCAGGAGGCTGGCGTGGACTTCGGGTTTGTCGCCGGTCTTGTCAAGGGCCTTCTGGATTTCAGCGTTGCCTTCCTCCAGGTTGCCTTTCAGCAGATAGGCTTCGGCCAGCATCATATTGGCGTTGTAGTCGTCCTTGGCGGCTTTGGCGTAGTTCTGAGCAACCTTGATGGCCTCGTTGGTGTCGGAGGTGGATTTGTAGATGTCAAAGAGGGTACGATAGACGAAGGCATCTTTGGAGCGGGTGCGCACCAGCGGTTTGAGGTATTTGAGGATGGCCTCGTTGTTCTGGGCGTTGAAGGCAGCCTTGCCGGCGAGCAGGTAAGATTCGGAGGCGTACTCTTTCTTGCCACACTCGTTAAAGATCTTGATGGACTCGTCGCAGAGGGACATGGCTTCGGTCCAGTTCTGCTGGTTGAAGGCGGTGATGGCCTTTTTGTAGTACTCGTTGCCTACGAAGCTGAGGATGGTGTTGTTGCCCTCGGCATATTCCTTTTCGGTGTCGAGTTCCTTGCAGCGGAGAGCAGCGCTCTTGCACTTGATGAGCCAATCGGGGTCAAGGTTCTTGTACTTTGACTTGGGCTTTTCGGCTTCGCCACCGATTTGGCTGTAGATAAGGCCTGCATAGTACCAGGTCTTGGCGTCGTTGCGGGTTTGTTCGTGTTCGCAAGCAGCGTCGATCAGTTTTTTAGCTTTGTCAAAATAGCCTCTGTTCTGGGCTTCACGTGCGCTGGAGACGTTGAGGGACTGAGCTCCGGCGGTGTAACCGATGACTACGAGAGCCAACATTAAAGCAATTTTCTTCATGATATGTGTTTTTAAGTTTGTTTTTCTGTTTTGTATTCGTTACTATTGATTTATTGCAGGGCAACCACTCCCCTACTCTTCGGCGGGTGTGTCGTTGGGTTGATTATCGGCCTGAGTGTCAGAGTTATTCACCTCTTCTGCGGGCTGAGATTCTTCTTCATTGTCCGTGGGAACTTTGGTGATGGAGGCGATGAAGTCCTTGCCACGCAGATTGATGAGTTTGACGCCCTGCGTGTTGCGGCCAAGGACGCGGAGGTCGGCCACTTTCATGCGGAGGGTGATGCCGGAGCGGTTGATAATCATAAGGTCTTCCTCGTCGTTGACGTTGGTGACGGCCACCAATCCACCGGTCTTGTCGGTGACTTTGAGGGTGGTGACGCCCTTGCTGCCGCGGTGTGTCTTGCGGTATTCGCTGAGGGCCGAGCGTTTGCCGAAGCCGGTTTCGCTGACCACGAGGATGTCGTCGTCCTCACTGTTGGAGGTCAACATGCCGATGACGGCATCGTCTTCGCCGTAGAGGGTTATGCCCTTGACGCCGGAGGCCCCGCGGCCCATCTCGCGGAACTCGGATTCTTCGCAGCGCACCATCTTGCCGTTCTTGGAGGCAATGAGGAGTTCGCTGTTGCCGTCGGTGAGGAGGGCGGAGACGAGTTCGTCGCCTTCGCGGATACCCACGGCGATGATGCCGTTGGCACGGGGACGAGAGTAGGCTTCGAGCGGGGATTTCTTGACAACGCCGTTGCGGGTGCACATGACGATGAAGTGGTTCTGCAGGTATTCGGCATCGGTAAGGCTCTCGACGTTGACGTAGGCTTTGACCTTGTCGTCGGGCTCGATATTAATCATGTTGAGGATAGGACGACCCTTGGAGTTCTTCTCGCCTTCGGGGACCTCGAACGCACGCATCCAGTAGCAACGGCCTTTCTCCGTAAAGAAAAGGAGGTAGTTGTGGTTGGTGCACATAAAGATGTGTTCGACAAAGTCCTCGCTGCGGACGGAGCTGCCCTTGGAGCCGACGCCGCCACGGGTCTGTGCACGATACTCGTTGAGGAGTGTGCGCTTGACGTAACCCATGTGGGAGATGGTGATGACCACCTCGTCGTTGGGGATGGTGTCCTCGATGCGGAAGTTGGAGGCTTCGTATTTGATGGCGGTGCGACGGTCGTCGCCGTATTTGTCACGGATTTCGACCAGCTCGGCTTTGATGACGCCGAGGAGCTCATTGCGGTCGCCAAGGATTTCTTTGCAACGGGCTATGAAACGCAGTTTCTCGTCGTATTCGTCCTGGAGTTTCTGACGTTCCATGCCGGTGAGTTGGCGCAGACGCATCTCGACGATGGCTTGTGCCTGGAGTTCGCTGAACTGCCAGGTGTCCATGAGGCCTTGCTTGGCCTCATCGACGGAACGTGAAGCGCGGATGAGTTTGATAATCTCGTCGATGATGTCGATGGCACGGAGGAACCCTTCGAGCAGGTGGGCGCGACGCTCGGCCTCGGCCATGTCGAACTTGGTGCGGCGGGTGACCACCTCTTCGCGGTGCTGGACAAAGTTCTGGATGAGGTCCTTGAGGTTGAGGAGCATGGGTCGGCCATGCACAAGGGCGATATTGTTGACGGCAAAGGAGCTTTGCAGTTCGCTGAGCTGGAAGAGCTTGTTGAGGATGACGTTGGGGACGACGTCGTGGCGCAGGATGTAGACCACGCGGGTGCCCTCTTTGTCGGACTCGTCGCGGATGTCGGTGATGCCGACAATCTTGCCGTCCTTGACGAGCTGAGCCTGACGCTTGATCATCTCACTCTTGTTGACACCGTAAGGGATGGTGTGTGCAACGATGATGTTGCGGCCTTTGTTGTCCACCTCGATGGAGGTGTCGGCCCGCAGGACGACGCTGCCGCGACCGGTGTTGTAGGCATCGCGCACGCCGTTGTAGCCGTAGATGGTGCCGCCGCCGGGGAAATCGGGGGCTTTGACGTACTGCATGAGCTCGTCGACAGTGATGTCGTTGTTGTCGATAAAGGCAATGCAACCGTCGAGGACTTCACGCAGGTTGTGGGTGGGCATGTTGGTGGCCATACCTACGGCGATGCCGTTGGAGCCGTTGACCAGGAGGTTGGGCACACGTGCGGGAAGAACGGTGGGCTCTTCGCGCTCATTGGTGTAGGTGGGCATCATATCGACGGTGTCCTTCTTGATGTCGGCCATCATCTCATTGGCTATCTGCTCCATGCGGCACTCGGTGTAACGCATGGCTGCGGGGCTGTCGCCGTCTATGCTACCAAAGTTGCCCTGCCCGTCGACCATGGGGTAGCGCATATTCCAGGGCTGGGCCATGCGGACCATAGCAAAATAGACGGAGGAGTCGCCGTGGGGGTGGTACTGACCCAACACCTCGCCGACTACGGTGGCGGACTTGCGGTAAGCGGTGTTGTAGAACATGCCCATGTCGTTCATGGCATAGAGTATGCGGCGTTGGACGGGCTTGAGGCCATCTCTGACATCGGGCAGCGCGCGCGACACGATGACCGACATGGCATAGTCGATGTAGGCAGTCTTCATGGTAGTTTCGATGTCTACGCGCGTTATTTTTTCATTTTCAGAAATCATCTCTTACTTATATTATTGTGTTTCAAACGTAAAATGCCATTGCTTTAGCACTAACAAAATACAAAGATACGATTTTTTTTTCACATAAAAGGAGTTGTGGAGACATTTTATTAACAATAGGGGTTGACAGGGGCAGTTGGATTGCCCAATTACAAATGGCTTTTGAAGCCGGAGGGGAAAACCAACAATAGGGTGTTGAAAAAGATTGGAGGCAGAGGGGTGCTATTAATGGATTTTGTAGTAATTTTGCAAACGGAAAATAGAACTATGGAACCCAGATTATCAGAACATGCAAAACAGGCAATCGCCAACAGCCGCGATGAAGCCATCCGCCTGAAAAACGGAGCAATAGGAGTAGAACACCTCTTCCTCGGGATATTGCGCGAGGAGGGGTCGTCGACGGTACAGATTCTGACCCAGATGAACGTGGATCTGGCCGCTGTGAAGTCACGCATAGAGAGCTTGGTAGGACAGATGGACAGCGACATCCGCTACAGCATGGACAGCGAGATTCCCATGCTGCGGCAGACGGAGAAGATTCTGCGCCTCAGCTTCCTTGAAAGCTCACGCCTCAAGTCGAAGGAGATTCACACTATCCACATGTTCCTCGCCATGCTGCAAGATGGGGAGAACACGGTGGCACAGGTGCTGAAAACCTTCGACGTGGACCACAATAAGTGCATCGAGCAGCTGCAGCGCAACGGGAACATCCCTCCCTCAATGTCGCCGCAGGACTTCAACTCTCCCCTACCCGATTTCCGCGCGCAGACCAGCGAGGACGACAATGACGACGCCTATGCCGACCCCGACGAAGACCAGCTGCGCCGTCCCGGCGGAGCCTTCGGCCAGCAGGGTTCTACCCCCAAGTCGGAGAACAAGACACCGGCCTTGGAGAATTTCGGGCGCGACCTGACGCGCATGGCCCGCGAGGGCAAGCTGGACCCCATCGTGGGACGTGAACGCGAGCTGGAACGCATCGCCCAGATCCTTTCCCGCCGCAAGAAGAACAACCCCATCCTGATTGGCGAACCCGGCGTGGGCAAAAGCGCCATTGCCGAGGGACTGGCACTGCGCATTGTGGAAGGACGTGTGCCACGCACGCTGTACGACAAGCGGGTCATCTCGCTGGACCTTGCTTCGCTGGTGGCTGGCACCAAGTATCGCGGACAGTTTGAGGAGCGCATGAAGGCCGTGCTGAACGAGTTGGAGAAGAATCCTGACATCATCATCTTTATTGACGAGATTCACACCATTGTGGGTGCGGGAAGTGCAAGCGGCTCGTTGGATGCCTCGAACATGTTCAAGCCCGCCCTGGCACGCGGCGAGATACAGTGCATCGGCACCACGACCCTCGACGAGTACCGCCAATACATTGAAAAGGACGGTGCCTTGGAGCGCCGCTTCCAGAAGATATTGGTTGAGGCCACCACACCGCAGGAGACTCTCACCATACTGAAGAATATCAAGCAGAAATACGAAGACCACCATCTGGTGCAATATACCGACGAGGCTCTGAACGCTTGCATTGCACTCACCGAACGCTATGTCAGCGACCGTCTGCTGCCAGACAAGGCCATCGATGCCCTCGACGAGGCAGGAGCCCGCGTACGCATAGCTCATGTGGAGGTGCCGGACGACATCATCGCACTCGAAAACGAGATTGCCCGCATCGAAGGGCTGAAGAAGGAGGTTTTGGCCAAGAAGAGCTATAACGAGGCTGCCGAATACAGGGACCAGGAACGCGAACTGCGCGAGAAACTGGCCAACCGCAAACGACAGTGGGAGTCCGACGACCGCGACAAGCGCGTGCAGGTGACTGACCAGGATGTGGCCGAAGTGGTGGCCATGATGACGGGAGTGCCCGTGCAGCGCATTGCCTCCAACGAGGGCACACGCTTGCTCCACATGGAGAGCGAGCTGCAAGGTGTCATTGTGGGGCAGGATGCCGCCGTGAAACAGATTGCCAAGGCCATCCGCCGCAACCGCGCCGGACTGAAAGACCCCAACAGACCCATCGGATCATTCATCTTTGTGGGACCCACAGGCGTGGGCAAGACCTATCTGACCAAGGTGCTGGCCAAATACCTCTTTGAGAGCGAGGCCAATATGATACGCATCGACATGAGCGAATACATGGAGAAGTTTGCCGTGTCGCGCCTCATCGGAGCGCCTCCGGGATATGTGGGATATGAGGAAGGTGGCCAGTTGACGGAGAAGGTGCGGCGCAAGCCCTACTCTATCGTCCTGTTGGACGAGATTGAAAAGGCTCACCCCGATGTGTTCAACGTGCTGTTGCAGGTGCTTGACGACGGCCAGCTGACCGACGGCCTTGGCCGCAAAGTGGACTTCAAGAACACCATCATTATCATGACCTCGAACATCGGCACCCGCCAGTTGAAGGATTTCGGCACTGGAGTGGGCTTCAACACCTCCGCTCGCGAGGCCGAGAAGGCTGCCTTGGAACGCTCCGTCATTGACAAGGAGATGAAGAAGAAATTCGCTCCCGAGTTCTTGAACCGCATTGACGATGTAATCTTTTTCAATAGCCTACAACGCGATGACATACATAAGATTATCGAGATTGAACTGAAGGGACTCTTTAAGCGTGTCCGTGAGATGGGATTTGGCATTGATATCGACGAGAAGGCCAAGGATTTCATCCTCCGCAAAGGCTGGGATGAGCAGTATGGAGCCCGCCCGTTGAAGCGTGCCATACAGCACTACATTGAGGACGATCTGGCCGACGAAATCATCAAAGCCGACATCCTGCCGGGCGACACCATCCACATCACCGCCCTCGAAGGCTCCGACACCCAAACCGAAGGCCTCACCTTCAACATCGAGAAAGGCGACACCAGCCACCAGTTCGATGCCGCCCTCAGCGAGGCTGCGCCCGCCGAGGTGAGCGTGGAATAATGAGGCTGACATGGAATAATCACATTAAAAAGGCTTGCCTCAAAGGCAAGCCTTTTTGTATTTCGCAGGTTTTGTGCTAAAGAAGATGGAATGAGGTTTGGAGTGTTGGGGCTATTGGGTCGTTGAGGGGACTTCTATTGGTTTTCTTCATGGTGTCTTTGCGACGGAATTGCAGTGTGCCGCCGATGTTGACTGAGGTGCCGTGTAGGCGCGTGTTGTAGTCGAGCGTGAGGAGGTCGGCAATGGGGTCGTAGGTGAAGGGGTGCCGTGTGCCGTTGATACGGACGGATCCGGAGTGTGTCATGCTGTCGTATTGCCAGAGGAAAGAGGTGCCGGAACAGGTTTGTCCCGCACAATAGTTAATCTGACCACCCCAACCATACTCCCAGAAGTCTAACCCCCAATCCACAGGCATCAGTGTGTCGCTTACCGTCAGTTGCTGTTCTGCTTCCCATGATGTTCTGACAGGAAAGACATATTGCTCCTGACCTTCAGGGTATAGAACTGTATAGCCACCAAGGGTTACATTGCCGTCGCCTACAAACATATTCGTTGAGATGGTGTGTGTGGTGGAGTCGTAAGTAAACAGGGAAGAGTCACCCATGTTTTCACTACCGTAGGTACATATTTCTCTTCCATCGAAGGTATAGGTGAAATTGTCATCAAAGGATGGCTGTGGACTGGCGGCGATGACAATATCTAAATGAAGTGTGCCGGTGCTGTCGGTAAGGAAGTCGATACTCCACATGAGGGTAGCGGGATAGCCTCGATAGTTGTCGTCATAGCTTCCCTCCCATGAGGTTCCAGCCAATGAGACGGTTGGTGCAGTGTCGGTTTGGGGCTGAGGTTCGTTGATGGGCTCTTTTTTACAGGCAGCGAAGAGCAAGAAGGCCGCCATTGTGATGAATGCAATTTTTTTCATTGTTGTGTGTTTATTGGTATGACATGATTAAGTATCTGTTCTTTCTCGGCAGGGGTTGTGTAGAAGAAGAGCCAGAGCGTGAGTGCGTCGCTGTCGTCGTGTATGATGTAGCCGCTATGACCATTGTCGATGGTGGTGTTCATCAGCCTTTTGTTCCAAGCAGGGATGGCTGTGTCAGGAATGTCAGCTGAGTCAACCAATACACCATGGTCATAATGAAGATGTTTAGTGACATGATAGCAAGTGTCCATGCGTATGGTAATGGGACGGCTGCTTGGAGTTGGATTCAGCCCAGCCAGACTGTCGAAGACGTGAGTAACCGCTTCTCTAATAATGCTGTTTGAAATATGAGACACCGCTTCTTGAATGCAGCTGTCGGAGTGCGACTCAAAATCCTCCAAGCTGTTGTAATTTGCTGTATTGACGCTGGCTATTGTGAGACCCGACACTCTTGATGTGTCCAATGCTTCGGCATCTATATTGTTTCTCACTCCAAACTCTTCGCAGAGTTGCAGCCAATCCTCTTTGGTTTGTGCCTGTAACATCACGGCATTGTAGCCTTGGTAATTGCCGATGAGGGCAACCGTCAAGTCCTTGCGGTCGGCATATTGCAGGTAGACCTCCTTGGCTGCGGAGGTGGCTTCAGGTAACACGTCATCGTGCTGGCATGCAGCCAACAATAACAATATCAATGGGTAAATTATTCGTTTCATCGTATAATGGATTTAAAGTTTTGAAGTGTACCTTCTGGGGTGCAGCCGTTGTTGCAAGCAAAATAGATATGCTCTCCGTCAATATCTATTGATGCTATTTCACTTGTAGTACCACTCTTCATAAAGATTGCCGCTGGGATGATGATGGCGGCAGCAATAGCGGCAGCGGCAGGCCACAATAGGCGTTTTGAAGGGGTTTTTATATTCTCGGCTGGTGTGATATTCCATAAAACACTACGAATCTCTTTGTCCAGTTCCGCATCGCTGTGCGGGTATCGGGAGTTTTTCAATTCGTCGCTGTACGCTTTCATTTGTTGCTTAAAATCTCGCATGTTATTTCTGATTATATTGTTTCCGTAATTTGCGCAAGGCGCGTGAAAGTCTCATACTCACAGCACCAATGGTCAGACCTGTGATATTGGCTATCTCGGCATAGCTGAACCCCTGCAGGCGTGCTTTTATGATTGTACGGTCGGGTTCGGTTGTTGCATTTATTAATTCTACCAGGTCGCGATAGTCCTCGTCATTATATGACGGCTCTTGATTGCTGTCTGGCTGAACAGTCGGCTTATTACTTGCCTTTCTCGTCAGGGAAATCATAGTATTAGTAGCCACTCGATAAATCCAAGTGCGTTCCGAACTGCGTCTGTCGAAACTCGCAAACCCGCGCCATAGGTCACAGAGCACTTCATGGAAAGCATCTTCTGTGGTCCATGCCGCACTTAATCTGAAGCTCTTACAGATACTCCAAATCATATCGCGGTGGCGATGTATGAGTTCCTTGAATGACCTTTCGTCGACTTCCATATAGTAACTTTGTATTATTTATTACGCCCCATTAGACGCAATGAAAATTCAAATCACAACATGGGATATGTTTTTTTTTGAAACCATATTGAATAAAAACACAAAAGGGTACCCAAACGGATACCCTTTTGCGCATTAAATGTACATTCTATTACTCGGCGGGCCAGACGGGCTGGAGGTTGCGGTCGCCGTAGGCGTCGTCGATCTTGCTGATGGTCGGCCAATACTTGTCGCCGTGAGGCAGCGGGAAGGCTGCTGTCTGGCGGCTGTAGGGGTAGTTCCACTCGTCGGCGCAGACCACCTGCATGGTGTGCGGTGCGTTGGCGATGGGGTTGTTCTTCTCGTCGTACTTGCCGGTCATCACGTCGTCAATCTCCTGACGGATGGCGATGAGGGCGTCGCAGAAACGGTCGAGTTCGCTGAGGGGTTCGCTCTCGGTGGGCTCCACCATGAGGGTGTTGTGGACGGGGAATGCCACAGTGGGAGCATGGAAACCGTAGTCGTCCAGACGACGGGCAATGTCGCCCACGCTCACCTTCAGGCTGAACTCGCTGAAGTCGACAATCATCTCGTGTCCGCACATGCCGTTCTTGTTGGTGTAGAGAATCTTGTAGTACTTCTGCAGACGGGCGCGCAGGTAGTTGGCGTTGAGGATGGCGTGCTTGGTGGCCTCGGTCAAGCCCTTGCCGCCCAGCATGAGCAGGTAGCCGTAGCTGATGGGGAACAGCAGGGCGTTGCCGTAAGGAGCGCCGGCCATGGCGTTGCCCTTCTTGCCGCCCACTTCCACCTGGCTGTGCTTGGGCAGGAAGTCGAGCAGTTTGGCGCTGACAGCAATGGGGCCGACACCGGCACCGCCGCCGCCGTGAGGACCTGCGAAGGACTTGTGGAGGTTGAGGTGGCACACATCGGCACCCATGCGTCCGGGGCTGGTCAGGCCGATCTGGGCGTTCATGTTGGCACCGTCCATATAGACGAGGCCGCCGGCACCATGGATGATGTCCACAATCTCAAGGATGCCCTCTTCGAAAGCACCGTGCGTGGAGGGATAGGTAATCATGATGCAAGCCAGATTGTCCTTGTACTGCTCTACCTTGGCCTTTAGGTCGTCGATGTCCACATCGCCGCGGTCGTTGCACTTCACCACCACCACCGTCATGCCGGCCTTGGCGGCACTGGCGGGATTGGTGCCGTGGGCACTGGCGGGAATCAAGCACACATTGCGGTTGGCCTGCCCCTGGTCGATATGGTAGTTGCGGATGACCGTGAGGCCGCTGTACTCGCCGGCTGCACCGGAGTTGGGCTGCAGCGACACACCGGCAAAGCCAGTGACGATGGCCAGCATATCCTCCATGTCGTTGATGAGCTCTGTCCAACCCTCGGTCTGGTCGGCGGGGGCAAAGGGGTGAATGCCACCGAATTTGCTCCAGCTCAGGGGCAGCATCTCGGCGGCGGCGTTCAGTTTCATGGTGCAGCTGCCCAGCGGAATCATGGCGCGGTTCAAACTCAGGTCCTTCACCTCCAGTTTCTTCATGTAGCGCATCATCTCGGTCTCGCTGTGATACTTGGAGAAGATGCTATGGGTCAGATAAGGAGTGGTACGCATCAAGTTCTCCGGCAGCGAGACGATGCTGGTGCAGCAGCTGCCACTGCATTGCAGCAGTTCGGGCTTCTTGCCGGCAGCGGTGGCCAGCACGGTGATGATCTCGTTCACATCGTCGCGGCTGGTGGTCTCGTCGATGCTGATGCCGATGCACTCCTCGCAGATATAGCGGAAGTTGATCTGATGTTCGAGTGCCACCTTCTTGACGACATCGGTCTTCACTGGGCATTGCAGTGCAAGGGTGTCGAAGAAGGCGCGGTTGTGCTGCTTGTAGCCGTATTTCTCCAGCTCCTTAGCCAGCACAGTGGCGATGCTGTGGATGTTGCCGGCGATGTTGCGGATGCCCTCAGGACCATGCCACAGGGCGTAGAAACCGCTCATGATGGCCTGCAGAGCCGAGGCGGTGCAGATGTTCGAAGTGGCCTTGTCGCGCTTGATGTGCTGCTCGCGCATACCCAGAGCCATACGCAGGGCGGGGTTGCCCTTCACGTCTACGCTCCAACCGATGATACGGCCGGGGAACGAACGCTTGAAGGCCTCAGTGATGGCGAAGAAACCGGCATGAGGACCGCCGAAGCCCATGGACAGGCCGAAACGCTGGCTGCTGCCGAAAGCGCAGTCGGCACCCATCTCGCCGGGAGTCTTCACCATGGCCAGAGCCATCAGGTCGGTAGCCATACCGACAAAGATACCCTTCTCGTGGCACTTGGCAATAAACTCCGTGTAGTCCGTCACCTCGCCAAACTGGTTGGGGTTCTGAACCATGACGGCAAAGTATTTGGAAGCGTCGAAATCGAAGTCCTTCACCTCGCCGGTCACAATCTCGATGTTGCGGGGAGCGGCATTGGTGCGCATCACGTCGAGGGTCTGCGGCAGGATGCCGTTGTCGACGAAAATCTTGTTCACGCCATCCTTCTGAGCCTGGCGGCTGCGGCTGGCGAAGAACATCAACATGCACTCGCCACCGGCCGTGGCCTCGTCCAGCAAGCTGGCGTTGGCCATGGGCATGTGGGTCATGTCGGCCACCATGGTCTGATAAGTCATCAAAGCCTCCAGACGGCCCTGGCTGATTTCAGTCTGATAAGGAGTGTATGCGGTGTACCAACCGGCGTTCTCAAACACATTGCGCTGGATTACCGACGGGGTGATGGTGCCATAGTAGCCCATACCGATATAGGTCTTGTACAATTTGTTCTTCTGAGCCAGCGAGCGGCAGCGATTCAAGAACTCGTACTCATTAATGCCATCGGCAATAGGCATGGGTTCTTTCAGACGGATGGCAGCGGGTACAGCCTTGTCGATAAGTTCTTCCATCGAACCGACACCGATTTCTTTCAGCATCTTCTGTTCGTCAGCAGGATTGGAGACACCGTTGTGTCTCGGGGCGAAATTGTTGCTAATCATATTGTTATTTTATAATTATTAATTAATTTATCTTATAATTCAGCCTACAAAAATACGACTTTTACGCGACATATACAAAAAAAGTTGCTTTTAGCTCTCAAACTTTCCCACCCCACCCTCCTACCACCACGGATAATCCATCCTTATATCAACTCTAGTTCAACGATATTTCGACGATATTTCAACGGTATTTCGACGCTTTAGAAGCGTTATTCTACGGTTGGAATATTGATAAAGTATTGATGTAGAAAGGAAGACACATCTAAGTCACGGTGAAAGTATTAGGTGTTTTTGTTTCAGAATAAAAGAGATTGACTAAGTCTTTGTAGAAATGTCTGGCGGCGTGGCGATTGGCCCAACGCACTGCATAAAGGTTGTCGTGGCGGTGGTGAGAGAGCCCTGCCAATTCCAACCAATGGATGACTTGGCCGATTGTTTATTAAATGGCTTTAGTATTAATTAAGACTGATTTCTGACAGCCTCGAAGAGGCTGAATATCAATAACACCGTACAAGCGTAGCGCTGTGCGGTGACAGAAGAATCTATCCATCAGCGTCCCGAAAGGACGCGACAATGAGAAAGATTTTTTGGAAAAACAGTCATACTATATATTAGAGCGATTGTTATTTGCAGCCTTTGCCTTCGCAGGGGCTGATGCCCAGTTTCAAATTGCAACGCAGAATACCCTTGTCGTAGAAGCCTATGATGTCGTCCGAGGGGTTCAACGCCATACCGGTATTGAGGTCCTGCAGTGCTTTTTTGTAGTCGCCTTTGCCCATATAGGCATCGGCGCGTGTGGCATAGAGGTGGGCTTTGGTGCAAACCTCGCCGTTTTGACCATTCAGCTTGAGGGCGGCTGTGCAGTCTGCAATGGCATTGTCGTATTCTTTGCGGTAGTTGTAAAGCGTGGCGCGGTTGTTATAGGCTGACCAGCTGGGCTGCAAAGCGATGGATTTGGAATAGTTGGATATTGCCTCTTCCACATGTCCTTGACAATGCAGCACCAGTGCCAGATTGCTATAATACACCCCCTTCATTGGATTCAGCTCAGTGGCTTTGACAAAATAGGGCAATGCTCGCCCCGGTTGTCCCATGTTGCCGTAGAGCTCGCCTATGTTATTGTATGCCTCCGAGTTCTGTGGGTCCTGCTGTATTATCTTCTCGTATATGCCTATTGCCTGGGTCGGGGTTTCGGCCCGCTGGGCTTCTTGAAATAACTCTTTTATATTCATACTTCGATAACGCAACATCGCAATGATTATTGTGCCCTACTCATTCAACCCAAATCGGTCATTAGACAGATGTGTATATTCTTTCCCGCTTATTCAGGTCTCTTTATGCCATATTAGCATTACTTTCGGCATCTTGTCCCCATCCCTGTCTCGCCTTAGCCTGCTATGCCTTCGCCAGCGATGCGGCCAATCTGCTCGAAACAAACACCATCTTCATCATCTAGAGGGCAGAATAAAGTTTCAGCCTTCCATCGCTGACGCAGGTGCTCGTGGTCACTTTGTATTTCAGACTATACATATTCTGTTTTTAGGCATTCCTACCCATCTCGTATGCCTCCTGCAACTTTGC
>ONJQ01000036.1 GCA_900318175.1 uncultured Bacteroidales bacterium | reverse complement strand
GATTACCGTGAGTAATTATCAGGATAAACACAACAAGCAGAACCAGAACAAGAAGAGCTCTCAGAACTGCGATAACAAAAACACGCAGAACTGTGATAACAAGAACTCCCAGAACTGCGACAACAAGAGCTCGCAGAATTGCGACAGATAAAGCAAAGCTTTGAAAGTCGCAAAGCTCGGCTCCCCAAGGGGAGCTGAGCTTTTAGTATCCGAGCTTTTCGCCTACGATGATGACCTTGATACGGTCAACGTGGCGCTGCTGAGCGCAGATTACATAATTACAGCAGATTCTTCCCGAACCGTGACAGCCGTCGCAGATTTCGGGATTTTCTTTATTAAGCGAAACGCACTTGCCTGTCTCGGCACAGTAGGTACCGCAGTTGAGGCGGACAGAGTTGGGCGGAGCAGCGATTGTCTTTACACGCTCGACAGCCTCGTCGATGTTCTTGACAATCTTGTTATAACCGCAAACAAGCACAACGCTCTTGGGTCCGTAAAGTATCGCGGAAACACGGTTTGAGTTTCCGTCAACATTATAGAGATAACCGCTCTCGGTAATCGCGTTTGATGACGCAAAGTAAACGTCGGCGGAATATGTGTCGCGGTAAACCTGCTCGACTTCTTCCCTGGTGATACCCTCACGGGCACGGTCGAGGTAGTTGTACTTTCCGCTCTTTATCTCGTCCATAACTCCTGTTTCCTTGATGGTCATAGAACCGCCGTTTGAAACGGTATCTCCCTCGTTAATCAGAGTTTTTACGAGAGGAAGAACGTCCTCCTTAGTCTCGACAAAATAAGGTTTGATATTATTTCGTCTGAGGTTTTCCATAGTTTTTTCTATCATAGACTTGATTTCGGGTGTCATAGATACACTTCCTTTTTGTACAGATACGTCTATTATACCATAAACGGAGTATTTTTCAAGGCTCCTTGAACGGAACGCCGAGGGTTTCCGCTACGGACTTAGCGAGGTTCTTTGCAATCTCTCCTATGTTGCTTCTGATGAACCGAGCGTCGTCGATATTATCGTGGAAAGCAACCTCGATAAGAGCGGCGGGGGCCTTTGTAAGTCTGAGCTCGCCGAGGGTGGTCGTCGGAATTGTCTTTACGCGGTCAGGGTCTGGATAAAGCTCGGAATAATTCGTCGCCAAGGTCTCGGCAAACCCCTGACCCTTGGAGCTTGTGGGATAATAATAGACCTCAACTCCCCTTTTTTTACCTGCGTTGTTCTCACCCGAGGCGTTAGAGTGAATGGCTAAGTGCAAATCATAATTGCCCGCGTTGCTCTGATTAATCGCCTGTCTGAGGGTCATATCGGGAGAGTTGCGCGTAAAGTTGATTCCGCTTGATTTGAGGTAAGGCTCCATAGCGTCCGCAATGAGGTTCATATAGTATTCCTCGCCGATGCTGTCCCGATGTTGCGTCACCTTGAGGCACTGGTACACCTTCTGCAACTCGTTGGCATGGGCATGCGGGATGCGAAGGCTGCCCACTACGCCGTTGGCGCAGAAAGCGTCGTCATCCTCCACGCCCGGCAGCGAGCCGAGGTCGCCACCCACGGCATACCACCGCTGCGGCGCCCCGTTGGCGGTGCTGTCCATCACAAAACTCTGGTCCACCCAGTCCCACACAAAGCCGCCTTGCAGAGGGGGATATTTCTCAATCGTGTCCCAATAATCACGAAGGCCACCCATGCTGTTGCCCATTGCGTGGCAGTACTCCGCCATGATGTAGGGGCGACGGTGGTTGCCCTGCAAATTCTCGTCAGGGTCGGGTGAGGAAGGTGTCTTTTCCGTGCGGACAAAAGCGTCGTCGACCTTGCGCCACTCGCTGCAATAGTCGGACAGATAGTCCACCGAAGGGTACATCACCTCCACCACATCCGTGTTCCAGTCCAGCTCAGCGCGCTCGTAGGTCACTGGGCGGGTGTCGTCAAGGCGTTTCAGATAGCGGTAGGTATGCTCCGTGGCAACCCCGTTGCCGCACTCGTTGCCCAACGACCAGGCTATCACCGAGGCGTGGTTGCGGTCGCGGTGGTACATATTGTTCACTCTGTACTGCATGGGCCAGCTCCACTCCTTCTTCTTGGCCAGGCTGTTCTCGCCGTAGCCCTGGGCGTGCGATTCCACATTGGCCTCGTCCCACACATACAAACCGTAGCGGTCGCACAGCTCGTACCAATACTCGTCGTTGGGATAATGGCTGGTCCGCACGGCATTGATGTTCATGTGCTTCATCAGCATGATGTCAAACTCCATCTCAGCGCGTGTCACATACTGCCCCGTGTAAGGGCTGTGCTCATGTCGGTTCACCCCTTTAATGGTAATCGGCACCCCATTCACGCACAGCTGCTGGGTGGTGAGAATCGGGTAACCCACCGCTATAGCAGGGTCGCCCCCGCCATACTCCATGCTGACACCACGATACTCCACATCTCTGATCTCCACATTGCGGAAGCCTACTTTACAGCCTATCGTCTCCGTGGTCACGCCGCCGGCATTCTGCAGGCGCATGATGAGGGTGTAGAGGTAGGGGGTCTCCGCTGTCCAAGGGTGCACCTTGGCAACCCGGCAGCCTTCCCCATCAAAATGCGTCGTCCAGTCGTGCGGCTCCATACGACGCTGCATGCTCCACACACGTGCCCCGCTGCTGTCCCGCAGCTCGGCCTCTACCACCATGTGCCCCGCGGCCCTTCCGGACAGGTCCACACCCAACTCCATCAGGCCGTCGCCGCTCCGCTCGTCAATCCTTGCCACCAGCTTGTAATCGCTGATATGGACACGAGGGGTCGAATAAATATACACATCGCGCGTGATGCCGCTCATGCGCCACATGTCCTGGCACTCCAGATAGCTCCCGTCGCAAAAGCGCATCACCATCACGGCCACACGGTTCTTGCCGGGACGCACACTCTGGGTGATGTCCCACTCCGCGGGGCTTTTCGAATCCTCTGAATAGCCGTATTTCTTCCCGTTGACATAAAGGTACATGGCTGAGCGCACCGCGCCGAAGCGTATCACCACCCTCCTGCCCCGCCAACTCTCCGGCAGCTCGAAATCGTGCACATAGCATCCCGTGGGATTAAACTCCGTCGGGGCGTATGGTGGTGTGGAAGGGAACTCATTGCGCATATTTGTGTACACGGGCGTGCCGAATCCCTGCAGCTCGATGTTGCCCGGCACCTCAATCTCGTCCCATGCCGTGGCGTCGAAGTCCCGTTCATAAAAACCCTTCGGGCAGGCATAGGGATTTTCCACAAGACGGAACCGCCATTTGCCGTTCAGCGAGCGATAGTATGGTGAACGCTGGTACCCCAGCATGGCCACATCCTCCTCGTCGGCATAAGGTATCACATTTGCATGCGGAGGCACCTTCCCCACACTCCACGTCCCCACATCGTTCCACTCATCCTGAGCAGAACACACACCCCCGCAGCACAACAACATGCCGAGGGTCAGCAAAATACAAGCATAATGTACCTTTCTCATGTATATAAATAAATTGCAAAGATAATAAAAAAAACTGGAATATTGAAAACCAAACTTTGAATGTATTAATGTGTGAATGCGTGAACGTGCGAATGCGATAATGCGTGAACCCCTTTTCAATTTTCACCTTTCAATTATCACCTTTCATTTTTTTTTCGTACTTTTGCCGTCGCAATAGCACCCCGCGGAGAGCATCACACCTCCGCCTAATAGCTACTGCACCAATTATTAACGAATGAAAAATGAATGGCCACACTGACCCTTGTTCACAAGCGACGATTCTATGAGGCGCGGCTGCCCCACCTGCTCTTCATCGACGGCCTCTATGCCGGCACCATGCGGGCCGACACCTACCAACTGCAGCTTCCCTCTGGCAGCTACCAAGTGCGCGTCCAATTCGGCGGGCACATCCCCTTGGGGCGCAGCGGGCGCAGCATAGACCTCTCCGTCAGCTCCACACACCCGAAGGTAGAAGTCCATCGGTCGGCAACACTCACCTTCCACGACCGCGAACGGATTTGGAACCTCCTGTTCGATGTGGACCTCATCCTCTGGCTTGTCTCCCTCTTCCTCCCCCTCCCACGGCTCTACAAGATACTCTCCGACCTCTTCTTCGTCGTCTGGCTTGTGCGGCTCATCCTCATCCGCAAACATTATTACAAAGTGACGGTAGTCAATTAACAAAGTATACTTTTAACTCTAAACACTATAATCATGAAAGGATTGGTGATGCGGACCACAGGCAGCTGGTACAAAGTGCTGCCCGAAGGCGGGACAGGCAACTCCACCGTCGACTGCCGCTTGCGGGGCAACTACCGGCTGCGCGGCAACAAACAGACCAACCCCGTAGCCGTGGGCGACTGGGTGGACTACACCCTTCAGGACGACGGCACTGGCGTCATTGCCCAAGTAGACGACCGCCGCAACTACATCGTCCGCCGAGCCACCAAGCTCAGCAAGCAGACCCACGTCATTGCCGCCAATGTAGACCGCCTCTGCATCGTCGCCGCCGTAGCCTTCCCGCGCACCTCCACCGGCTTTATCGACCGCCTCCTTGTCACTGCCGAAGCCTACCACATCCCCGCCACCATCATCATCAACAAAATAGACCTCCACGACCAAGACGACTGCGCCCTCTTTGACAGGCTGAAAGCCATCTATCAGGATGCCGGCTACCCCGTCCACGGCGTCAGTGCCTTGCGAGGCGACGGCCTCGAAACCCTCCGCACCTCCATGCGCGGAGAGACCACCCTGTTCTGCGGCCATTCGGGTGTGGGCAAGTCAGCCCTCCTCAACGCCCTGGTCCCGGGCCTGCAACTGCGGGTGGGCGAAGTCAGCGACTGGAGCCTCAAAGGCAAACACACCACCACCTTTGCAGAGATGATTGTCGTCGACCCCGCTGACGGCATCCGCCAACACCCCGCAACGGACCAACACCCGACGTTGCTCATCGACACCCCAGGCATCAAAGAGTTCGGCATGGTCGACTTCTCCCCCTACGAACTGTCACACTTCTTCCCCGAGATGCGGACCCTCCTGCCCCAATGCCATTTCGCCAACTGCACCCATCGCCACGAACCCCGCTGCGCAGTGCAGCAAGCAGTGCAACAAGGCACCATCAGCACCGAACGCTACACCAACTACCTCGGCATCCTGGACCAGATTGAGGAAGGCGAGACAAAGTGAGCAACAAAGGGAACTCTATAAATCTCCTGACAGAAGCGTGTCCACCAGAAAAAACACGAATTATCCATAAAACAATTAAAGCTATTATTAATTATGAGAGCGCGTGTCAGAGACACGCGCTCTCATAATTAATAGAAATCACCTCCGTTCAGAGAGCATTGGCCACGGCCTTCTCCACCGAGGACATAGAATTGCCCGGCTCGAAACGCCTCTTCACCTCACCTTGGCGGGTGACAAGGAACTTGGTGAAATTCCACTGAATCTCGCCTGGCTTCTTGCTCTTCAACCACACGTAGAGAGGTGATGCCTGCGGGCCGTTCACATCCACCTTGGCAAACTGTGGGAACGTGATGCCGTAGCGGCTGGTGCAGAAATCGTGAATGTCGTCATAGCTGCCCGGAGCCTGCGACCCGAACTGGTTGCAGGGGAAGTCGAGGATGACAAATCCGCTGTCCTGATACTTCTCGTATATGCGCTCCAAATCAGTATACTGCGGAGTATATCCACACTGAGTGGCGGTGTTTACCACCAGCAGCACCTTGCCGCGATATTGACTGAGGGAGATGCTGTCACCGTTGCCGTCAAGAACCTTGAACTGATAGATATTGTCCGCCGGCTCCTCCGGCACCGTCGTGTCGTTCACCCCCGTGTCGATAACAGGCTGGTCGTTAGTCGGAGGATTCTCCTTTTTGCACCCCCAAATAGTGACCATTCCCGCCACAACGAAAAGAAAACTAAGATAAAGAACTTTCTTCATGATGATAATGTTTTGTTTAAAGGTATGTTACAAATAATAATGTCACTACTTTTTTTCAGCAAAAATACATTTTTTTTTTTGATAAAGCATCTTTAATTGCTCTCATGCCCTGTGAGGTGCTCCATCCTTTCATTGTATACTTGCCTTGCAAACGTCTTATGTATTACAAAAAAGCTGGTGCTATTATAGCATGGGCAAGGAAATTAATATCACAACGCTTTGTATTATAGCAAATAACGAAAAGTATTGTATTTTTTTAAAATAAAAATACGTTATTTTCGAGAAAAAATACGTATTTTTGCAGTTGCAAATCAAAAGGAAGATTTGTATTGAGAAAGCGCATTTTCTCTTTGTTTCGTCGATGTGAACTTGGACACTTCACAGAGTAATTAAGTCGGAATAAAGGAAAGTGAATAATCGCTTGGTATGATATCAGTAGTATATTCTCTGATATTTCCAAGTGGAGTTTATTCAAATTCCATATCTACTTAATTACAAAAGGGAGTCCAAGCCCTCACATCGAGGATATGAAGATAAATGGATGACTCCACTTTCTTATTACTGTACAATAATAGCTTGAGTCAGCTATTGCACAAATTAAAATGTAATATGAAGAAGAACTACCAATTGCAAAATCTACTGAGAACAGCTTTATTAGCCTTAATGGTGTTCGTATTGTCTCCAAATCAATCCATGTCACAAAATAGTCGTGAGTATATTCGTAATGCAATCAAGGAAAAGGGGCAATGTAGAAATGTTGCAATAACTCGGTATGGCGGTGACCTTATGCTGTATGGTCGAAATGGTTATGCCTACAAGGGAATCCCTTATGATTTAGCCTCTAAGATAGACCAACTACATGCTGAAGGTAAGTTCATCGATGACATCCAGTTGACCGAAGAAGGAAGATGGATAATATTGGTCGGCAATAATGGTGCCGCGTGGAACGATATCCCCTATGAACTTGAATTAAAACTACGTGAATATAACGAGAGGAATGAGGTCATTACATCTATTGCAATGAATGACAACGGCGAATGGGCTATTATAGGCACTACAATTTTTTCCACATCAAGTTCCACAATTTCACAGTGGTTAAAAGAGGGTATGGATTCATATGGACAACTATGGACGGTGCACATGACAGAGGATGCGATTGTTGCAGTGTATGCCCGAGGATTTAAATATCATGGAGAAGTTCCATATTCATTAAAAAGTGCTTTGAGAGAGGTATCTTTCAACGTATATAGATTAAAGTTTGCAGGTACTGCGTGGTTTATTGCTGACAAATCAGGAAATTACAGGTATAACATGTAAAAGCTAAAACAAAATGCGTTTTTCCGCAATTTTCCATTTGGCTCTGATTATGGCATTTTGTGGGTGTACATACTCTGTATACGCACAAAGTGCCGTAGTCGACAATCCTCATGTGGAGGCGTCCTATATTAGCACTTATGGCAAAACTTCTGTCAACCGAGTGGAGTTTGATGGAAAATATGTTTTTGTCTACATTCACTACCATCCAGCTAAAGATGCTTCGGATATCACCATTTCTATCAGTTCAAGGATGACTATGACGGCTGATTCGCATTCCCCACAAAGAATAAAGGGATGGGAGGCAATAGTCGGTGGGAAACGGATGGAAATGGAATTAGATATATCCTATAGACTATGGAGTAAAGAGGGCATTGACTTCATGTTGACCTTTCCTTGTCCATATTCGAAGATATCGATGATTTCGATTTCTGAGAATATAGATCGAGGGTTTTATTGGCGAAACATATCATTGAAGAAAAGTCGAAAAAGGCAAGCCAAGACAAAGAATGAAACCGCCCAAGAAGGAGGAAACACGGTCCCTTGGAACCGAGAGAGAGGGGAGAGGGAAAAAGAATTCTCCCCAAGTGATAATAATCGTAATAGCAGGCTTAAGCAGATCCAATGGGACCATTTCATAGTTAATGCATCAGGTAGCGGGTTTGCAATAGGAGAAAATGGCCTCATAGCTACATGCTATCATGTGGTGGAAGATGCAAGGAGGATAAGAGTTCGAGGTATTAATAATGACTTTGACACACCTCTTTATGCCGATGTGATTGCGACAGATCGTGAAAATGATCTTGCGATTCTTAAAGTAACCGACCAGGATTTTTCGCAGATACAATCTATCCCCTATAGCATAGTCTCAAAGGTGGCGGAAGTTGGTGAGTCTGCGATTGTACTCGGTTACCCTCTGCGGGCAGTTATGGGAGACGAGATAAAACTTACAAATGGTCTTGTAAGTGCACGCTCGGGATTCCAGGGGGATACATCAAAATACCAAATATCTGCCGTTGTACAATCCGGTAATAGCGGCTGTCCTGTCTTCAACCGAGAGGGCGATGTGATAGGAGTCGTGAATGCAAGGTTAGTGGTGGAAGGTGCTGGCTACGCCATTAAAGGGAAATATCTCAATAATTTAATCGAGAGAGTCACAAATGAAGTGCCGGTTCAGAAGAATCATTTAGAACACGAACGGAGCATCACCGAAATAGTCAAAGAGGTGAAATCTTATATATATATCATTGAAATAGAATAGACAAAAGAGTATATCAATAATAATAAATTGAATAGTTATGAAAAACAAGCATTTATTTGTTGCATTATTTGTAGTATTGTTAGCAACTATTTCAAATGTCAAAGCTCAAACAGGCAATGGAACAAGTATGGCACCCATTATCGGTGAGGCTGTGGATTACATTAATTACATCGAGGATGAGCTTCGACAAGAAATTGTTCGTATAGAATTTGACATCTTGCAAACTACAAAGTCGACTACCAGGACTCTTTCTTCTGGATATAGATATGGCATTGTTGCTTTTGGAGATTACCGCATGGCGGATATTGATGTTAAAGTGTATCAGAAATCTGGTTCTTCATGGGTTTTAAAGGAATATGATACCGATTCTGATAAATCAGCAATGGTTGTTGTTCAGCCGTCATATACGGGAGAATATAAAATAGAAATCTCATGCTATAAATTTAAAAATGGATATTCGGCAGGTCACTATGGCTTGATAATCTTTCATGAATGAAGGGAATACTCAGTATACATTGTGTGATTTAGGGCGTACGAAAAAGAATATTACCTTTTGCTAAAGTAGAAACATCTGACCTAGGGCCATAATCGGTCATTATACCCTAATAGGCAACGCAGATTTATGTACACAACCTTTTGTAATGGCTGCCATCAGAAAAGGTAGCCTACATAGATTTGTCTCTTTGTTGTTCTTATGGTTCTATCTGCTCCTAATGTCTTTTTGTGTGCAAGTTGTGTGCAAGTCCACTTCTTTTTTGTTGGTGCTTATTTTATGATAGGTCATTTCTTCGTCCGAAAGAGGAAGAAATGACCTACAAATGTTAGATAAATGACCTACAAGAACTGGAGATGCACAGTGGGAGGGATGGTGTTGCACTTCGTAGTTGAAACTATAGTGCTGTTTTTTGGGGAGAGGGTATAATATAATTGTTTTTTTTGCGTTATGGAGTGTTGTGTTCCGGGGGGGCAGAGGTCTGCCGGGCGTGGTTAGTATGGAGGTGGAACACAGCAAAGGTACAACTCTAATGAACTGGAAATAAGGAAATATGAAACAATATCTTGACTTGCTGCAGCACGTGTTGGAGCACGGGGTGGCGAAGGATGACCGGACGGGGACGGGCACGCGGAGCGTGTTCGGCTACCAGATGCGGTTCCATCTGGACGACGGTTTCCCGCTGCTGACGACGAAGAAACTGCACTTGCGCTCTATTATATACGAACTGCTGTGGTTTCTGCGGGGCGACACGAATGTGAAGTATCTGCATGACCACGGTGTGAGCATCTGGGACGAATGGGCAGGTCCCGACGGGGAGCTGGGACCCATCTATGGGCACCAGTGGCGCTCGTGGGGCACGGCGGACGGACGGCAGATAGACCAGATAAGCGGCCTGATTGAGGAGATAAAACACAACCCGGATTCGCGGAGGTTGCTGGTGTCGGCCTGGAATGTGGGGGAGCTGGAGCAGATGCACCTGCCTCCGTGCCACATCCTGTTCCAGTTCTACGTGTCGGAGGGACGGCTGAGCTGCCAGCTGTACCAGCGTTCGGCTGACATTTTCCTCGGCGTACCTTTCAACATTGCCTCTTACGCCCTGTTCACCATGATGGTGGCACAGGCTTGCGGGCTGGGGTATGGCGACTTTGTGCACACGCTGGGGGATGCACACATCTACAATAACCACGTGGAGCAGTGCCGCCTGCAGCTGACGCGCGAGCCAAGACCGCTGCCCCGCATGGAGCTGAACCCCGCAAAGAGGAGCATATTCGATTTCGACTACGACGACTTCAAGCTGGTGGGCTACGACCCTCACCCGCACATTAAGGGCGAGGTGAGCGTGTGAGTAGGCAGGCCACGGTTAAAAAGAAAGGTGAAAGGAGAAAAAGGGTTCACACATTAACATTAACGCATTCAGAAAGTGAATAAAGACACATATTGCATTATTATGGCAGGAGGGTTTGGAAGCCGCTTCTGGCCAATATGCCGGGACAGCAGTCCCAAACAGTTTATCGACATTTTGGGCAACGGGCGCTCGATGCTGCAGACTACGTTTGCGCGCTTTGAGCGCGTCTGTCCGCGGGAGAACATCATCATTGTCACCCACAGGCAGTACGAGAAGCAAGTGAGGGAACAGATACCGGACCTTATGCCTTACCAGGTGCTGTGCGAGCCCACGCGGCGCAACACGGCACCGTGTGTAGCCTACGCGGCGGCGGTAATCGGCGAGATGAACCCGAAGGCGAACATCATCGTCACCCCGTCGGACCACGCCATCTTTGGCGAGGACAATTTTGTCCGCGATGTGGAGCAGGCTCTTGAGCTGACGGCTAACCACGGCTGCATTGTCACCCTCGGAGTGCGGCCCACCACGCCCAATGCGCAGTACGGCTACATCCAGTTCAGCGAGGAACCGGCATCGCCAAAGGCACACAACCTGCACCACGTCATCACTTTCACCGAGAAGCCTCCCGTGGAGATGGCCCGCCAGTTTATTGCCACGGGCGAGTTCTTCTGGAACTCGGGTGTGTACATCTGGAGTCTTGCCACCCTGCGGGGCGCTTACGAGCGTTACCTGCCAAGCGTGGCCAAGAGCTTCTTCGAACTCGGAGCCTCCTCGACACCCGCGGAGGTGGAGGAGGTGTATTCGCTGAGCGAGTCCATTTCGGTGGATTTCGGCATCATGGAGCATGCTGAGGATGTGTATGTGCTGGAGGCCTCGTTCGGGTGGTCGGACATTGAGTCGTGGGAGAGCCTCTACGGCACTTCGCAGCGCGACGCCTTGGGCACCGGTGTAGTGACGGGACGCGCCTTCCTCTACGACGTGAAGAACACGCTGGTGCACGTGCCGCAGGACAGGACGGTGGTGCTGCAGGGGCTGGACGGCTACATCGTGGCTGCGGACAGCGACACAATCCTTGTCTGCCGTCGCAGCGAGGAGGACCGCATTGCGAAGTTCGCCTCGGATGTCGAACTTGCCAACCTCAAAAAACAAGACAGAAAGAAATGAAAAAATAAAAATACATACAATATGAAACGAACAGAAATCAAACAACTCTTTGCACCCGAAGGCCAGCAGCTTATCGGCACGGATGTCGTAGTGAAGGGGTGGGTGCGCACAAAACGAGGCAACAAGAACGTCGCTTTTATAGCTCTCAATGACGGTTCGACCATCAACAACATACAGGTGGTAGTGGACCCCACAAGCTTCGACCCTGAGATGCTGCGCCGCATCACGACGGGTGCCTGCATCGGAGTGCAGGGCCAGTTGGTGGCCTCGCAGGGAGCGGGACAGAGCGTGGAGGTACAGGCCCGCAACATCGAAATCTACGGTGAGGCTGACCCCGACAGCTACCCCCTGCAAAAGAAGGGCCACTCCATGGAGTTCCTGCGCGAGATTGGGCACCTGCGCCCCCGCACCAACACCTTCGGAGCCGTGTGCCGCATCCGTCACCACATGGCCTACGCCATCCACACCTTTTTCCACGAGCGTGGTTTCTTCTATTTCCACACGCCCCTGATTACAGCCAGCGACTGCGAGGGCGCCGGCGAGATGTTCCAGGTGACGACGCTGGACCTGAAGAACCCGCCGCGACTGGAGGACGGCAGCATTGACTACAGCCAGGACTTCTTTGGCAAGCAGACGGCCCTCACGGTGAGTGGCCAGCTGGAGGGTGAACTGGGTGCCACGGCCCTGGGCAAGATCTACACCTTCGGTCCCACCTTCCGCGCCGAGAACAGCAACACACCGCGCCATTTGGCAGAGTTCTGGATGATCGAGCCGGAGATGGCCTTCTACGACATCGACGACCTCACTGCCTTAGAGGAGGAGTTTATCAAATACTGCGTCACCTGGGCACTGGAACACTGCCAGGACGACCTTCAATTCCTCAACAACATGATTGACAAAGGCCTCATCGAGCGCCTGAAGAGCGTGGTGAGCACGGACTTTGTCCGTCTGCCTTACACCGAGGGCATCCGCATACTGGAGGAGGCTGTGAAGAACGGCCACAAGTTCGAGTTCCCCGTCTACTGGGGCGTGGATCTTGCCAGCGAACATGAGCGCTTCCTTGTGGAGGAGCATTTCAAGAAACCCGTCATTATGATTGACTACCCGAAGGAAATCAAGGCTTTCTACATGAAGCAGAACGAGGACGGCAAGACGGTGCAGGGCACGGATGTGCTCTTCCCGCAGATTGGCGAGATTATCGGCGGTTCGGTCCGCGAGGAGAACTACGACAAGCTGATGAACTCCATCACGGAACGCAACATCCCGATGAAGGATATGTGGTGGTACTTGGACACACGCCGCTACGGCACCTGCCCGCACGCCGGTTTCGGTCTGGGATTCGAGCGTCTGATGCTGTTCGTCACCGGCATGGCCAACATCCGCGACGTGATTCCCTTCCCCCGCACTCCGAATACGGCAGAATTCTAATAAAACACCCCCATTGGGGTGAAATATAAAAAAGGCCGTACAAGCCGAAAGGGCAGCACGGCGGGTATCTGGACGGGCGGGAAGCCTCCTCATCGGGACGCAGCACAAAGAAACAGCCAGTAGCTGATACCAATCACTGAAAGGTGGAAATTGAAAGGTGCAATCCTTTTCAATTTTCACCTTTCACTATGTTTCCCTTTCGAGGGAGCGAGGAGGATGAGGGCTGAGAGGCAAAGGCCGTAATAGATGGGGTCGGCAGGGAGGCTGAGAAAGCGCGCCAAGAGCATGGCGGCTGTGCCCGAAACCATGGCGGGGACAACGCGGCGGGGATAGATGCGACCCGGCAGGAAGAGGGCAAAGCTCAGCGGGAAAAGCAACGCCACGGCACGCAGTCCGAGAGAGAGGAAACCGAGGTCGTTAATGAAGGTGCCACGGACGGAGAGGGCCACAACAACAGCCAACGCCAACAACCCCACAATGGCAAGACGCGTCTGGACAAGGGTTGAGGCACCCGTGGAACGGAGGGTGCGGGGCAGACTGCTGCCAACGCGACGGGCGGCACGGAGCTGGCGGAGATTGGCGAAAACGTCGCGCACCAAGATGGTGGCAGCTCCAAGGGTGAGGCCGCTGCCACAGCCAAGGATGTTGACCAGCATGGCTCCAAGGGCGATGCCCCCAATCCATGCGGGCAGATGGTTCAGCACAAAGGCGGGGAAGGCCTGGAGGGAACTCTCTATGACCCCTATGCCGTCGGGCAGCTGCTGCCCAGCAGCGCGGAGGGCAGAAAGCTCGGCAGCGGTGACGTAATGGCCGCGCATGTACATGCCTACAAGAGTACAGGCGGCTCCAATAATGGGGATGAGACAGGCACAATAGATGGCACCACGACGAGCCTTGGGCGTTGAGGCCGCGGACCAGATACCCTGGGCATAGGTCTGCGTGGTGACTACTCCAAGCATGAGGGAGAGACAGCCGCCAATGTCCTTCAGGGGGCCACGGGCCACAAGGTTACCATAGCGGCGGTGGATGCTCTCGGCGTCGGTGATGTCGTTGAGGTTGGCCACAACGGGGTCGGCATAGATGCTGTCGATACTTGCCCCGATGCCCGTAAGGCCGTGGCCGAGATGCCACACCGCAGCTCCCGCAGCAAGGGAGGTGACGTAAAGGAGCACCAGCTTGATGATGCCGCCGGAACCGGCACTGCGTATGCCGCCAAAGAGGACAAAGAGCATGATGAGCACCGCACTGATGACGGCAGCCCAAGTGAGGGGGATATGGAAAAGGCTGGTGACCATGGCCGAGGAAGAGAGCACCTGCGACATAATGCTGATGAAGATGCCGATGAGGAAGAGGACGGAGCCGACGGTCTCGGCACGGCGGCCATATTGGCGCGAGACGATTTCGAGGAGCGTGGTGCAGCCGCTCTCGCGCAGCGGACGGGCGTAGACCAAGGCAAGCACCAATGCACCAAGGGCGGCACCGAGAGTGAACCAAATGGCGGAAATGCCGAAACTGAAAGCCAGCTGAGCAGTGCCGATGGTGGACTGGCCGCCGACCAGTGTGCCGAGAATGGCACCACAGACCATCCAAGAGCCTGAACGGCCCCCGGTGGTGAAACTTTTTGCATCCTTCACCTTGCGGCCAGAAAGGATGCTCACCGCCAGCAAAAGACCAACAGTGAGGAGAATGCCAATGATATGTACAGGTGTCAGCATAGGTTGCCGTCAAAAAAAAACGGCTGCAAAGATACTCTTTTTTTATGACATAGCAAGATTTTCAGCGCACGATAATCTCGTCGGTGAAGAGCCAAGCGGGGTTGCCGGTGGCACGATGCCAGGTAGGAATAGTGGGCAGGGGGATGGCCTCAACCCGGACGTAGCGTGCCCGACGGCTGAAGGAACGGGTGGAGAAGGTCCTGATTTCAGGGATGGCAAGGTGTTCTGGGTCGTCGGGATGGAGGGAGTCTATCAGGCGCCAGTTGCTGCCATCGTTGGAGATATAGAAATTGATGGTTTGCGGAAAGAAAATCCACGAAAGGGGGAAGTAAAAGAAGTCGAGCCGGATTTGGTGGAGAGGCTTGCGGCTGCCGAGGTCAATGACGGCATCGAGGGTGTCGCCATAGAAGCCGAGCCACGAGTGCCGGTAGTCGAGGATACCCGCACGGCCGTCGGTGAGGGTTTGAGGACCGTCGGCTTGGTAGCGGCAGTCAGGTTGCGTGCGGAGGCGGGCGGGACAATGGCGTGCAAGGTTAGGCTGGAGGCTTTTGGCCAGGAAATTGTCGATGTCGGCGCGATACTCTTGAAGCGTGTAGCCCATCTCGTGAAGGATGTTAAGACCTAAGCGTTTGCCATCGGCAACAAAACGGTCGGCTCGGGACACGAAAGTGCTGTCCATAGGCAGGTAACCTGCAATGGTGAGTTCGAGGACGGCATAGTCGTTGGAGAGTTCGAGGTATCGTATGCGGTCGCGCACCACTTGGTCGGTGAAGAGGCCATAACGGGTGTGGTATAAGTTGTTGGCCTGTGTGTAGTGGTGCAGGCTGTCGTAGGCAGCGGCGATGAGGGCTTGATATTTGGCGACCTGCTCGGGAGAAAGATAGCCATCGGCGGCATCAACCGGGTAGCCGTAGATGTCCAACCGTTGGCCGGAGGCGATGAGGGCGCGGTGCATCTCGCGGTAAAGATCCTCAACGGGTTGTGCTGCCAGCCCATAGTAATGTATGCAGAAGTCGTGCAACAACGAGTCGGGGTCGGTATTGACGTTCCACAGCAGTTTGGCCAGCATGTATTCGCGTAGCTCCATCCACGAGGTCATGTTGTTGGCACCCGTGCCTTGCTCAAACATCAGGCGCACGCCGTGGTCGTGGAAGTACTTAAGATTGGGCTGCAAAACATGGAGGTTTGGGAAAGGATTCCACATGTTGCGAAACTGCACCACATAGTCCCAGACATATAATTGAGAATTGAAAGTTGAGAATTGAGAATTAGCTGTCGCACCCAGATGTTTTTCAATTTTCAATTTTCCATTTTCAATTCCACAAAGGGCTGCCCAGTCCTCCATATCCCTACGGAATGAGGCTTCGGCAGGAGCGGTGGCGATGGCCTCCTGCCGACCGCACTCTATGGAGCAGAACATGATATTCACATTGCTGTCGGGTTTTTCGATATGTCCGTTCACTGGCTGGGGCGCCCGGCGGGTGAACTGGTAGGCAAGGGTGGAGATGGTCTTGCTGGGGAAACGGCGCGCCACTTGGTTGATGAAATGGATGAGTGTGCCTGAAGGACCGCCGTAGAGGGAGTCCAGGTGGCGGCAGCGGGCACATTGGCAGACGTTGTAGTTGTCGTTGTTGGATACAGACCATATCTGTGCGTCGGGCTGCTGCTCCATCATTTTGGCAAGATTGGCACAGAGGGTGTCGAGCACTTCGGGGTTGGAGAGGCATAGCTGCCCGTCACGTACCCGTCTGCCATCGGTCTCGGTAAACCACTCGGGGTGGCGGTCGAAGTACCTCTGCGGCGGGATGAGTTTCTGGAAGGTGTGTACATACATGCCTTCTGCCCAGTGGAGAGGTCCAGAAAAACGGCTGTCCCAAATGTATTGGTTGCTGTCGCCGACACGGATGCGATGGTGCAGGGCGTGCCAGTCGGCATAGTCTTGGCTGTGGTGAGGAGTGTAGTACCACATCTCGCGGTAGGCGAAGGAGGGGTTGTTCACCTCATCGACTATGGGCAGACCCAGTTGGATGTTGGGAGCAACGTCAGGAATCTGGTGGTGCGTCATGCGGTAGCCCTTCAGCTCCAACAGACGGCAGGCACCGTAATATACAGCCTTGTCCTGCAGGCCGTAGATGACAGCCAGCCGTCCGTCGCTCTTGAGGATGAAACCGTCATCGCGTAATTCGTCCTTGCGGGTGAGGCACTTTTCGGCTAGTCGTGTCTTGCCGACAAAGATGGCGGGCCGCATATTGCCGTAATCGGGATTGAAGAGCGAGTAGAGCGAGTCGGAATGGGCAGGCTCGGGGATGATGACATAGTTTCTTAAGTGTCTGTGAAGCAGACGCGCGGTAAGGAGTTCAATGGAATCTGCATCGACAGGCACGACAATCTGCCCTTGGATAGAGAGGGGTTTCGGATCTTGAGAATACTGCACAAACCCTTGTCTCTCCGGCCAGTTCTGAGCATAGAGAATATTACCTACCAGCAGTAGGAACAGAAGTTCAATCTTGTGTAGAATCGTTTTAATTGATAGCATGTTCTATTAGTCAATCATGATGCAAAAGTACACTTTTTTTGTCATCCGAAGAAAAAAAGTTGCTATGTCAATAATAATTCGTATTTTTGCAATTGGTTTTGGGAATGACCCAAGCCAAAAGTATAGAAGCGTTATACTTCTTCTTGTGACTGAAAACCTGAGAAATTTTCAAACGCAACACAAGGTGGGTATAATGGTTCGCGCATATAGCGTGGACTGTTTACAACATCTCAGTTGCAAGGTATTTCTCAGGACCCTCAGTCAAAGACGTGGTATACAGCACCACGCTTCTTTTATTACCCTGCTCCCTCTCGGTGCTGGAGAGAACAAAAAAGTTGCGCCCGACACGAATAGAGGGTAATAACAACATGAAAACAACAACTGCTTTCTTTCGAATTGTAATTGTTCTTATTGCTTTAATGGATCGTGCTAATGCTCAATACAACCCTCCAGTGTTTCAGGGTTCTTCTATTAGACCTCGCATGGGAGATGTATCTATTTTAGCCAACAGCATGAGAGCGCAGCAAGACAGACATTCTGCAGCTCTGAACGCATATAAGGAACTATCTGAAGTTATCGCAAATAAAAAAAAGGAATTCCCACACTACACTTATTCTCTAAGATGGTTCAAGGAGAACGTTGAAATATATGCGAAAAGAGTTATGGATGAAATAGAGATTGGCAATTATTCTAATGCGCAAGTCATGGCCACAAAATATATAGGAGAAATCCTCTCAAATGCAGAGTTGGATGCCAGAATACAATGCTACAAGGAATACCAATACTACCATGACGGCATTGAACGCAGAAGTGATCTAACCAATGAGCAAAAAGAAGAATGGAAGAGTACCTATACTTACAAATTTATTCCTATTACCGATTCCTATGGAAAAGTAATTGGTGGAGAGCCTTGGATTGAAATAGGTGGACCTAATTACACGCGTGTGGTTATCCCATCATATCAAGGTAGATAGAGTTTAGTGTAATTGTTGTTAGATCAAAACCCGTTGTAATACGACTTTTACTACTAATATCAAAAGCCATTTGAGAATATTGTAGATTTTATTACGACCATTACTACTGATATTCTTACATTGAGAATGATATCCCATCACTGAAACATGGCGAATAATACGACTATTGTTATCAGTCATTAAATTACATTTAATATGTAAACGTGTGCTTTTATCATCACGTCCTTCTAATAAGCGGTCTTTTGCGTTATCTTGATAGACCCAAACTATAGTTCTATTTTCTATTACCTGAATAGTAGAAGAAACAACATAATGATTATTGCTTTTTCCTGTTTGTGTAGCTATAACGATTCTTTCTTTTTTCATTACCTTATTATGTTAGGATTTTTTTATTGCAAAGATAATCGATTTGGCTCAACAAGTTAGGACTTTACAGGTGGTTTTAACAAATTAATCATATAGCGTAATACTGCCAAGGATCATAATAATTATGCCACGATGCACCTATCTTTAATTCCAATATCCCATTATATGGAATTGAAAATTTTCTGCAATCAAAACTATAATTCAAACTTATTGTTGACTGTGTTTTCTATAGAAAGCCACGGTCGTTCAAAAAAAGAGGATGACATTGTGGCCATCTTCTTTCATTTTATGTAGAGGCCGAATAACGATTGGTGTGATTAATTGTGCTTTTAGCACAATAAAAATACAAATACGTCGTTTTGAACTTGTGATTTTTGCAGAAAATCCAAACCAACACTTTGGATTTTCAATAAAAATCCAAAGTACAAAAAAAACGTTATTAAATTAAATATCAGCAAATAATGTATAATAGGTACTTAGACATAGATTTTGGTGATAATTGCAGTGTTTTTTTGTTTGGAGCACGCCAGACAGGAAAGTCAACATACCTCAGAACACGATTCCCTGAGGCAATGTATATCGACTTGTTGGACACCAACTTAAGCTCACGATACCGCCGCAAGCCCGGCTTGCTCTATAGCCAATTGGCAGGGAATACCGAAAAGCCGCTGATAATCATCGATGAGATTGCCGAGGTGCCCGAACTGCTCAATGAGGTGCACCGACTGATTTCGGAATATGGATTCCAGTTCATTTTGTGCGGAAGCAGTG
>ONJQ01000022.1 GCA_900318175.1 uncultured Bacteroidales bacterium | reverse complement strand
TCAATGGTCCAGGTCTGAGCCATCGGGTCAGCGGTCCAGTTGAGGGTGACGCTGTTGGTGGTCACGTTGCTGGCGGTGAGGCCGGTGACGTCGGGGCAGGTGGCGGTGGTGAAGGTCACAGTGTCGCTCCAGTCGCCCTCGATCAGGTCAACACCGCAGAGGGGACGGATGGAGGCATTGTAGGTGATGCCAGCGGTGAAGCCGCCAACGGTGGCAGGACGTGTGCTGACGCGGTAGATGCTGTCAAGACCGCCAGTGAACCAGACGTGGATGTCCCAGCTGGTTTCATTGCCGACGACGTTCCAGTCGAAGGTGGCGGTGGCGTTGGTGACGGCGGTGGTGTGCAGACTGTCAGGCACCAGGCAAGGCAGGCTGTCGGTGACGAAGCTGTCGGTGTACCAGTTGCTGAAGCCGAGGCTGTCGGCGCTGCAATCCTGACGCACACGGAAGGTGTAGAAAGTAGCGGGCTGGAGACCAGTGAAGGTGTAGCTGTTGGTGGTGACATCGATGTCGGTGGCAGGCCAATCAGCGGCTGCGCTCTCCTTGATGTTGACTTGGTAGTTGGAGCCATCACCCATCCAAGAAATCGTGGCGGAATGATAGGTCTGAGCTACAGAGGTGACCATGGGAGTGCGGCAACCTGCACTGCCGCAGGAGAGTAGCTGCATGGCTGTGCGCCAGTTGGCAGTACTAGTGCTGCCAGGGAACGAGGAGGGATTATTGACATCGGGGTTATCCGTATCGTCATAATAGTAGAGCGTCTTGCTTCCACTACATGGCTCACTGCGGAAGACATAGGAACTACCATTGTAGTCACCGCTGTTGTCGTCAACAATAATCATCAGGTTGCCGGTGCCATTGTAGCTGTAGACAGTATCCAACTGGAAGTAGTTCCATCCCTGCGAGCAGTTGAGGGCTCCCTCGTAAACCTTGACAGCCGTGAGGGAGTCGAGAGCCACCACATCGGACGAGCTGGAGAAGACCGTCTTGGCAGTGGGCTGGAAGTAGATGGTGCAGTTGGTCTTATCCGTCGAGGGCGAACTGTAGTCGTAGTAGTAGGCAATGTACTCAATGTCCATCGGACCGGCGAGTTCAGCACTGTCGATGATGGTCTCGGAGAGAGTGTAGTTGTAGTAGTTGTTGACGGGGGCATAGTAGTTAGTGTTAGGCGAGTTGCTGCCGCCAATGGTAAATGCGGTGGCATTGTCGCAGAAAGCAGTGGCGATGGTGCTGGGAGAGCTCCAACGGCCAGTGTCGCCATCGGCGCAGATGGGACGGACGTAGAAATCGTAGGCGGTCAGGGTGTCAAGGCCATAGATGTGGACAGGATGGCTGACAACGTTCATAAGAGTGCCGGTGCCACGAGAGAAGCCCTGAGGACCATACTCAAGCTGCCATGACAGGGGAGTGCCAAGGTCAACCCAGTCAACGTCGAGGGTGGTTGTGCCAATCGAAGAGGCAACAATAGCTACAGGAGCGGGACAGGTGTTGACATAGACTTCCACATTGTCGATGGCAGCGGGAGGATTGGAACCAGACGAACCGTCGTTGGCCCACATGAACACCAGGTTGTAGCTGCCGGCTGTGGTAATGGTCACATCTTCGTTACGGGTCATCCAGCTGGATTCGAGGTTCAACTTGGAGCCACCGTCGAGCGGTATCCAACCAGCAGGATTGGAGTCGGTGTAGTTGTAGGAAGCGGTGCCACCGTCGGGTGTCTGACCGGGTGTGAACTCGAAGTCGGCAGGGGCGAGCCATACACGGATGTAGTCCCAATTGCTTTCGCCATTGGCCTTCCAGTTGAAGCCGATATTGTAGGAACCGACATTCATAGTGAAGGTACGGTAGGCATAGGTGAAGGATGAGGTAGTATTAGTATACGCGTTGCTGACGCCGTTGTTGTTGGAGATGTAGAGACCCATATTGTCGGCAGTGCCGTAGTAGGCAGCGGTGCCTACATACCACTTGTTGATCTGGCTGCCGTTGACGGGCTCCCAAGCGTTGGCCTCAGTAGAATCGGCAAAGGTGCAGATGTAGGGGTAGGAGGTGACAGGAGCTGCACGACGGGTGGTGAAGGTGAAGAAGGTGGTGTCGCTGGTCTCGGTGGCAGAGCAGAGGCTGACGAGGTAGACGTCATACTGCGTCAAAGCCGAGAGGCCGGTGAGGCTGACGCTGTTGGTGGTGCTGGTGACGGTGGTGCCGGTACCGGGAGTGAAGCCATGGACGCCGTATTCAATGCTGTAGTTAGGAGCATTGCTGAAGGTCCAAGCAAGGTCGGCAGAAACGTTGGTGAGTGCAGTGGTGTGTACACGCATCGGGGCAATGCAGCTGGGGATGTAGTCAATGACCAGGTTGTCCAGATACTGGTCGGCATAGGCACTACCATTGCTGTTGTAGGAGGCGATGGCGATGTGGCGAGCAGTACCCGTGTAACCATTGAGGAAGGAGACGACATTAAACTCGTTGCCGTTGCCTTCTAAGTTGAACGGAATGGTGTCAATGGGCACGAAGGTGGAGGCAAAACCACTGTCGATATTGTCGACAGCACCAATAATCAGACCATAGGCAGAGGGATCGCTGTTCCACTCGTGGAAACGGATGTAGAGCGAATCTAAAGACACACCCATCTCAGGCAGGGCAGCGATGCCGATGCCTTCGAAGTAGAAGCAGTACTGCTGCGAGGGGGCGTGGCCAAGGTCGGTGTTGTAGAACACGTGAGGCACCTCGTGGCCTGCGCCGTCGGGCAGCAGGGCGGAGGCCCAGCAGTTGGGAACGATGTTGGTGGAGGCATCGCCGGGATCAACTACGTTCTCGAAGTTCTGCACATAGGGGAAAGTGTAGAGCACATCGCAGCTTGTGGTGAAGCGGGCGTTCTGCAGAGCGACGGAGGTGTCGTTGGTAGCACCACAAACAGAATAGACGTAAACCTCATAGGTAGTGCTGTGGGCAAGGCCAGTGAGGTTGGCCGAGGTGGTGGAGACATTGACACGGGTGCCAGTGCCGGGCACGAATCCGCGGGGACCGTATTCGACAATGTAGCTTGTGGCGGAGGCCACATTTGCCCAACTTACAACAGCCGAGCTGGAAGTTACGCTGCTGGCGGCTATTTCTGTGACATTGGAACAGTTCGGGATATACTCGACGACGATGTTGTCGAGGAAGCTGTAGTTGTCGTTGAAAGCATCCCAGAAGGTGATGTGGCCCGTGGTGTCCTCGATGCCGTCAAGCGGATAGGTGACATAGACATAAGCCGAGGTGGTGTCCATATTGGAACGGATGAGGGTGTCGATAGGACGGATGGTGGAGATGGGAGCGGTGGGGTCATCCATGATGCCCATGACGAGGCGCACATTGTTGCCACCCTGGACAAAATTGAAGCGGATTTGCAGCTGGTTGAGCGGGGCATCCATCTCAGGCATGATGATGTAGGCACCGTTGTAGAGGAGGAGCAGCTTGTTGGGGTCGCCCGTCAGGTTGACAACGATGGGGTTGGGATAAGTTGAGCCGAGGTTGGTGCTACCGGTGTACCAGCAGTTGCGGCTGTAGAGACCGCTCTGGTTTTCGAAGTCCTCGGTGTAGGGCAGTGCCACAGGAGCGCAAACAGCGCGGCTCTGAGCGGTGCCGGAGAGGAGGTCGCCATCGCAGTCGAAGCTGACGCGGAAGGTGTAGCTATAGCCACTCAACAGGCCAGTAACGCTGCAAGCACCGGTGGTGTTGGTGGAATCGACCACAACCCAGTTGGTGGTATTTTCGCGGAGATACTCAACGGTGTAGGTTCTGCCGGGCTCGTTGTTCCATACTAAGTCAACCTGTGTACCTTCTGTGCCGGCAATCATTACCACAGGAGTGTTACATTCAGGAATGTGGCAGGTGGCAGGATTCAGCTTGATTTGGTTGACGTAGCTTACGACACTGTAGCTGGAGGCACTGGGCGAAGCAGGATCGATATCGGAACCATCCTGATAGAAATAGATGGAACGGTTGCTTGCCGAAGTGGCGGCAAACGAGATGCTGCTCACATAGCTGCCTGTATTGTCGTCCATTGCAACAACCAGATTGCGACCGGCGGTGCGGACAAACGGAGTGGTGAAGTTCAGGGTAATCCAGCCAGAACCGCTAAACGTACCAGTGTAGACAAGCGAAAGGCTGTCTGCCGGGATGTAGTTGCTGGTGCTGGAGAATGAAGACTGGTCAGTGTTGCCCAAATAGAGATCGATATTGCGCGACGAGACCGAGCTTGAAGCGTAGAATGAGATAGCAGTAATGGTGTCCAAGCCGGTGCCTATTTCGGCATCAAGGTAAATCTGCTGTGTGTAGGAATATTTATAGAATATATAGGTGGGCAGGTAGCTATTGGTAGTGCCGCCGCCGGTTATCGTGCGGGCACAACCCATAGTGGTGACAGTACCGCTGGTGACAGCGCTTGTCATCGTATCGCAGATGGTGGTGACACGGTACTGGTAAGTATGGTTGGTGTCCAGTCCGCTAATATAGTAATAGAGGTCGGAGATGGTGTCCGAAATCCACGAAGATTCGCCGGAGAGACGATAGCTGACAATGTAGTTTGTGACAGGATCGCCAGCGGTGGGAGCCTCCCAGTTGAGACCAAAGGCGTGGTAGTCGGTAGCCACGACGCGTAAGTTCTCAACCGGAGCGCAGTTCACATCGGTGGTGAACTCACAAAGAATATAACGGCTGCTGGCATCGGAGCAGTTGGCCTTGGCCCATACATAGTAGTGGGTGTTGCCGTTCAGACCGGTGAAAGTGTGGTCGGTGCTACCGACGCTGACCATGACGCTATCGAAAGCCATGGCGATGTTGTTGGTCGTAGCGATATAGAGCATCACATCGTTATGGGTAGTGCTGGTGTCGGTCCAAACGATGGTGGCCTCGTGGTTGGTGTGCGAGCTGCAACGCAGGTTCTCGATTGCGGGGCAGGTGCTGGCACGAGTGACGGAAACATTGTCCAACCAATAGTACCAAACGGTCGATGTGCTTACCTGATGCCAAACCAGATAGACGCTGTCTTCGCAATCGAGGGAGGACAAATCGTACTCGTAATGATACATTTGATAGGTGTTGGCAGGAGTGATGGTAGCAATAACCACCATGCTGTCAATTGAGTTGGGAGAGTAGGTGTAGCCAAACTCCATGCTGCCAGAAGAGGAACCCTCACGCTGAAGGTCGAACTCGACAAACAGAGTGTTCAACGGGGCAGGCATACGAGGAGTAATAATGGATGCATTACCGCCGGACTGGATGGAAACGCCATAGCTAGAGGTGACATAGGGATAGTTGCTTGAATTGAGGATTCTTGTCCAGCAGTCGGGATAGCTGTTGGAGGAATAGGAGTTGAAATCCTCATTAAAGGGCAGCGGACCCCATTCGCCACAGGGAGTACGCAAACTAAGTGTGGCAGGCATACTGGTGTCGCCATTGTCGCAGAGCGCATACACCGTAAAGTTATAGTTGGTGGCTGCAAGCAGATTTTCAAACAGGAAGGTAGTGTCGTAAACGGTTTCGCTGTAGCCATTGCCGTCAGTCACAATCCAGCTGCTCTCACTTTCACCAGGTTGCCATTCAAGAACGACAGTGTCGTTTGCCACATAAGTAGCAGTGAGGTTCTGGGGAGAGGGGCAAGTGTTTTGTGCGAAGATTACATTATCAACGGCCATGGGAGGATTGCTACCGCCACCGCCATCATTGGCCCAAGCAAAGACAATATTGTATACGCCAGGGGTGGAGATAAAAGCCTCGCCGATTACAGTGTGCCAAGTGTTGGAAACAGCCATGGTGCGGGGAGAGCTGGAGTTTTCCGTAATCTCAATCCAATCGGAGGGGGCAGCCCAGTTGGCAAAACTATAAGTGCTGCCAGCGGGGTTAGAACCAGCGGTAAAAGTATAGGTGAGAGGAACTATGAATGCACGGGCAAAGTCGTAATAGTGGCTCTCGCCCTGGCATTTCCAATCATAGCTATAGGAATACACACCAGTATCTTCAACAACTATGGCACGAGTGGCGTAAGTGTAGGAGGTGGCGGAAGTGGTATAGCTGTTGCTGTTGCCGTTATCGTTGGAGATGTAGAGGCTTTGGGAGCCACCGTTGCTGGTGGCTGTGCCCACATGCCACTGATTGGTCTGGCTGCCATTAATCAGTTCCCAACCATTGGAGCCGCTCTGCTCAAAGTCGCAAGAGAAAGGAAGTTCAGCGGGCAATGCAGAAAGGGTGTTGGCAGAGAGCGAGCAAGCCTCGCTAAAACTGCCGCAGTCGGCATAGATATAAATATAATAGGTAGTACCAGTGTCGAGGTTGGACAGCGTGGCAGTGGTGGAGGAGGCGTACTCGGTGTTGGCAATATTGACGCCCAACAGCGAGTCGGCAATCGGGACAGTATCGTACTCGATGACCCATGATGAAGCCGTACCGTTCTCAGTCCAACTGATGGTCAGATAATCAACGCTGGCCACATCAACCCTGGGATTGGAAGGAGCAATACAGTCAGGGACATTGTCAACCATAAAGTCATCCATCATCAGCGTGTAGCTGCCAGAGGAGGTGACACGCAGGGCAATGCGGTCGCCCGAACCAGTGTAGTTGGTGAAATAGACCGTGTAGGGGTAATAGGAGTTGTGCCAGTCGTTGCCGCTACCCGCAGTGAGTTCGACGGTGTCCACAGGCACAAAAAGGGTGTCCTCCATCACGCCCACCTCCAACATGAAGTTGTGGTTCATCAGCGCGGCATAGAAGGAGAGTTGCAACTGGCTGATATTGCTCATCTGGGGGAGTGCCGCAATCTCGGTCTCACCACTTGTGCTTTCAAACTCGAAATATACATTGCCATTGCGAGCATTGTTGGAATAAACGTATACAGCAGGGAATACGGAAGCACTGCTGCTACCCTGAGCTACTTGCAACCAGCAGTTGGGCAGTTCGCCCGTTGCCAGGTCTTCAAAACCGGTGCTGTAGGGAATGGAGGTCTCACCAACGCATGCCGAACGGAACGAGCCGCCATTGGACCAGCCACTGTAATCGGTGGCAGAGCAGACGGCACGGACGTAGACATAATACTGAGTGTTGCCACTAAGGCCGTAGGCGGTATAGTTAGTATCATACACTGCATCGGGGGTGATGGAGGTGAAATCGGACACAGCAGTGTCGGAGACGATGATCTCCCACTGGGTGGCGCTACCGTTTTCATGCCAAGTGATGTTTACATGGTCGCCAGAGATGCCGCTGAAAGCAACTTCCGACGGCTGGGCACAATAGAAAGAAGTAGAGGTTATACCCAAACGGATGTAGGGCTGGAAGTTAGATGCTTCGAGATCATCTACTGGAGGGTTAGCGAGAGAGTAGGTAACATTGTCTTCATAAGCATAAATACTATGATAGCCAGATGAGATATTCGAACCTGTGAATGAAGGATAGGAAGAAACCCAGGAATCCGTGCCATCAATGACACAGATAATCAGGTCGGAAGTATCCTGATAGGTGAATGTAGAGTCCAGCGTGATGGACACCCAGCCAGACACAAGGTTGACTGACCCTGAATAGACCTGCTGGAAATAAGACTGTCCCACAACATCACTGCTGCTGGAGAAAGAGCTGTGCGGCGTCTCGGCCATGTAGATGGTCAGCGAACGTGTGACATTTCCGGAAGCCACATGGAACTGTAGATTGTCAATCACGCCGTCAATACCCACCTGATTAGCATGGTAGATGAACTGCGTAAAACTGTTGCCGTAGTAGGCGTAGGTCGGCACATAGCTGTTAGTCGTCTGTGCGTCTCCCACTGGCACTACATAGTGCGTCTGAGCTTGTGTCAGCTGTGGCAATAGGCCTATTGCCAACAACAAAGGGATTAGAAATTTTTTCATGATAGAAAATGTTGGTTAATTATTAGGGTTAATTTCACACAATGACAAAAACATTCCCACTCGCGACACCCCTCCAAAACACCCTAACCGGTAAGACGGGAAGAAAGGAACGCAAGCAGAAATGAATAATCCAGTCATATTTTCTAAATGATATACAAGGGGGAGTGAAATAAGATTAGAATAGTATTTTTATACTATGGGCGTAGTTAGACACTGTCGAAATTGGGGAAATAACGACTTTCTGAAAAAATGATATTTTTGTGTTTAACAACATCTTAAAACACTTTTTAAGTCAATAAACCACATCATTTTGAGATACAAAATAACGGATTTTTTTTCGAATAAACAAGAAAAATAACAAGGGTAACAATTTTTAACACTCCGCAGATGTTTCAGACACCTGGCTCACCAAAGCACTTTCAAAGGGCGAAATAACAGCAATGTTGGCCAATTGTGCCTTCACTGTAACGTCGCTCCCCATTTCTCACTTCTTTATCATTTATTTGTCATTTCTCACAATTCAATAAAAAAAGTCGCCCTGATGAGGGGGAAAGAGAATGAACCCCTGGATAAAAAAAGAGTCGGGCGGCGCTTCGCGCCGCCCGACTGATGGTTAAAGTCCCTGCCCCAAGGAGGGGCGAACTACGGAAACTACCGCACTATCAACTTCTTGATAGCATTAATATTGTCGGCAGTGATTTTGACAAAGTAGGCACCCTGCGACAGTTGCGAGGCGGCAAGTACTGTGCTCTCCGTGCCGGCGGGCAGGGTGGTGGTGAACTGCACACGTCCGGCAAGATCCATAACCTCGACCAGAACGGCACTGGTAGTGGCTGGCAGAGTGAGGGTGACATCGGCACTGGTGGGATTAGGTGCCAGATGGATGCGGGCATCGTCGCTAACGGAGGCTATGCCGCTATAGGGAGTAGTGATGGTGACGCAGTTGGACCAGTGCTCACTGTAGTAATTGTCGCCACAGATGGAACGTACATAGATGTCGTACATGTTTTCACCTATTAGGCCAGTGAGGGTGTAGGGGTGGCTGTCGACAATGACCGAGAAGCCCGTTCCCTCTTCGAAGCCAGCATAACCGTACTGCACTTCCCACTGCTCGGCACGACCGCCTTCGGTCCAGTCAAGGACTACGCTGTTACCCTGAAGGTCGGAGTAGGTGAGGTTGGTGGCATCGGGACAGAAGTCGGTGGTGAAGGAGATGGTGTCGCTCCACTCGCTGGGGTCGTCCATGTCTTGGCATGAGGCCTGGACAGTGGCGTAGTAAGTCATGTTGGCATCGAGGCCAGAGACTGACTTGTGAGCCGCGTAACTGTTGACGTAACGATCGAAGTAGGAGTTATAGACGTGCAGGCGATAGCCGATGTTGTTCTCTTCGGGTTGCCAACGCAGGTCAACCTTATTATTGGTGACGCTGGTGACCTCAAGGCCTGTGGGCGAGAGGCAGGGGATGTCGTTTGAGTTGAATTCGCCCATCTGCCAGTTGGAGATGCCAGTACTGTCGCAAATTTGGCGGACCTGGTAGACGTAATCGCTCATAGGCAGGACGTTGTGGATGACGTAGAAGGTGTCCTCAGTGGCAATCTCGTTGGAAATCCAACTGGTGGTGGTGGCCAGACGGTAGCCTACCTGATAGGATGAGCCGGTGTTACGCCAACGGAGAGTGACCGAGTTGGAACGGATGATAGGATCACGCAGGATGGGCTTGGGGCAGGAGGAGGGAGGACAGAACTCAAGGACCATTTGGTTACGATAGGCATAGACAGAACGGACGCCAGTGAAGGCATCAAGAGCTTCAGCGCTGGAGGCATCGGGGTTCTCCACATCGGATGAGAGCGAAAGAGACATGGACTGAGAGGTTGGGGAGACGTAGAATGTGTGGCTCATGGAATTGTAACCGCCACTATTGTCATCTACTGCAATGACGAGGTTGCTGGTGCCGTCGTAATCGAAAGGATAGTTCAAGATGAAGCGGTTCCAACCCTGCACACAGTTGAGGTTGCCAGTGTAGACAATCTGCATACTGTCAGGCGAGGCCATGGTGTAGGTGCTGGGGAAGGAACTGAGTGAAGTGTGGCCCATGTAGATAGTGCAATTGGTCTTGGAAGTCATTGCGGAGGCATAGGCATAGTTCAGGTTAATGGCGGTGATGGAACCGGCCGAGGGGAGTTCGTCGGATGTGATGATTTGCTGGGTGTAAGTGTATTTGTAGTAGTTGTTGACCGGCACGTTATATGAGGTGGTGGTTGAAGCTGTGGATCCAATAGTGTCGACATAGCCGTCATTGCACTGGAGCGTCATGAAGGTGAAACCTGCTGTGAGGTTCGAGCTGTCGGTTTCACTACAGATGCGGCGCAGGAAGATGCTGTAACGTGCGCCGGGCATCAGGCCTGTGACATGGTAGTGGTTGGTGTGGATAAGCTGGTCATCAATAAGAACGCCAGTTACCGAACGGCAGATAAAATGGTAATCGCCGTTTTCGGGGCCGAACCACTCAATATCGGCAGTGGTGGTGGTGACACGTGCTGCCTGGACAGCAGCAGGACGCGGGCAGTCAATATAGTTGATGCTGATGTTGTCGACCGCAGCAGGACCACCCAGGAAGGGGGTGCCGGAGGTGGACTGGTTGAACCAGAAGAAGGCCAAACGGCGGACACCGGAGAGGGTGTCGAGCACTACATTGTAGGTATTCCAGTTGGGGCTGACGCGGACAGCGACAAGCGGGGTGAGATTGTTGACCATGCCCCAAGGCGAAGTGATGTTGGCATTGGAAGCCACAACAGGCACGTCGGGGTTGACCAAGAAGACCATGAGGGCATCCCAACCCTGAGAGGGGGTGCCGCCCACACGGGCGCGGAAGGAAAGGGTGAAGCTGGAGTCGACGGGGCCGAAATCGATGTCGCGATAGGCGGAAGCATTGACAACCTGGTTGAGGTCGGTGCTATAGGTGAGGCCAGAGTCGGCAGAGATGAACATGGAGTAGTAGGAGGTGTTGCCGAAGCCAGGCGTACCGTCGCCGGCAGCAGTGTCGCGATACCAGTTGATGGTAGTGTTGCTATTGGTTTGCCAGTTCTCCCACTCGGCAGCGGTCTCGAAGTCGTAGTAGTAAGGAACGGGGGCAGGGATTTGGCGTGTGGCAAAATGGCCAACGGTAAGAGACCAGTCGGAAGTATCGGAAGGTCCGCAGACGGAACGGAGGTAGAAGTCATACTGCGAAGAGGGGTTAAGTTCGGTGATGGTGACAGGGTTGGTTGTTGTGAAGAGGCGGGTGCCTGTGCCCTGCATAAAGCCATGGGGGCCGTACTCTATCTGCCACTCTGTGGCGAGGCTGCGAGGATTCCAACCGATTGTGGCAGAGTTGTGGGTTGCATTGACCACATTGGGACGGTTAGGACTCTGGCAGGAGGGTATCATGCTAATGCTGACGCTGTCAATATAGAACACGTTGGAGGTAGACATATCGCGCGAGGTGGAGACAAAGGTGATGTATTTGCCGGCTCCAGTAACCTCTTCAAACGAGACTTCGTATGTGACGCGGGCGTTGGACAGCAGGACTGTGTCGACCGGAGTGAAGGTGGACAGGTCGCCTTGCTCGGAGCAGACACCAACAATGCACTGCGGAGTGGCAGTGGCGGAGGTGGTCCAAGCGGTGAAGGCGGTTTGAACCATGTTGATGGGATAGGAGACGCTGTCCAACTCGGGCATGGAGGCATAGACCATGTTGGAGGCATAGCTGTACATATAGAGCGAGCGGTGGGTTATACCGTCAGCGGCAACCACGTCAGTGATATACGGATATGAGCTATAGCCACCCGCGGCCCAGCAATAGGGGCGTGAGGAGCTGCCAGTGGCGTAGGAGCGGAAGTTGGTGCTGTAGGGCAGAGAGTCAATGACACCACAGTCGGTGTAGAAGTATGTGGGGAAGGACCAGTTGGAGGTGTCGGTGATGCTGCACATCGCACGGACGTAAATCTCGTAGCGTGTGGAATGGGTGAGGCCATAGAGGTTGACACTATCGTTCACGGAAGTGGCAAAGGTACCCGTGCCACGGGTAAAGCCGGCAGGTCCGTATTCTACTTCAAAATAGTTGACACCCGGGGCTGTCCAACGGACAGTGGCTGTGGTGCTGGTGACGGAAGATACCGTCACATTGTGGGGACGAATACAGGTGGGAATATAGTCAACCTCAATATCGTCGAGATAGACCACATTGGAGGAGCCTCCGACGGCAAAGGCAATGTGTTTGGCAGAAGAGTCGGCTCCCGTGAGGGGAACTTCAAAGTTTTCCCACATGCTGATGGCCGAAGGCGAAACGGTGGCAATCTGGCTGAAGGTGGAGTAATCGTCAGGGTCGGTCATGGTACCCACAGAGATGCTGTAGTTGGTGCTCGTCTTGTAGAGCGCAAAGGCAACCTGGAGTGAATCGAGGCTGACACCTATGGCCGGAAGAGCAAGATAGGAATAGTAGCTGCTGGAGGAATAGAAGTATATGCTGTAGGTGCCACTATTTCTATAGGAAGAAGAGAGGTAGGGATAGTTACTGTAGGTATAGTTGGAGCCACGGAACCAGCAGGGGGTGATGGGCGTACCCAGAGTGGAGGAGGCAGTGAAGTGCTCAAAGTCTTCGGTGAACGGCAGTGTGGTGAGTGGCACGCATGGCGTGGTAGCAGACAGGATCGCCGCAACACTGTCGCCGCCACAATCGGGAACCACGCGGATTTCATACTCCGTCATAGGGTTGAGGGGGGTGATAACGTGGCTTCTGGATGTGATGTTCAAGCCGGAAAGGGTCCAGACGGTATCCTCAACAGTTTTATAGTAGACGTTCCACATAGACTCAAAGCGACCGGGAGCCCAAATGAGTTCGATGGAGTCGGAAAGAACTTTGGTGATAATGACGTTAGGAGCAACACAGGTGGCAAGGGTGTCGGCAGGGAGGATGAAACTGACGTTGGGTCGGTTGCTTGAGTAGTAGAAGGTCGAGGAGGTGAGGTTACTCATTGTGTAGGCAGTGTTATCCTTATAGGAATACAAGCTGCTGTATCCCGGTGTGGAGCTGCTGTAGGCATTGAAGCCCGAGCTGGCGTGGGAAGCTCCGGCAGGCTGGTTGACAAATGAGGAGAGGACGATGCTGTGAACGCCGTCCCACACAAAGGGAGCGGTGAAGATGTATTCGGTGGGTCCTACATCCGTAGTATTGCGGGTGCCGGAATAAACCTGCGTCATGCTGCCCGTGAGGGGCGTAGTTGAAGTGAAAACGCTGTTAGTGGTATGACCCATGAAAAGGACAATATCCTTCTGATAGCTTCCCGCAGAGGCCCATGTGTAGATGACGCCTTGGATGGGACCGGGTGTAATGCCCATAGCAGAGAGATCTGCAGGGGTAAAGATGCTTTGGCAGAAAGTGTTGCCCCAGCTGGACATGACGGGAACACCACTGGACTGGAGGGTCTGCGTGCCAGAAGGCAGTGAGGTGCCACCAGCATAACTACGAGTAACGAAGTCGACAGAATCGCCAATAACCTGTTCGCCTTCGCAGTAGGTGGAGATGCGAGCCCTGTAATTGGTCAATTGATTAAGACCCGAAAGCATGTAGAAGTGGTTGCTTGTGGTGTCAGTGAAAGAGGGGAGGGTCGGGTCAGAGAGGTTCTCCACACGAACGATAAAATAGGAAGGCATGGCTGTGCTACCCACCAAATCCCACTCCAAGAAAGCGGAAGCACCGGCAATGTGCGACACCTCCACATTATTGACATAACGACAGTGCGGAGCACCCACACAGGAGACGGTGAGTGCAAAGCCGGTTTGCTGTACGCTTACGTCAGACGTGAAGCGGAGTGTCACTGGGCCTGAAAGCGAAACGATGTTCGAAATGTTATTTCCACTGCCTGTGCCATGATAGAGCAGTTGTCCGGAAGTGCCGACACCATCGTAGATATAAAGGTGGTCATAACTGTTTTCGGAGGTGAGGGTGCCATTCACCACGACCATCGAGTCAGCGGCCGAGGGCATGATGACGAGCGTAGAGTTGCAGTTGTTCGAGTAGTTGCCCGTTGGACCGCCGTCGTCGTAGATGGTACCGCCACAGGCGTAAATGGTATGAGTACCCGTTGCAGGCATGTTGTAAGAGCCGGGAGTGACGGTGATGGGGCCTTCCCAGAAACTATACTCGCTACCGCAGTCCGTGCGGAGGTAAACATCGTAAACACCACCGGCAACCATTGTGGTACACACAACAACAGAGTCAGAAAGGTATGGGAAAATGTTGCTCATGCTGTCCGCAGGGGTGTCGACTGTGTCATAGCGCAGCTCCCACATGCTGGTGTAGGGTGCCGAGTTCCACGTAAAGCTCACACTGTCCGGACGGGAGAACGAGCTGCAAATGAAGTTCAGCGGACGGAGGCAAGAACGTTCCTCACGCATAAAGGAAAAAGTCATGCCATAAGAAGGACCTTGGGTATTCGAAAAAACAAGCGGAGAGAGATGCTGCGAGGTGGAGGGGCTGCTCCATGTGCCAGCCACGCTCAATGTCCTGCCCATAGTCTGCTCATGGAGAAAAACCACCACTTGATCCAAATCGGATACGAAGTGGCAAGTATCATAAATGAACTCTATGTCGCCAGTCTCATACAGCACCGTTTGGTATGCGACGGTGTCCGTGTCGGAGATGGCATGACGATTGCGGTATTCAATCACCACACTGCGGTTCGGTGCCGTACCCATCACCTCATAATAGGTGTGGGCATCGGTCGGGTTACACTCAAAACCGAATGGCGAAATAATGCTCATTTCATTGTCGCCATGGACCCAGCCCGGGAATGAGGGACTGCCCTGCCCGATAGCGATCTGCCCTACGTTGCCAACAGTGACAACCGTGCAGCTATCCTGCCCGAAGTGGAAAGTGAAGGGCAAGACCAACTCCTGCGACGAACTGTACCCCGACAACTGGGTCATCTCTGTCCCTGTCGAGGCAATCGAGTTAAACGACGATGTGTATGTGCTGAACGTATAGTCAGAGACATACACCTGTGCACCAGCAGCAAACGGCAATAGTGCCGCTGCCAGAACGAATAGCAATCTTAAACGTCTCATAGATGTTATGTTTTATTTTTATTCTTATCTCTTACTGTTTAGGTTCCCGCCATCTATGTTGGGTTATAATAACAATTATACACCTGTTCCTCAATGCCATTGGCATCACAGACAGTCGCAGTCGCCATCCAACACGCACATAGATTGGCAATGCAAAAATACGATTTTTTTTTATTATATTACATTTTTTGTCTATTTTTGCATTTTAAAAATGGAATCACCAAATTACTTTAGAAAGGCATTTGCCCTCATTTGCACCGCACTGATTGTGCTTTCGGCTTCAGGACAGAACTACGTCACCAAGTCTGGCACGCCTATCTTCCCCGCCGACAAGATGACGCTCTCCCTTCCCTCCCCTGCCCCAACCAAGTCGTCTCCCTCCGACAACTCAGCTGTCTACTATTACATCGTCACCACCCCCGACCTCCTTGCCCCCTTGCATCCCTTTGTCCGATGGAAAGCCCAGCAGGGATTCCATGTGAGACTCCTCTGCCCGACAACGCCCCAACGGGACAGCATCCGCGCAACTCTTTCCCAACACTATTCCTCCCACTCTGATGCTCCGATGTTCGTGCTGCTGGTAGGCGACGTGGACCGCCTGCCCGCCTTCACGGGCAAGCACATACCCGCCGGGCTCAACAACCATTTCACCGACCTCTACTATGGCGAGTACACCGGCGATTATCTCCCCGAAGCCTTCGTGGGGCGTCTCTCCGTGGCCGACTCCTCACAACTTGTCGACGTCCTCGACAAGATTATCCCCTACGAGCAGGGACTTTTCGCCTTCCTCTACAGCCAAATGCTCCTTGTGGCTGGTGGCGAGGACCGCACTCCCGCACCCGTCACCACCAACGGCCAAGTGGACTACCTCGCCCGCCTTGCCGCCCGTCTACGTCCCGAGGTCGACACCGTTTGTTTCCACAATCCCACCTCTACAATCCTCCGCGACAGCATCTTTGCCGCCCTCCGGCAAAGCAACCTATTGGTCAACTATACCGCCCACTGCACCAGCCGCGGTTGGAGCCGCCCCTCCTTCCAAATGTCGGACATCGACTCTCTCTCCAACCCCCTCCCCACCCTCTTCTTCAACAATTGTTGCCGTTCCAACACCTTTGCCGGTGACTGCCTGGGCGAGGAGCTGCTCCGCAAACCCTTTGGCGGAGCTGTCGGTGTGATTGGTGCCAGCAACGAGACCCTCTGGGCCGAGGATTACTACTGGGCCGTCGGGGCCAAATACCCCCTATCCATCAGCCCCGAATACGACAGTCTGCTGCCCGGTGCCTTCGATGCCGCCTTCATTCCCAAGAGCAGCACCACGCTGGGCGATATGCTGCACCACGGATGCCGCGCCGTCACCCAGGCCGGCTCACCCTTCGATGCCTTCTACTGGGAAATCTACTGCCTGCTTGGCGACCCCTCCATGACTCCCTTCTGGCCCCTCGCCGACACCCTCTCAATCTCACTCGACGACAGCATCCCAGCCGGCAACTCTATCATCCACCTGCGTTGCACCCCCCATGCCCGCATCACGGCAACAGCCGACACCCTGCTACTCGGCACAACAATTGTCCCTGCAAACGGTGAAGTCGAACTCCAGCTTGACCACAGCATCAATGCCGACAGCATCACGCTCACCGCCACCCGAAACGAAGCCCTTTGCACCATCAAGCATCTCAAAGTCTACCATCCTGCCCAGCCCTACCTTGCGGTCACTCAATACCGCCTTGACGATACCCTTCTCTTTCTCCGTATCAAAAACCAAGGCCTCACTCCGGCCCGCCAACATCGCATCTCGCTGACCCGATACAGTGATCAAGGTGTCATCCTGCCAACTGACCCCTTCCTCTACCTACCCTTCCTCCCCAGCTTGGCCGACACCCTTGTCTCCTTCAATCTTAGCAACTGCTACCCCGGCATTGAACCTCACCTCTCCGTCATCATAATGATACAAGACAGCAACGGTACCTACTACAACACCCTGCCCGTCAACATCCCTATGCCCGACCTTCGTCCAGTGCTCACCCGGCTGCAAGTTCTCGAAACCGACACCACCCCCTGTCACCAACTCATACCCAACCACAACTACTTGCTGTCCGTCACTCTGGCTCACCCTGCCGATTCGTTAGGCCTATCTATCACCCCACACCAATCCACGTCGCTCACCCCATGTCCTCAACAATTCACCATTCCCTTCACCACCCCCGACAGCCCCTCCCACCTGCAGCTTTCTCTCACACCCCATTACGGGCTCTGGCACAACACCTACACCTACTACCTTACCCCCTACAACACCCTTGAACCCTTCGAGAGTGCCGACCTCTCCAATCTCCCTTGGCAGTTCCCCTCGCTGTATCCCTGGCGCATCGACTCCCTCCAAGCCCATAGCGGTCGTTACAGTCTCCGCTCTGCTCCCATCGACCATTCCCTGCGATCGGTAATAGCTCTCGAAATCGATGTCCTTTCGGACGACTCCATCTCTTTCTTCTACAACCTTTCCAGTGAACCCAAGGACTGGCTCTACCTCTTTGTCGATGGCCGTCGCACGGGTTTCTGGAGCGGCAACACTGGTTGGCAACGCTATGCCCGTCCCATCTCCGCCGGCCACCATCGGTTAGAATGGATTTACCAAAAGGACGATGCCGGCAGCCAACACGACGACTGCGCCCGCATCGACGACCTCCGCCTCCCCCTTGCCCTGTGGCCTCAACCCTATGGCACCCCTTGGGCGGACACCACCCTTGCCGTGCCGCCAAGCCCCGTTGCCGACGTCCAGCGGGCGTTCTCCCTCTTCCCCAACCCCGCCTCCGGCGCTGTGACACTTCGCTTTACCCCCAGCCCCGAAAGCCGCACCGTCACCCTCTACAACAGCCTGGGAATCGCCGTAGACAAAATAAATCTTCCTCCTCACACCTCCTCCACACAATATTCCACCACCCATCTGCGTTTTGGCATCTATACACTCGTCCTGCACGACAAGGCAGGCACCCACACACAGAAATTGACAGTTATACGTTAGCCCATGCTACAAATAGAAACATTGCCCCCTTACGCCCCTCTGGCCGACACCACTGCTGACAGCCTGCAGCCCCTCTGCATCTACGACTCCCTCTTCACCCCCGTGGGTCGCCAAGAGCCCTCCCTGCACAAAAGCCTCTTCACTCACCACCTCCTTCCCGTCGAGAATACCCACGAAATCACCATCCAGCACCAAGGCTCCCCCGGATGGTTCCTCCTCTTCATAGCCCTCTCCCTCTTCTTCATCTGCACATTCCTCCGCAACAAACAGATCAGCCTTGTCGAACTGCTCCAGTCCGCCATCGACTCCCGCGCCATGGACCGTCTGCTGCGCGACGCCAACCTCACCCACGCCACCGACCAGGCCATCATCGCCCCCCTCATGCTCATCCCCGTCGTCCTTGTAGCCTACTTCGCTTTCCTACCCCCTGTCAACGACGTCTGGCTCAGCATCCTTCGCTATCTTCTCCTTCTTCTTGCCTGTTGCTTAATCTATTATGCCCGCAACGGCATCTTCCGCTTCTTCGGCAATGCCTTCGACAACAACGAAGCCCTCCACCTCTACCTCTCCAGCAACTACATCTACCACCTGCTTTACGGCATCGTGGCCACCGTCCTCTCCTTCTTCGTCTTCTACACCGACCGCGTCGGCACCACCTTTCTCTACATCCTTGGCGGCATGCTTGCACTGCTCTTTATTATCAGGCTCCTCCGAGGTATGCAACTATTTTTAACAAATTCAAAAAGTCCAAAATTCTATTTATTTTACTATCTTTGCATTCTCGAAATCGTCCCGATTATCATTGTCACAAAAGTCGCAATGTATTTATAGTTAGAGAGTTGAGATAAATAGTAAAAGATTCATGAAAGTCAAAAAAATCCTCGTTTCGCAGCCCGAACCTGCCGATTTGGAGAAATCTCCCTACAAGAATTTAGTCACAAAATACGGTGTCGACATCACCTTCTATAAATTTTTCGAAGTCGTCGGACTCTCCGTCTCCGAATTCCGCAAATCTCGCATTCACCTCGGCGACTACACTGCCGTCATCTTCAACAGCAAAAATTCCGTCGATCACTTCTTCCGTCTCGCCAAAGAGCTTCGCGAAAACATCCCGGACACCATGAAATATTTCTGCTCCACAGAGGCCATCGCCCACTACCTGCAGAACTACATACAATACCGCAAGCGCAAAATATTTTTCGGCAACCAGTATTTCGCCGACCTTATTGAGATCCTTTCCAAACATCGCGAGGAGAAGTTCCTCTTCCCCTGCTCCGACGAGAAGCAGACCGAATACACCAAGATGCTCGACAAGGCCAAGTTCAAATACACCAAGGCCACCATGTACACCTCCGTACCGCGCGACCTTACCCAGTTCAAGCTCAAGGACTACGATGTCGTCTGCCTCTTCTCGCCCATCGGCGTCCGCTCGCTCCTGCAAAGCTTCCCCAACATCGCCGAACAGTCCATCAACATTGCCGCCTTCGGCACCTCCACCCATGCCGCCCTCAAGGCTGCCGGCATCAAGTTGACTATCGCCGCTCCCACCAAAGCCTCCCCCTCCATGGCCATGGCCATTGAAAACTACATCAACGGCAAAGGTCAGGACGAGGCCATCATCTCCCGCCCCTCGGCCATGAAAAAGGACGGCACCCACAAGGTCTCATCCTCCACTACCGGCACCGTCAAGAAGACTAAATCCGTCTTTGCCAACAAGGCCAAATACAAACAATTGCAGGAAGAACGCAAAGCCCAAGCCGCCGCGCGACGCGCTGAACGTCTGGCCGCCAAAGAGGCCCAGATGAAAACCCAGACCGACCCCACCGCCAAAGCCGAATAACGGAGCCATGTACACCTTCGGCAAACAAGAACGTCTCTGCAGTTCAAAGCTCACTGACGCTCTTTTCTCCACTGGCCATAAATTCCTGGTCTTCCCCTACAGTGTCCACTGGATGCTCTGCCCCGCAGGCACCCTCCCTCCCGGCATTCCCGCCCAAGTACTCATCGCCACCTCGAAGAAGAAATTCCACCATGCCGTAGACCGCAACCGCGTCAAACGCCTCACCCGCGAATGCTACCGCCTCCACAAGCCTCAACTCTACCAGTTCCTCACCACGCACAACCTCACCATCGCCCTTTCACTCAACTATATCCACTACGAAATCTTCGATTATCAGAAACTGGACCATAAGGTAGACCGCATCATCGAAACCCTTATCCAGCAAATCGAAAGCCAGCCCGTCCCGCAGGACAACCAAGCGTCATGAAACCCCTCATCGCACTCTGGAACACCCTCTGCAAAGGTGCCTACGGCCTCTATCGTCTGCTTATGCAGTTACTGTCACGCGTTATGCTGGCCCTCATTGCCTTCTACCGCACCTGCATCTCCCCCCTCAAACCTCCCACCTGCCGCTATACGCCTACTTGCTCGCAATACGCCGTCGAAGCCATCAAGAAGTACGGCCCCATCAAAGGCGGATGGCTTGCACTGAAGCGCATCCTGCGCTGCAACCCCTTTGGCGGCTCCGGCTTTGACCCTGTCCCGTAAGAGAGATGCCTCCTTCTCCGCCCTTCCTTCGCTCGTTCTTGTTCAGTTCTCTAACATTTGTTCCTCATTTCTTTTAGGTTCATTGGACAACTACTCCTACAAATGACCTGCATGTGTCCTACAAGGAGCGAACCTACGGCTACCATGCAGCCGTGCGTCACGAAATGAAGCCACAAAAAAGGAAATCGGTTATAAAAGCTTGATAGCAATGGCGGCACAAGCCTCGGCATCGGCCAAAGCATGGTGGTGATTCTCCAAACAGAAGCCGCATGCCTCCGCCACCGTATGCAGCTGGTGGTTGGGCAGGTAGGGCTGTTTGCGCCGCGAGGCACGACAGGTGCAATAGAATTTGTACCCAGGCCAGTCCATCTGATACACCCGCATCACAGCACGGAGGCAACCCTCGTCGAAGGGCGAGTTGTGGGCCACCAGGGGCAGCCCCTCGATCAGCGGGGCCACGCGCTCCCACACATACGGGAACACCTCGGCATCGTCCGTGTCCGCCGGACCCAGCCCGTGGACACGCTGGCAAAACCAAGTGTAATAATTCGGTTCGGGCTGAATGAGGCTGTAGAACCTATCGGTCACCACACCGCCGCGCACCACTACCACCCCGACACTGCACACGCTGCTGCGCTCGCCGTTGGCCGTCTCAAAGTCTATGGCTGCAAAATCCTGCATTTCTTCGGGTTTATTACTGTATTATCATTTGTTATCATTTTATCACAGACCCGGGGTCCGGGCGGTCGCCACAGAAAGCTTTGCGTGTGCAGGCACCGCAACGCAGCCCCTGCCACACGCTGTCCAAATGGTCGGCAGCGGCATCCACCAGCACGGGGTCGTCGGTCAGAATGCCCGCCTCGAAATTGCGTCCGCCGCCGCCCTTCATCCCCATGCCCGCACCCGTCAGATTGGCGGAGCCAATGTAGGCCGTGGTGCAGTCGAAAATCATTATTTTGAAGTGCACCCGCGGGCAGAGCCGCCGCTCCAGCCGCGACCACAGACTGGGGAAACGGTCGAAATCCTGCCGGAAGTTCTCGCCGGGCTCCTTGGCATGCAGCAGACGCACCTCCACGCCCCGATGCAGCAGACGGTCCAGCACAGCAAGGAAGGGCTCGGCATCGCGCCCCGCGGCCACATAGAGGTCTTTGAGGTCCGCCGTGGCAATCCAAAGGTCGTGGCGCACCGCCGCGCAGCGCGCCAGCACCTGGCTATAGTGTTCCTTGTCCGCAATATATTGCAACATAACCTGACTGGATAATGGATTGCAAAGGTACGAATAATTTGCCAAACGGCAACCTTTTTGCGCCCCGCGGCGCAAAAAAAGTTGCCTTGCGCCGCCGCCCGCCCCCACGCGCCCGCCCGCTACCGCCCCGCCCACACCAACAAAAAACCGCCAATCGGCAAAAAATTATTATCTTTGCAATTATTAAAAAAGCAATAATTATAAATTCAATAAAGCACATTAATATGAACTACAGCGATATACAAAATCCTTTCGTCATTTCAAAGAGCATTCCAGAAGCGTTGTTTTGCGACCGGGAGGAAGAAACTGCCTTTCTCATCAAGCAAATTGAAAACGGGAGGAACACGGTAATCGTGTCGCCTCGCAGAATGGGGAAGACGGGCTTAATCCACCACCTGTTCAGCCAAGAGACCGTTCTGGAGCGGTTCACACCGCTTTTTGTCGACATCTATCCCGCATCATCTTTGCAGGAGATGTGCTACATCATGGGGCGGAGCGTTTTCGAAAAGCTGAAGGCGAAGAAAACCCAACATTGGGAAACCTTTTTCCAATACATAAAATCCTTGCGGGCAGGCGTCCGTTTTGACTCTGTAACCGGCGAGCCGAAATTGGAGGTGGGGATCGGCGCCATTGAGCAACCCGAAACCACACTTGAAGAGATTTTCGCCTATTTGGAGTCGTCATCCACACCTTGTGTTGTGGCACTCGATGAGTTTCAGCAGATTGCCGAGTTCCCTGAGCATCGCGTCGAGGCACTCTTGCGCAGCATGATACAGAATTGCCGCCAGACCACCTTCCTGTTCAGCGGAAGCAAGCAGCACACTATCAACCAGATGTTCCTTTCAAAAACCCGACCGTTCTACCAGAATGCGCAGTTAATGGATTTGGGTCCTCTCAAACTGGATGTGTACTCGGAGTTCGTCTGTCGGCTTTTTGGACAATATGGAAAGCAGATTGACCCCGACGTGGTTTCGCAGGTGTATGCAGACTATAATGCCACAACATGGTATATGCAGATGCTGATGAATGAACTGTTTGCCCTTACGGCACAGGGTGAGACATGCACTACGCCGCTCCTCGGCCGCGCCCAAAAGAACATTATACAGGTGCAGGAAGGAACGTACATGATGCAACTCAATATGCTGTCGTCCAAACAGAAGAGTCTTCTTCAGGCCATCGCCCACGAAAAGGGCGTGAAGGCCATCACGGCAAAAGCCTTCATCAAAAAATACTCATTGGACTCGGCCAGTTCTGTCCAATCTGCATTGAGGGCGCTGCTCGAAAAAGAAATCGTGACAACGGACAATGGGCTTTACCGCGTCAGCGATTTCTTCTTCGGGCAATGGCTGGTAGAGAGCTATTGAGGCCTGACGGAACCGGTTTCGACTCAACGCACATCAGTTACTAAACGGACTGGAATTCGAAAATTTTCTTTCGAAAGGCTTCCCTGTTGAGGCCTTGTGCGAAAGACAAAAGGTGGCAGCGGCATTGGGGTGGCAGGTGAGTGCCTTCGCCAGTTCAACAGCTTGGTTTCTGAGGACTGCACCTCACGAGTCTTCGCAGCTGCATCCGAAGGCTGACTGCGAAATTATCTTCGCCATAATAAAAAAAAAGTGTATATTTGCAATGTCAACCATCCGAGCCCATAGTGGGCAAGTGGGTGGGCGACAGGACATAACAAAAAGACGTTGAGCTGAACGTTTTATCTGCGGCTACCTGAATCTCGCAAATTCACTATTTCCCGCACGGTATTACAACGCCAACGCCTATTGGTGTGTAATATGCGTCAACGCGTATATCTGCACAGCGTGGGCTCGGCATTGTTTATTCTCGGGAAATAGGCATGCGAGAGCCTTGGTAGCGGGATAAACGATGAGTTTGATACCCGCGCTTCTTTTTTTATTGTCCCGCATGTTTTGAGTAAAATGAGTTATGGTGCAGGTATCCGCCATGTTTTTAAATTCTTGAGTTATGCACAAGCAAGAAGAAACAGCAGCGGCCCAGCGCCGCAAACAGGTGTACGACGCACCTATGGTAGAGATGCTGCAAGCCCGCGTCGAAAAGGGGTTTGCCGGCAGCCAAATTGTCGGTGAAGAGACCGGCGAGGGTTTGATTGAAACCGGCGAAGGCGGCAATGAATTATTCTCGTAACACAAAACTCACAGTCATGAAGAAGATTACTGTTTTAGGGGTGGCGTTGGCCACCGTGGCTTCCGTCGCACTGGTGTCGTGCCAGAAGGACGGAGCGAGAATCACTGAGTTTACCGCCACCGTGGAGCATTGCACCGATGCCAGCGGCAAGGTGCTGATGGACGGGAACGTGCTGCGCTGGACCGACGGCGACCAGATAGCCGTGTGGGGTTCGGACGGCATGGGTACTTACACCACCACTAACGTGGGCGAGTATGTCACTACCTTCAACTTCACCGAGGGCGACGACCCCGGCGACCCCACCTATACCGCCATCTATCCGGCCAGCTTGGCCCAGCGGCAAGCCGTGATACTGCTACCACCAGTGCAGACCAGCACCGACGGCTCACTACAGCAGTTCCCAATGATGGCCCGCTCCAGCAGCAGCGAGCTGGTGTTCAAAAACCTCTGCGGTGCCCTGCGCCTACGTCTGCAAGCTACTGGCAAAAGCGTGGTGGGGATAGAATTGGCTGGCGGCTCAAATAAATGGGGGTTGTACCAATTAAATTACAATAACGGTGAGCCCACTTTATCCCTTGTATCCACTTCCAATGGTAATAGTAGTCCCGAAGTGATGCTTTCCATCGTCAACCCTCAGGACATCACCACTGCCCATGACTTCTACGTTTCACTACCTCCTGCCACCTACGGAGCAGGATTCACCATCAAAATTTACGCTTCCGACGGCAGTGTCTGTACTAAAACCATTACCTCGGGACACAGCTTCCGCATCGAGCGCAGCGGTATCTTCACCATCACGCTTAGTGGCGACGACCTGGAGTTTGTACCCGATGCCGGCGCCCTGAACGGCGAGTTTTCTGTAAGCCCCACAAAAAAGGTACGCTTCTCACAAGGAAATCTTATGTATTCTGTTTTTGGCACACATACTGTAGCTGATGGCGGCCGAGCTGAAGGAACTTGGAGGTTTAATTACAGCCAATACTTTAACACCTATTTTGCCAACTTCAGCAGCACTATGGCATGGAATAATCTCTTTGGCTGGGGTCGAAGCGGATGGAACAATTACGCATTCAGTAATAGCAGCGACGGGGATTTAACAGGCCCTTACGCCTATGCTGATTGGGGTGTGTACAACGCCATACTCAACGGTGGCAACCAACCACAGCAGTGGCGAACCCTTTCTTATGACGAATGGGACTATCTACTTAACCAACGGCGCGGCCATTCTGTAAAATGGGGCATTGCCTATATTAATGGATCCAACGGCTTAATCCTTCTACCGGACAGCTGGAGCCTACCGACTGGGATTGATTTCAACGAAGGGGCTGCCCTAAGCGGCACCGTATTGAATAGATACACTACTCAGCAATGGAAACAAATGGAAGAGGCTGGAGCAGTATTTCTGTATGAAGGCTTCAATTATTGGACATCGACACGTTATAGTGGAAATCGAGCATACCAACTTTATATCTCAGCCTATGCTTCATCAGGTGTGGGACTTACTAATGATGATGGTTCCTCCAGGACTTCTGTTCGTCTTGTTAAAGATGTGAACTAACCCTTTGCAGCCTTAAGGCTATACTTGAGAGCCATGAATCATAGGCGACAGCCGATTCATGGCTCTCTTTTTGTATCCCAATATTAGCATTCAGCAAAGGAGGAAAACGACTATTGGTTTCCTCATTCTAAATCAACACCATACAGAGTAATTCCCATGCAGCAAAAACAAACAATCAGAGAATGCGCGGGTTTTTGGATGCGAAAATCTCAGAGAGTGCGCGGGTTTTTGTGGGGGATAATCTGGGAGAATGCGCAGGTTTTCGGGGTCGGACGGGGCTTAAAAGGGAGAGCCGGACGGGCTGGTTTGCGCACCAGCGGGTCCGGCTCTGCGGTATGGGTGGAGGGGAATGTTTATTTCAGGAAGGTCTCGTAGTAGTCGAACATCTTTTCGTAGAGGTGGATGCGGTCGTAGCCACGGACATTGTGCTCGTGGTGGGGATAGATGAAGTAGTCCACCTGTTTGCCGGCCTTGATACAGGCATCGATGAACTCAATGCTGTTCTGCCAGACAACGGTGTTGTCCTCGGCACCATGGATGACAAGCAGACGGCCCTGCAGGTCCTTGGCTTTGCCGAGGAGGGAGGCCTTGGCGTAGCCGTCGGGGTTCTCCTGCGGCATGTCCATATAACGCTCGCCGTACATAATCTCGTACCACTTCCAGTCGATAACGGGACCACCGGCGCATCCCACCTTGAAGATTTCGGGGTGAGCCAGTTTCATAGTAATGGTCATGAAGCCACCAAAGCTCCAACCCTCAACACCCATGCGGTTCTGGTCGACATAGGGGAGCGACTGGAGGAAACGAACACCTTCCATCTGGTCGGCCATCTCGATGGTGCCGAGCTGACGGTGGGTGCAGCTTTCAAACTCGAAGCCGCGATTGTCGGTACCACGATTGTCGACGGTGAAGACCACGTAGCCCTGCTGGGCAAGGAAGAGGAAATAGAGGTTGGCACCACCCAGCCAAGTGTCAGTAACCAGCTGGCTGTGGGGGCCGCCGTAGACGTAGACGAGGGTGGGATATTTCTCACCGGGCTTGCGGTTGGGAGGGGTAATAAGACGGTAGTAGAGATCGGTGACTCCGTCGGCAGCTTTGATGGAGCCCATCTCAATCTTGGGCATGGCATATTCGGCCAAGGGGTTTTCAAGCTGGAAGAGGGTGGCGAGGGTCTTGCCTTTCTTGATATCAAGAACTTTGGCGCAACCAGGGTTCTCGACACTGCTGTAGACATCGATGAGCATGGTGCCCTTGGGGTTGATGACCACGGAGTGGGTGCCCTTGGCAGGTGTGAGGAGGGTCATCAGGCCAGTGGCCAGATTGACACGATAGGCAGCAAGACCAATGGCACTCTCCTTGTTGGCGTAGACGAAGACATTTTCGCCCTTTTCGTCAAAGCCGATGATGCCCTGCACCTCGTAGTTGCCTTTGGTGACCTGACGCAGCATCTCGCCGTCGGTGTTGTAGAGATAGAGGTGCTTATAGCCATCGCGGAGGCTGAACCAGAGGAACTGGTCGGGGTGTCCGGGGACGAAGGTCATGGGGTCGCAAGGCTCGACGTAGCGGGAATTGGACTCGACAAAGAGGACGGTGTCGAACTCGCCATCACCAGCATAGTAGCGTTCCAGCCACATGCGGTTCTGCTCACGATTGACTTTGGCGATATAGACATACTCCTCGTTGGGGTCCCAGCTGATGTTGGTGAGGTAGTTCTCACGCTCGGAGACGGAGGACTCGTCACGGCGGGTGTCGAGATAGAGGATGGAGCGTTGGGAAGCGTCATAGATGCCCACAGTCACTTCATGGCTCTTCATGCCGGCCATGGGGTATTTGAAGGGTTGCTCGCGGGCAATACGGGCTGTAGTGTTGACGAGGGGATAATCGGTCACCATGGACTGATCCATACGATAGAAGGCCAAAAAATTGCCTTTGGGAGACCAGAAAGTACCCTTCTGGATGCCGAACTCATTGCGGTGCACGGATTGTCCGAAGACGATGTCCTGGTCAGGCGATTCGATGGGGAAGACCTTGCTACCATCGGCAATGTAGAGATTGTTGCCATGGGTGTAAGCGGACTTGTAGTTGGTCTCTTCCATGTCGAGATTGTTTGCATCCTTTGTGGGGTATTGAGCCACGACGGAGAGGGTCTTCTTGTTCATGTTGTAGAGGAGGACCTTACCGTTTGCTTTGAAACGGAACTCCTTGTCATTGACGATAGTGCAAGGGGGGAAGTAGCTCAGCGACTCCTCGCCAGAGGCCACCATTGCCTTATTCAACACGCTGAGGGCAAGACGGGCTTTGGCCTTGCCGGGATTGCCCATATAGAGGACGGTGTCCTGAATGTAGGCTATCTGGTTGGTATTGCCAACAAACTGGAATCCCCTCATGGTGGCCTGGGGATAGAGGCCTCTTGTCATCAGCTGCTTAGAGCTGAGCATCTTGTTCTGAGCGGCCACGCTGACGGTGAGCATCAATGCCGCAGCTAAAAAGATAATTCTTCTCATATTGATATTAGTATTAATCGCAAAATAAAAAACTGCTGATACGGCCAGCCGTTTGTGTCGCTCATAACCGTATCAACAGAAGACTGTTTCATATTGATAGATCAGTAATTCTTCCAGTTACGGAAACGCAGATTAAAGACACCGAAGAAAGCCTCTTTGAAGATTTTCATGCTCATCTTAGAGGTGCCAAGAACGCGATCCGTGAACACTATAGGAACTTCGTAGATGCGGAAACCGAGACGCGTAGCCGTATACTTCATCTCAATCTGGAAAGCGTAGCCGACAAACTTCACCTTGTCGAATTTCATCTTCTCCAGAACCTTTCGGCTGTAGCATACGAAGCCCGCAGTGGCATCCATGACCTTCATGCCAGTCACGGTGCGAACATAGACAGAGGCGTAGTAGGACATCATCAATCGTCCCATGGGCCAGTTCACCACGCTAATCTTTCCATCCACATAGCGCGAGCCAACCACAACATCACCCTTGCCCGAAGAGCAAGCCTCGTAGAGCCGTGGCAGGTCGTCGGGGTTGTGAGAGAAGTCGGCATCCATCTCAATCATATACTCGTAGCCATGTTCAAGACCCCAGCGGAAACCATCCAGATAGGCAGTGCCAAGACCCAGCTTGCCTTTTCGCTCCTTGATGAAGAGGCGGTCGGGGAACTCCTGCATCAACCGTTTGACGATGTCCGCAGTGCCGTCGGGCGAGTTGTCCTCGACAATCAGCATGTCGAACTCTTTTCCGAGCGAGAACACTTTGCGGATAATATTCTCAATGTTCTCTTTCTCGTTATATGTGGGTGTAATAACAAGTGTATCTGACATAATGATAAGTATTCTACGATTAACAGATTCTATTTGAAGGGTCGGCGCATCATGAAAGGCAAGATGGCAAGCCAGCCCAACACATTGCCCAGGCAATTGCTGACCAGGTCATTGATGTCGAAGCCTCTGAAGGGGAGCAAATATTGCACAAACTCGGTGAAAAGACCAATCAATATAGCCACCCCGAGCACCACTCCCTTGCGCCGTTTCAGCAAATCCATCACAAAGAAGGGGCAAAGCAAGTATATCAGCCCATGCAGCAGGTGGTCCAACCGTAGGCCGAAGACAAAATTATTCAAAGGCACCCCAAGTCTACCAAGTGGAGCCCACATCAACACTGCCAGAAGCACAAAATAGACTACCGACCACTTACGACGGGCATTGCGGTTTGCCACGCGCGACAGGATATTCTTCGCCGTGCGGCGCAATACCACCTTGCGCGACTGCTTACGCCACCATTCGCCCTCGCAGTCCACCACGGAATTGTCTGGACGGATAATGGTCATCAACTGCGCCAGCACATTCTCGCGGTGCACATGCTCATGCTTGTAGCAATTGTCGCCACGGAAGTCATAATCGTTCCCACTGATTCGCATCAGGCGGTGGATAATATAGTGCTGGCCATCGAAAAAGAGATACACCTTTCCGGGATGGCATTTCTCGTCAGCAGCAAGCGGGCGGAGCGTGATTTTGTCGCCGTTGCCATTGATCAAGGGCTGCATGCTCCTGCCGCCAAACAGCATAGTCACCGTATGTCCGGCCTTCAACCGCTCGCACATTTCCACCAACAGGAAGTTGTCGGGGCTATTGGGCAATGATATATGGATTGTCTTCACCGTAACTGACTATTAAGTATTATTACCACTACCGAGCCTTGAATATGGCGTCGTGGCTTGTCCATGCGGCATCCTCGTCGGGTAGACATTCCAGATGGAACACAGGAACCGTGCTCAACACATCGGACAGCAGGTCCACAATCATGTCCTGATACCTGTCGTCCTGTGCCAGGGCAGGAGGGCAGGAGGGATGAATGGCCGAAAAAGCCTCCACAATGCCAAGCTGGCGGATACTGTTATAAGGAGCCTGAGACAGGCGCACCGCACCTGCCAGCGGGAAACGCAACTGGTGGTAGTGGTGGGTCTTGCCGCTCCAGGGCGAGCCGTACACCACCGCTTCTCCGTTCTCCACTGCCAGCACGGGGCTGTCGTCATTGAGCAGATGGGCGTCAGGGATGCTCTTCAGCCACAAGCGGGTGTGAGTGCTCTTACCTGTACCCGATTCACCGAGAAACAGCACGGCGCGTCCTTGGTGGACGATGGTGGAGGAATGGATTAACAACATCTTGCTCGACATGGAGAGGAGACCCAAGGCCATCCAGAGGGCAAAACGCAGCATGTCGCGATCTGCACCCTCCGTGGCCTCCACCTCGTTGCTTCCGCTCACATAGCGCATCCGCAGCGGAGGAATAGCCTTGTCGTATGGCTCCATGACGAAGTAGTAGACATCACCCTTACGGGCAAACTTGCACGACATGATGTCGGCCTCGAACACGAAGTTGTAGAGTTCCTTCCACTCGTCGGGTTTCTCAAACGTCCGTCCAAACACCACTTGCCATTCGGGCTCGTCATACTCGGCAACAAACACAGGGAAGCCCGGCATGGCTCTCAGCATTGCGGACTCTTTGTCGCCTACCACGCGGAACTTATGTCCCGCTATCAAGAATGATATACTGTCAGGCATGGCACACATTTATTATTCAGGCAGCAAAAGACCGTTCTCGCGGATGGTCTGTGCCCACTTCTCAGCATCGGTGCGGGCTGTAGCCTCGTCTACGTTATAATTGTCCAACAAGACGGCCACAGCGTCATCGATGGTGAAGTCTTTGCCTTGCAGTGAATCCCACATCAGCAAAGCCGACTCGTTAAAAGCAACTACACGGGTCATGTCCCCGTTGTTCTTTCCTTGTAAAAGGATGATGTTCTCGCCCGCCACTTTGCGGACCTTAAAAATAGGATTGATTTTCATGCTGCAAAAATACTAAAAAAAAATGATATAACAGAAATAATTCAAAAACTCTGTACTTGCCTTGCTGTCACTCACTGCGAAACAGGCTCTCACCCTGCCTGCTACTCCCTGTCTCAACGTTCCTTGCGGCATGCAGCGTGTTGCTTTTTCGCCACTACCAAGGAGATGCTTTAAGCGGGCTCAAAGGTCACCTCCACCTCGTCACCGAAGGTTTTTCCTATCTGCTTGCGGATGGCTTTGGTAACCCCAATAAGGTAGCAAATCTCGCCGTGGGCATCCTTCACGCCCATGTTGACAATGCTCCCGTCGTAAGGCACTCCGTCAAAGGTGGCATGAACCTTCAGTCTTCCCTTGCCGAATTCCTTGCGCATGTCAATGGGAACAACCACGTAGGCAGCATCCATCCCCTCATTCTGCACCAACACTGCTCGGAAACGGTACATAGGCACTCAGGCTGTAACAATCTTGTAGGTATCGATAGCAATGGCCAGTTCCTCGTCGGTGGTAACCACGGCTGTGGTGACGCGTGCACCTGGCACCGAGATGATAGCATCCTCGCCAGATGTGCGGTCGTTCAGCTCCATGTCCACCTCTATGCCCAGCCAGTCCATATCCTGCAGGATGGCGTGACGCATGAACCAGGCATTCTCGCCTATGCCGCCAGTGAAGATAAGCAGGTCGCAACCATTCATTTGGGCGGCAAAGGCTCCGATATACTTCTTACAACGCTGCGCAAACACATCGAAGGCGTAGATGCAACGCTGGTCGCCGTTATTGCGTCCTGCCCAGATGTCGCGCATATCCTGTGCTCCACCAGTCAAGCCAACCAATCCGCTCTTCTTGTACAGGATGTCGTTCGTCTCCTGCACGCTCAGCTCGGCTTTTTCCATCAGGTAAAGCAAAGCACCCACATCTATATCGCCGCACCGCGAACCCATGGTCAATCCCTCCAACGAGGTCATGCCCATGCTGTTGTTCACGCTCTTGCCGTGGTCTATGGCACAGATGCTCGCGCCACTACCCAGATGACAGCTGATAATCTTCAGGTCTTTCCAGTACTTTCCTGCCAGTTTGGCGCCCTTCTTGGCAACAAAGCGGTGGCTGGTGCCGTGGAATCCATAGCGGCGAATGCCGTACTGCTCGTAGTACTCGTATGGAATGCCATAAAGGTAGTTTTTGGGTTCAATGGTCAGATTGAAGGCAGTGTCGAACACTGCCACCTGCGGCACGCCGGGCAGCACGGTCTCCATAGCCTCCACACCCATAATATTGCCAGGGATGTGCAGGGGAGCCAGCCCCGTCAGTGAACGGGCCTGTTCCAGCACCTGCGGGGTGATGAGCACACTCTGTTTAAAGAATTCGCCGCCGTGGGCAAAGCGGTGGCCCACTGCGGACACTTCCTTAATCGATTCCACCACACCCGTAGCAGGGTCTACCAGTGCATTCATCACCATCTTCAACCCCTCAGTGTGATTGGGGATGGGGCATTCTGTTACGTGTTTCTCGCCCTTGCTGGTGTAGGAGAAGACACCCATCTCCAGACCTATACGCTCCAAGAGCCCTTTGGTTAATACTTTCTGCGTGTCAACATCAATCAATTGATATTTCAACGACGAACTACCACAATTAAGAACTAATATTTTCATATATCTTACTGCATTGTTATTGATTTCTTATAACGTATAACGTAAGCCGTCTCATTTTATTGTGCCGTTGCCTCTACGGCCTCAACTATTCTACCTGTTATCACCTGTGGTCGGCCCGTCCGGCAACGAGGCGTAAGTACTGAAAAAAGGAGTCCCCGAACAGGTCGAAGACTCCTCTCAATATATTACATCATCATAAAAAATTAGTTACCAGTTTTCCAGTTGAAGAAGATCTGTACACCGGCCATTTGATACACTTGCCAGTGTCCCCACTTGCCCATGCCGCTGAAGTCGGTATCCCATTTCAGGTTGGTGGCAAAGTTCACTGCAATGTGGCTTGACAGACGGTAGTCAATCTTCAGTTCGAGATCCATATCGGTTTCAAAGACGCGCTTGGCCAGCCAGTTCTTGCCTTGGAGGTCGGCCCATGTCTCACCGTCGGAAAGCGAGTAGTCCTTGGTAGGAGCGAGATCGGGATTCTCCGGGTCTGCCACGAAAGCATCGATGGCATCCCATGCCATATGCTTCGGTTTCTTGTAATCATAGAAGAGTTCTGCACGGGCATAGAGGTCGAGGTTGGGCAGCACATCTTTTTTCAAGTACTGGAGTTTCACATAGCTACCAAGAGCGAAGTAAGCGTGTCTAAACGTCGAGGGGTCTTTCTTGTTGAACTTATCCGGATCCTGGAGGACTCCATAGGTGCGTCCGGCAGCAATCAACGAGTTGTTGTAGACGAAAGTGGTCTTACCTGTCAAGAATGAAAGGGAAACAGACCAATCGGTGCGCTTGTGTTCGAAAGAAAGAGCCGTAGTCAAGTATGCCGGGGCAAAGAAATCGGAGATAACCTTCTCGGTCTGATTGGCACCAACGCCCTTATATTCATAGCCTTTGCCGAACTGGGTCTTGAGGTTGGCCGTGAAGCTGGCGCCCCAACCGCGATAGGCATTCCACGAAATGGCACTGGTAAGGTCAATCTTATCGTTACTCTTGCGGCGGGTCTCGAAGAAAGGCAGTTCGGGACTGTCGTCGAGGTCCTGCCAAGCATAGCCGTAGGCCAGGTCGGCGATGTTGTCCCACACATATCTGGGATGGGTGTACTTGTAATTACCGAAGAAAGTGGCGGTAGCGTCGATTTGTGAGTTACCTGCCGTAGCCCAGTTGTTAAAGAAGAACTCGCTAATCTTCAAGGCCGGGGTACTGGTAGTGGTCCACGAACCTCCTTTTACGAGACTTGTTGACTCATCTTGGGCCGAAGCCATGGCGACAACCATCAGCAGGGTTGTGCAAAGTGTAATGACTTTTTTCATTGTTTATAGTTGTTTTATGTTGTTAATTTTCTCTTCTACAGGTGCAGAGGCACAAGCAATGACTCGAAATCACGCTTGTGTTTCGAAATGCAAAGATACTATTTTTTTTCAAATAATGTTTTTTTTTCAATGTGTGTAGTCGTCATCGCTCCACTGCCATCGGGCGGTCTCGGGGGCATAGAAACGGCCTATGCGGTAGTCGATGTTGGCCTTGTGGGCCTGGCTGAGCTGGAAGGGACGGCGCACATAGTACATCTTGCCGTCCTTGACAAAACGGGCACCGGTCTGGTGGAAACGGAAGGGCACATTTTTCACAATGCATTGGCGGCGCAGGTCGAGCACCCAGTCGTAGTGGCAGGGGCGCGCCTCGCGACCAGATTCTCCCCCTGTGCTCACCTCCTCTATCGTATCGTCCAGATAGTCTATGAGGTTGATGGCCTCTATCAGCGGCGAGGCGATGATGGACTTGTGCTTGATGGGGAGCGAACGGAAGATGGGCAGGCGGTAGTCGGCCATGGCCTGATTTTCGACGGTGCAGCCCACCAGCACATTGTCGTAGCCGTCGCCCCAGTCGGGAGGGATGCACTCCATAAAGCGGTCTATGCGTTTGGTGAAGAAGTAAAACCACAGGTCGGAGCGCTCTCGCATCATGGCCCAGCACTCAGGACGCCAGGGGTCGGCGTCCTGCAGGAGGAAGTCGGAGGTGAAGCAAGTGAAAACCATACGGCCGGAGGGTATCTTGTAGCTCCTGTCGCGACGGCGTTTCAACGGCAGATTGAAGTTGGCGGTTTTGCGGGCCACATCGCTGCCTATCTCGCTGCCGTACATCTCATCCTGACGATAGACATAGCAGTATTTGCAGCCCGGACTAATTTTGGTGCAGCCGTGCCACGGGTTCCAGTCGGCGTATATGTCCCAGTGTTCGCTCATGGGATGCACATTAGAAGTCCCATCGGAGGCCGAGGCAGGGGGTGAAATTGAAATACCCGTTGCGGTAGTAGGTATCACCATAGTGCCAGCCTCCGGGATTATAGTAATTGATGGGCAGTTTGAAGAAAACCCCAAGCCCTTCGCGCCCCATGTAATGGTCTTTGCCCTGTGAACTCCACAGGTGGCTGAGGTTGTACCACACATGAGGTTCGAGGCGCAGACTACCCAGCTGGCCCTTAGCACCCCCATCTTCTCCGCCATAGTAGTATTCATCACCCCATATATCAAGGTAGCCGCAGAATGAGAGACCTTTAATACCGAAAAGACGCGGGATGTCCCAATCGAAAGAGAAAAAGATGGGGATTCCAATATTAGAGCTGTAGCGATAGAGCAGACGGAAATGATACATGTGTCCGTTGGGACGGAAACGCTCATATTCAACACCTACCATATAGGCGTTCCACACATCTTGGCGGAGGTCACCAAACTGGGCACCCTCCCAGCCGGCATGGAGGCCCCAGCCGCCCAAGCGGGGCTTGAAGTGGAAGGTGTAGCCCGCCTCAGAATAAATGGCTGTATTTCTGGTTCGGACAAATGGGTGATAGACGTCTATCCGGAACGACACAGCATGGCGGGCGGCACGATAGAAGCCCTCGGTTGTGGTGACGCAATGGCCGCGGTTGAAGTCGTACAACTCTTGGACGTTCATGCCTTTGATAGGGAATATTTCGACACCCAATACAGACGCAGGCCCGTCGGGGAAAAGCTTGATGGTGTCCAACTGCATATCCTGCACGAGCGACAGGTCGCGCCCTGTGGGGTAATAGCCCACGGAGGATACACGGAGATGGTATTTGCCCGCAGGGGCTTGAAGGCGATAGTTCCCCTCTCCGTCGCACTGGGTGTTGACGACGATTTTGCCGTCAGGGGTGAGCAGCTCCACCTTGGCATAAGGAGCCGGGTTGCAGCCATTGGAGGTCTCACAGACAGCACCGCTGACGGAGACGAGATTCTGCGCCGAGAGGGTGATGGCAAGAATGACAGAAGCGAGGATTGATACAATTTGTTTCATGACTGATGTGTTTTTGGATGGTGAACTCTTTTATTCAATAAACGCAGAAGAGGGTGGATTTATTACACTTAGCAGCGATTTTTGTCATTCGAGCGAATGATAAAGAGTCCACTTTCAGTGGTTTGACACTTAATCCTTAATACTACAGAAAAGGCGGCACCGGACTGCCGGGCATGCCAAGGATATATTGAAAAGAAGATGGCAAGAGGATGTGGGCATTTTGCGAAAAGGCAAAGACCGCCGTGTCGTTAGGCTGGGGACAAAAGGGTGTGAAGGGGTTGCCTGTGGTGTCTTCCGCCACGAGGGGCTGGATAAGGCAGATGACCCCGGCACGCGCTTTGATATGGAGACCGAGAGCCAGGCTGTCGTCAGAGATGAGATAGGTTCGGCGATAGAATTTGACTTGGAAATAGTCTTGCGGGATATGGGTACGAGCCAAGAGACTGCGAAAGTCGGCATTGCCGGCCACCCATTGGCTGCGACGTGCACGGGTGTTGACAAGAGGCATATCGGCAGGCGAGGCATAGACTTCATCCCACAGACAGGGGACGACGAAACTATAGTGGTAGAGCTGCGAAGGGTTGTCCTGCAAGCGGCGACGGAGCCCTTCGCGCCAATGGGTGGTGTCGGCGGGGTAGCGGCGACGCAACTGCTGCACAAGGGCAGCCTCGTTGTAGTCAGAATCGGGATGATAGAAGGCGTACCATGTGCGGGCAAAATAATGCCGGATGGACTGGGGATTGCGGTTGGCGGAAAGGTAGGCATAGTACTCGAAGTGCTTGGAGGCCTTGACGGTGGCGCGGTTGCCGAAAGCATGGGCCAAGCCGTCGAGGAGCGACTGGTTCTGCCCCACGGCACAACCGTGGAGGTAGATGAGGGTGTGACAGTCCACAATGGTGCTGTCCGGAGGGAGAAGAAGGCTGTCGGCCAAGGCCTGGCAGAGACTTTCGGCCGAGGTGCGGGAGCCATCGGGGGTGACAGTCATCTGGAGGTCGACAAACTCGTTGCCATGGCTTACTATGTTGACAAGGCCGTAAGGAAGTCCGTTGTCGGCAGGATGAAGGCGGAGCCAGTCGAGCACCTGACTCAGGGCGGTGAGGGAATCGACCACCACCTCGGTGCGCTCGTCGGGGTTGAGGCGGTAATATTGGTTGGCAAGGGAGTAGTAGGGGTTGTAGGCCGAATTGTCGCGACCCATGATAAAGGTGACCGAGATGCGCGGGATGGTGTCGCAAGGATGGGCCAGCGTGTCGGCAACAGGGAGCGGAGAGGTGTCTCCCCTGCCCTTACAGGCTTGGAGAGACACCACTGCTATCATCAGAAGTAAGAGGATACTCCGGCTCATTCCTTGGGTAACACAAATTGGATGGGCAGATTGAATTGGGTGCGGACTGCCTTACCACGCTGTTTGCCAGGTTTCCATTTGGGCATCATCTTCACCACACGGACAGCCTCGGCACCACAACCACTGCCGATGTCGCGAAGCACCTTGATATTGCTGACGGAGCCATCGGCCTCGATGATGAAGGAGATGAACACTTTGCCCTCAATCTTGTTGCGTTTTGCCTCTTCAGGATAGCGAAGATTGCGCTGAATGAAGGCCATGAGGGAGTCTGTGCCTCCCGGAAACTCCGGGTCTTCCTCTATAACCATGAAGATTTCTTCTTCTAAGTCCACTTCCTCTTCTATCGATACTTGAACAGCACTCAATTTACTTACGTTGGCAGAAAGGACAGGTGCACTATAGCCGACGGCATAGTCGGATACTCCTTCAGGCATGGGGATAGGCTGCTTGACGGTGGTCTGCTTGCCATCCTTGTTGACCACCTCTTCGTCGATGGCGACGAAGGATGTGTATTGCGTCATAAGATTGTATTTCAAACCCAGTTCGAGGATCTGCTTGGCGGTGGGGTCTTGGTCATTGCCATTGTCTTTTACAAGGTAGGAAAGATATTTGATGCGCTCGCGCGCCCAGAGGTAGCGCAGGGCGGAGTTGGCGGGGTCTGCCTTGAGGTTGGAGAGGTTGTAGGTCTGACGGAAGGGTTTGCGTCCCACCTTGCCGGTGAGGGTGACATTGCCTTGGGGTTTGCCCTTGTATTTGCCAAAGATGAGAATGGGACGCTCCGCCATCATGTCGGGCACAGAGGCAGGCTCGATGTCGTAAGCCTGAAAGCTGCCAGGATTGAACTGGATGCGGGTGAGGACCGGGGTGTTGATGTACTGGCGGAAACGCTCGGCCTGGGCGGCAGCCTCGCTCTCTTTGGTGACAATCATGGGCTCTCCGTTGCCCGCAAAGGCCATGCCCTCGATAAGCCAGCGGTTGACACTGCTGCCAATGCCGAAGGAGAAGAAGTTGGCCTCGCCATTGTTCTGGCGAATGAGCTCGAAGCACCGGCTCTCGACGGTGACGTAGCCGTCGGTGAGGATGACCATAGTGCGGGAGATGTCCTCGTCGGGACGCGGAAGGGCGTAAGCGGTGTTGAGAGCATCGAGGACTTCGGTGCCGCTCCATTGGTTGGCGCCCTTAATGAAGTCCATGGCTCGGTCTATATTCTCAACTGTGGCATTGACGGAACGAGGACTGAACACAGCAGAATTGCTGGAGAAAAGGACGATGTTGAACTTGTCGCCGGGGTTGAGGTTGGTGACAAGATTCCGCATCAGCTTTTTGGAGATCTCCATCGGGAACCCCCACATGGAGCCGGAGACATCGACAATGAAGATGTATTCGCGCGGAGGGATGTCGTCTTTCAGCACACGCTTGGGCGGCTGCACCATGAGCATGAAGAAGTTCTCGTCCTGTCCCTCATAGAGCATCAAGCCGGACTCGATGGCGTTGCCCCGCAGGGAGTAGTTGACAATGACGTCGCGGTTGCCACCGTTGGCCTCAGAGGGGTCGAGACGGACAAGAGCCTGCTTGGCCGAGGGATTGGAGACCTTCATCTTGTGCGAAGTGCAGGTGACATCCTGAATGGGAACGGCAGAATTGATGGCGAGTTCGTAGCTAAACTTATAGGTTGGAGCTTCGCCTTGATGCGTATAGGGCGAGGAGACAAAACCGTCGTCGGGGCCGGCATTCTTCTTGGTGGCATTGGAATAACGAGGGCCCACGACGGTGGGATAGACAAAGCTGTACTGCCCCTTCTCCGGCACAAGGAGCTCGGTGTAGCGTAGTTCCACCTCAATGGTGTCGCCCACCATGATGTTGGAGACATTCATGGTGAAGACGTTGGGACGGCTCTGCTCCAAAAGGGAGGCTCGTTTGCCCTCCTGCTTGGCTTTCTCGTAGTCGGCACGTGCCTTTTGCTTTTCCTCAATCTGGGCACGGATGGTGCGGGTGCCAATGGTCATCTGCATGGCGTAGACAGCGGCACGGGTGGACATGGGGAAGGTGTAGATGGCTTCGAGGGGATGCTTGCCACTGTTGACATATACCTGCCGGACGGTGACATCGGCAATGGAGCCGGAGATGGAGGTACTGACAGCCGTCTCCTTAAGGGGGAGTTGATCTGTCTCAGGATTCTCGCTGATAACAACAAAATAGGGCGAGAGGGTCTTGTCGTCATTGACATCTTGAGCACCGAGGGTACCCATGCCAAAGAGGGCGAGACAAGGAAGGGCAAAGGCTTTGCACCAAAGGGACTGGGTTTTCATGATAGTGTTGTTTTTGAATACTATTTGGATTAAGAATTATTGGACTGTTAGAGCCACTGGCGGGGCAAAAAGTGACAGGGGGAGTATAAAAAAATGCATTACAAGGTCTTTTTAGCAGCCTTTTTCCTGGGCTTGGGCAAAGGGAGGGCGGCACAAGTGGCCTTGACAAGGGCGGCAAGATAGTCGCGGTCGTCAATCTCTTCGATATAGAAATAGGGCTTTGCCCCTTCGTAGGGCGGTTCGGGAACCTCCGTGCGCAACAAAGGCCTTGCAGCTTCGGTAGGCTTGATGTAGAAACGGTTGTCACTGACAAGGGCGAAGAAGATGCCATTGCAATAAACACCATAATCACCAAACATCTTTCGGGCAGTGACCTCTCCGGCTCCACTGCATTGGTCAATAATATACTGGACTAAGTCGGGATTGCTTGCCATTGTTCACTATGTTTTGAAAATGCAAAGATACAAAGAAAAACCGATTGCAAAAGAAAAAAGATGGCTACCGAGGGGCTGGGCAGAAGGTCGATGGAAAAAGTTTTTTTCACCAATTCAATTATTTTGTGTAATTTTGCGTTTTGAAATAATTAAACACACACAGTATGGCACAGATTTCTCGCAAGGCAAAAATCATCACTATCTTATCGCTCTTAGTCGCGATTGCACTAACGCTGTTCATCTATTTCCACTTCTTCTTTGTGTATAGCTCGGGGGTGAACGCCGGAGAAATAAACTATTTCCAACAGGAGGGTCTTGTGTTCAAGACCTACGAAGGAAAGATGATCCAGACTGGATTCAAGTCAGCAATCAATGCCACCAAACTGCAAAGCAACGAGTTCAAGTTTTCGGTGACCGACAAAAAAATTGCCGACACACTGATGCGCTGTTCGGGGAAAGAGGTGGAACTGCGCTGGAAACGCTATATGGGAACCCTTCCTTGGCGAGGGAACAGCCAGTATGTGGTGACAGAGGTGCTTTCAATACAAGAACCCGCACGGTTTTTTTGATAGAACAGTTTGTCGTCCTGACACTGTGCATGGCGCCATTTCAAGTTTGATGAACGTGGCTTAATGGTTTAATACTAATACTTATGGGGTTGATGTTGAGCACTGAGAATAGCACTCCGAGTGAGGATAGTTTGCGCGAAGTGGTTTATGAGATTGTGGCTCAAATCCCCCAAGGTCGGGTACTTACATACGGCGCAATAGCCCGACTGGCAGGTTACCCCAACCACAGTCGTTTGGTGGGACGTGTGATGCGCGGTGCACCCGACGGGCAGCTACCTTGCCACCGCGTGGTGTCGGCCTCCGGCCGCCTTGCCCCGCACTACCCCGCTCAAGCCACCCTCTTGGAAGCCGAAGGAGTAATCCTCTCCCCCACCGGTAAAGTCCCCTTAAAGACCTACCTCTGGCAAATCGATTGAAAAGTTTTTTCGCCATTCCAATTCTTTTTCGTATTTTTGCATCCGATTTCAAAGAGAAATCACGAAGCGTTATGCTCGTTCTGTGTATGGGAACCTGAGAAACTCCACAGTAATGCAGAATAAGTGTAAAGGCTCCGCGTATTGCGTGGGCTTATTGCATCTTCTCATTACAAGGTAATTCTCAGGACCTCCATACAAGAAGTGGCATACAGCACCACGCTTCTTTAATTTTTATGTAATGCTTGCTGTTGGGTACTGGCATGAGCAACAATAAATAGTTGTGCCCGACACGTATCAGGGTAAATAATATGGATGGAATATATGTTGATCTTAATGCTTTAAGAATAAACTTAGATTCTTCAGTAAAACACATTTCAAGAACTGCATGTATGGCATTGTCTGGTTCATTGGAAAATGGCTTGTTGCTTACAGCCAATCCCGATGCCAATATCATCATCTATAATAATCGGATTGAATTTGGCCGATGCCTGCGTTCCGAACTTGCTGGCATATCTGGTCGTTTGGATATTATTCCAAACTTTTATATGGAGTATGGGAATATTGTATATCGCTTTGGACCCAACTTGAAATGTTCTTTTTGGGGTAAAACCATTGAGTATACAGGAATGTTAGCACCGACCACACCAGACAACAATGATATCTTTCAACTAATATATCCTAGATTTGCATGATTAAAATAGAAAAGACCTATGGGGTCCGGGATGTGGCCAACGACATAACCCTCTTTAGAATCCAAGAGTTAATTGCAATTGAAAAACAGCAGTTCAATATAGTGGGAAAGGCTGTTATTGACACTGAAAAGATAACCTTCTATATGTTTGGCTTAAAGTTTGGGATATATAGATTCGCCACCAATGGATTAGTAATTAATGAAGAAGGAATCATTAGGTATTCCGGAATAGCGGTACCAAGGATTTATGATAAGAACATCCTACGAGAAGTGTATAAGTTATTTGGTAGGAAATGTCCTGTATAATAATGTATTGTTCTTCTCCTCTTTTCAAGGAAAAGCGGAGAAGAACATTTTACTTTTTACATAAGGAAATATCATCCACCATAATAAACGGAATCTTCCGCTACGGTTAAGTCACACAGCCCAGCATTGTGGAACATGCCCTCGAAACTCAGGTCCTCGTCTATTAGAGGCCAATGAATGCCCGAATATGATAGTTCGAACTCAGCACGTTGCTCTTGACTTGCGTCACGCAAGCGTGGCCAGTTATCGAACTCATAGGATGCCTGTTTGCCATCGGTTGTAACAGCATACACAGCGTGGTCATCCACCCATACCCGGTCTATTTGCATCTTTTTCATTTTTGTTTGAAAAACTCTTGCCAACGATCAAGGATTACATCAGTGTTCTCTTCAAGAATTGATTCTATTAAAGACAGCTCATGTTTCTTGAAACCATGATTGTACACCATCATCATCGGTTGCACATTATATTTCGCTTCACGTCCGGCATTACAAATATGCACATGCACAGGTTCGTGGTCGTCAGAATAAAACATAAACCGTAATCCAAATAGTGTAAAAATAGTTGGCATTGCTTTATTTATATTTGTTTTTGTAACGATGCAAGATGGAAAATATTGTATTAACTAAGAAAAAAGGAGTCACATTGTTGCGACTCCTTTTTCATACATGTAATGGATATTACTCTTTCGCTACTGGCACCTGAAGGATGGAGAGCCACTTTTCGGGGTCTTTCTGGTTCCAGATGCCATCGACATAGAGTGTGCGATGTTCGCCAGTGATGCGGTAGCCCTGCTCTTCGATGTAGCGGAAGAGCTCGGTGTAGGACTCGTAGAAACGGTCGTAGGGGCCGTGATGAGCCATGCACAGGGCGGTTGGCACTTCGGGCAGACGTTTGAACTGGATAATGGTGCTGTCGGTCCCCATCTCCTCCACCTGCTCGCAGTATTCAATGTCGATGTCGGTGGGTTTATACTCTTTGTTATGCTCAACAGTGAAGCAGTAACCTGGCACCGGGCATCGGCAGCCGAGACGGTGCATCTCCGGTCCGATGACTTCGGTACAGAGCGGGCCAAGGGCCTGCCAATTTTTGATTACCTCGCGGTGCGAGGCCACGATGATTGACGGAAGGGTCTGGATTGAAAATTTTTCCATTGTACTGATTTCTTTGCGGGAGTCCCTCAATGAAAGCAAGAGCTGCAAACGGCCCTGGAGCAGATGCAATTGTTGCTCGCAGTCGGCAATCTTCTCTTCAAGCTGTTCCATCGGTGGCACAGCAGTATTGCTGTCAAAGATTTCCTTAATCTCCGCCAACGAGAAACCCATCTGCTGAAGGGTACGGATGGATGAGAGACGCTGCATCTGGGCAATGCTGTAGTAGCGATAGCCCGTCCACTTGTCCACCTCATCGGGCTGCAGTAGTCCCTTCTGTTCATACAGCCGCAAGGTCTTAACAGTCACCTGCATCATCCTTGAGAACTCCCCGATTTTTAATTTTGTTCTGTAAATCATTATCGTACGACAATAGTGTTTGTTTGATATCGGATGCAAAGATACAGCATGACCCAAGGGACGAGTCAAGCACTTTAACACTTTTTAGACATTAGCCATAAACTTAACCAGTGTATCCATCAAATCTATCGAATCTATAAAATCTATAAAACAAAAAAAAGGGAGCCTCAATCGAGACTCCCTCTGTAAAAGATTGGCGGCGACCTACTTTTCCACGAACATGCGCAGTATCATCGGCGATGCGGGGCTTAACTTCTCTGTTCGGAATGG
>ONJQ01000070.1 GCA_900318175.1 uncultured Bacteroidales bacterium | reverse complement strand
AAAGGCGAGACCGAACCTATCGAAAGCAACGATACGGAGGCAGGACGCGCCAAGAACCGCAGAATTGAAATCACCATCGGCAAATAAGACGATTGCCAAGAGTGACAGTTGAAGTTGAGGGTGTCCCATAAGTTTTGGGGCACTCTCTTTTTTTTTTGCAAAAAGTTGCAGTTTTATTTTGCCATGTTGGATATTTTTCGTATCTTTGCATTTGTAAATCAATATGATAATCTATGGCAAAGATAGCGATAAAAGAATACATCCAGGGACAGACGACGCTGTTTCCACAGTCGCTTGACGAGCGCATCCCTGAGAACGCGCCGGTGCGGGTGGTAAACTATGTGGTGGACCGGCTAGACCTGACGGAGGTGTTGTCCTCGTACAAGGGAGGCGGGTGCAGCTGCTACTCCCCGCGGATGCTGCTGAAAGTGCTGTTCTTCGCGTACATGAACAACATATACTCATGCCGTAAGATAGAGGCTCTGATGGAGTGGGACGTACGGTACATGTGGCTTTCGGGCGACCAGCACCCTGACTTCCGTACAGTCAACCGCTTCCGGTCAGAGCACCTGAAGGAGACCATAGACGGGCTTTTCTCGCAGGTGGTGGTGTTGCTGGTGGAGGAGGGGTATGTGAGCCTGCGGGAGCAGTACGTGGACGGGACGAAGATAGAGTCGAAGTCGAACAAGTACCGGTTTGTATGGCGCAAGAGCGTAGAGAAGAGCAAGGCGAAGCTGGAGCGGAAGATAAAGGCCGTGCTGGCGGAGATAGAGAAGGGCATCGCCGGGGACAATGCTGCGGATGACGACAACTCCACGCCAATGGACAGCCGACGGCTGAAGGAGAGGATTGACGAGTTGAACAAGGCCAGGCGCGAAAAGTGGAGCAAGGAGGAAAAGAGGATGATGAAGGAGCTGGAGGAGAAGATGCTGACCAAGCTGCAGGAGTACGAGGAACACCTTGATATCATGGGTGACCGCAACTCATACTCCAAGACCGACCACGACGCCACCTTCCAGCACATGAAGGAGGACGCGATGGGGAACGGGCAACTCAAGCCGGGCTACAACCTACAGATAGGCACCGAGAACCAGTTCGTCACCAACTACGCCCTCTACCCCAACCCCACCGACACCCTCACGCTGCCCTCCTTCCTCGACCACGGCAAAGAACTCACCGGCACCCACCCCGAGGCCTGCACCGCCGACGCGGGCTACGGCAGCGAGGCCAACTACGACTTCCTGGAGGCCAACTCCATCACACCCTACGTCAAGTACAACTACTTCCACAAGGAGCAGAAGAAGACCTTCCGCGAAGACCCTTTCCACCAAGAGAACCTGCACTACAACGAGGAGGGGGACTACCTTGTCTGCCCATCCGGCCAACACATGCGCCGCGTGGGCGAACGCCTCGACACCGACCCGTCCGGTAACCGCCACACCATCACCACATACCGCGCCTCTAACTGCAACAGCTGCCCGCTCCACGCCCGATGCTTCAAGGGCAGGGGCGACCGCGAGATTGAGGTCAACCACAACCTGCGCCGCCACAAGGCCCATGCCCGCGAAATGCTCACCTCGGAGGACGGGCTACTCCGGCGCAGCCGAAGGCCGATAGAGCCGGAGGCCGTCTTCGGACAGATGAAATACGACAAGCAGTACAAGCGCTTCCGCCACACCGGCAAGGCCAAAGTCCACATGGATCTTGGTGTCTTCTTCATCGCATTCAACCTCCAGAAAATGATCAGGAGGATGCTCCGCAACATCGGAAACGCTCTTTCTCGGCTTTACAGAAGCCTTTTGGGGACACTTTGGACAATTACCTTGTCTTTTCTGACAGACTCTTGCCGCCGCCTCACAATCCCGGTGACAGTGGAATAACTGCCCTGTCTCTATAAAAAAAAGAGGGTGCCTTTTGGGACACCCTCATGATTTGTTTGCCTAAGAAAAGGCGAGGTTTATGCCTCGGTGTTCTTTTCGATGGCTAACTTACCACGGTAGTAACCGCATTCGGGGCATACGTGGTGATACATTACAGGAGCGCCGCAATTGCTGCACGTAGTGAGCTGGGCTTTCTCCAAACTGTCGTGTGTTCTGCGCTTCGCTGTGCGAGTCTGCGAGAATCTGTGTTTTGGATGTGGCATAATTTATTATTTTTATTTTGTTTATTATCACAACAATTGTTTGAGTGCTTCCCAACGAGGGTCAATCTCACCAGTGGACGGCTGGT
>ONJQ01000006.1 GCA_900318175.1 uncultured Bacteroidales bacterium | reverse complement strand
GGACGCAAGCGCATGGCCCAAAGGGGTGTATATCGTGGCAATGTATTTAGACCACGGCGTGAAGACCCGCCGGTTGGTGGTGCAGTGAATGAAAGTTGGTTCTATTAATTAGAGAGCGCGTGCCTTCTGCACACTGAGTTGTATTCACTCTCCGTAACCCCATACTGCGGAACTTTACGGTTTCCGAGATGGGGTTATTTGTATTTATACGCTGCTGGGCAGCTATAAAAAGGCTGTTGATTATTACCGGGGTAAAAAAGATTTGTCTGATTGAAAAAAAAAACGTATTTTTGCAAGTTGAAAACGAAAAACAATACTCGAATGTAGAATACTGAACATCAGCGGCGGAGAAGCTCCGCCAGATAAAAAAGGAGGACTAAACGCATGGTTGAGACTATCGAATACCAGACGCTGAAATGGCTTCACATCACCAATCCGAGTGAAGAAGAGTATCGCTACCTGTTGGATGAATATCATTTCCACCCGTTGGACATAGAGGACTGCCGAGGCAGCAACCAACGTCCCAAGATTGACGAATACGACGATTATTACTTCCTCATACTGCACTTCCCTTATTTTGACAAAGGGAACAAGATAATCCGTATCCGCGAGGTGAAAATATTCTGGGGCAAAGACTTCATTATCACCATAGGGAAATCGCACTGGGTGGTGAAGAAACTCTTCGACGAGATGCAGGAAGACCTGAAGGACGACGATGACGACGTGAAGGAGCAACTGTCGTCCAGCGACCTGCTGCTGTACCACATCCTGGACAGGCTTATGCTGGAGACGTACACACTGATAATGCGTGTGGGTTCGGAGGTGGACTTAATCAACTATGACATATTCAACCGCAAGGCACGGAGCATCATCGAGCTGATTTCCATCACCCGGCGCAACATCATCCTGCTGAACACTACGTTCAAGCCCCAATTGCGGGTGCTGCACATGTTCGAAGGCGGCACCATCAAAGGCTTTGTAGACCCCGAAGTGGTGGACATGGAAGACTACTGGGGCAACATACTGGACCAATACCAGAAGATGTTCGACTCCATCGAAGACTATGGAGAATTGATTGAGGGCTTGTCAAAGACGTTCGACTCGTTGCAGGCCAACCGCACTAACGAGATTATGAAGGTGCTCACCTACTTTTCCACCACCATGATGCCGCTGACCGTTGTGACGGGAATATTCGGCATGAATGTGGACTTTCCTTTCCTTACCAACGTCACCGCTTTCTGGGGCATCATCGGAGTTATGGTGATAATCACTACATTCCTCATCATTTATTTTTACCGGCGGACGAATCGCTAAACACGAGGCAAAACAGAAGCTGCTATAACCAATTGATCTGGTGAATCCGTGAGAGTGCCAATACATTAGTAACTGACACCCAACGATTCACGTGTATCTATATATCAGCTCATCAACAGATTGAAAAAAGAATAATCACTCCATAAAATCAAACACAATGAAACAGATTGTAAGAGCATTCATGATTGCAGCGTTATGTTGCCTGCCACTGGTAATTCACGGGCAGACCAACTGCAACATCACTCTGCCCTACAGCACTGGTTTTGAGACCGACGCCTCGGAACAGGCGCCCGCATGCTGGACCGTACTTGGCGGAACGGCATACGCGTTTGACTTTGTTTATTATGCCCACACAGGAAGCAAAATCCTTGCCCTCAACTACCAGTCAGCGGAGTCAAAGATTGCCACACCCCGCATACCCTTGCCGTTGAACCAGGTAGGGGTAACCCTGTGGTATGCCGATTTGGCATGGAATCCGGGATTGATGCGGGTGGGCTTCGTCACTTCGCTGACGGCAACTAACGTGCAATGGATTGACACTATCCCGTCGAGTGATGATTACGCATACTTTGAATTGGACTTCACAGGTCTGAGCATCACGGACACGGGTTATCTGGTTTTTGCCTACAATAACGCCAATGGGACGGGGAGCGGACTGATAGACGACATCACCATCTCCCACTTGAGCAATTGCATCCCCGTGACAAACCTGCACGTAAGGGAACTGAGCAACACGGACGCCACCATAGTGTGGAACGAGAGCGCAAGCTCGACGTTGGGTTGCGTGTGCTACATTGCCGACACCAACAGCAGACAGGCTGCATTCGACAGCGTCTTTGTGCTCTCCGGCATAGGGGAACACACCTTCACCTCGCTGAGTGGCAACAAACAATACTATGTTTGGGTGATGAACTACTGCGGCGACAGCTACAGCAGCGAGGCCAGAGTGAGTTTTGTGACCAATGCCGACTGCGGGAGTGTGCGGAACCTGCAAGCCGTGAGCGACTACCGGATGATAGGCCTTTCGTGGGACACACCCCCTGCCGGTGAACCCACCACGGGCTACCTCGTGGAATATCGCTTGGCGACAGCCACCCAGTGGGACTCCGCCACGACAACAAACCGCTACTACTTCCTCACGGGACTCAACCCTGACAGCCCTTATGACTATCGCGTCACCACCTTCTGTGGTGACAGCACGGGACTGACGGCCACCGGCTATGCCACCACGTTGGGCTGCACTACCACGGTGAAGGACTCGACCAGCACGCATGGCAGCCTCCCCATGTCATACAGCAGTAACAACAGCTACACACAACAGATTTACCTTGCATCCGAGATGAGCGGGATTGACACCATCACGGGACTGACCTTCTGGATTGCAAACGGATACAACATTGACCCAACACCCGTAGTGGTCTACTTAGGCAACATCGCCAAGAGCCAGTTCAGTTCGGGAACGGACTATGTGCCGGTAGGGCAGCTCACCCAAGTCTTCGATGGAACCATCACCAACAACGGACGGGAGGTTACCCTCCGTTTTGACGCCCCCTTTGTGCGCTCGACGGACAGCAACCTGCTTGTAGCCGTTGACAACAATCTGGACGACGAGGCCTCCACCCTGCCCTCCTTCGTGGTGGGCAGTGCCTCTTATCGCGGCCTTTACCGCACCTCCTTAGGCGACGTCAATCCCTCGTCGCCGGGATTCGGCTCCCGTGCCAGCTATGTCAACCGAATCACCTTCGGCACACGGGGATGCCAACTGCCGCAGTGCGACCGACCCATTGTGTGCGTTGCCGAAGTCGGGGACGACTATATTGACGTCGCTTGGAGCGGTGACAGCCTTGCCTCCTACACCTGCGCCTACCGCCTTGCAGGGGAAAGAACATGGACCGTGGCCGACAGCGCCACAACTGGCAACAGCTACCGTTTCGCGGGTCTCAGCTCCGGAAACAGCTATCAGCTGCGCATCAGTCACGTTTGCGGTGGCGACACCCTCTCAGGCATCGTCGGTGCCATGCTGCCCTGCCTTTCCATGGCTGTTCCCTATACCGAAGACTTCGAATCGCAGATGGTCAACACCCGATTCGAGCGTGGATGCTGGAAGACCGGCAGCCTCTCTACAAGCTATTTTTCCTACTACCCCACCGTGGTGACCCTCGCGGGAAGCACCAACAAGATTTGCCAACTCAGAGGCAGTTACATCGTGCTGCCCCAACTCAGCACACCCCTCGACCAGTTGCAGGTACGCTTTAACCTCCGCCAGAGTTCCGCCGACAATGTCCTTGTGTTGGCCCTGCTGGGCAGCATGGACGACACCATCACCACTGCCACCGTCATCGACACCTTCGCCTTCCTCAATGGCGACAGCCTTCTCACCTTCATAGACACGACTGTCATCTACCCTCTCAACCTACTGGGAGAAACTGAGGGGCATCTCGTCATCATGGCCCGTCAGGGTGGAGCCTATCAATTTGTTGACAACATCATTGTCGAGGAAATCCCCGACTGCCTGCCCGTGACACATGCCACCGTCAGCAACATCACCACCACCACGGCTACGGTGAACTGGACAGAGCCCACCGAGGCCACCTCGACCATCAGCTACATCGTCGAGTACGGTCCGCGCCTGTTTGTTCCCGGCACTGGCATCATGCAGACCACATACGGTTCGTCTCTTGGCCTCAGCAGTTTGAACCACAGCAGCAACTACGATGTCTACATCTACACTCTCTGCGCTTCCGACACCGCCTCTGCCTTCGGTCCCATACGTTTCAGCACCCTGTGCGACCTGCAGAACCAGCTGCCCTACGTCATGAACTTTGAAGGCATACAGAGTCCCGACTATACGGACCAGACGCTGCCCAACTGCTGGTATGGTGCAGCACCCGGCAACGGCACCGTTCCCATCATAGTCAACACCACTGACACTACCCAAGCCACCTCCGGCTCCTATTGTCTCCAGTTCCACGGCACAGGCATCGCCACACTGCCCCTGTTTAGCGAGAACCTCAACGACCTCAAAGTGCAGTTCCACCTTAACAGGAACTATCCCAGCACCTCCACACTCCTTATCGGCACCGTGGACAATGTTGACGAAGGCTTTATGTCGACATTTGTTCCCATCGACACCATCCCCTACACCAACGGCATCAACGAAAGCCAAGTCACCGTCTACCTGACAGAATACACCGGCACCGCTACCCGCCTTGCCCTGCGTTCAATTGGTCCCACCTATGCCAATCAGTTTGTGGACGACCTTGTGGTCGATGTCATCACAGAATGCATTCCCCCGCAGCATGTCACCCTCGCTGCCCGTACCGCCACCTCCGCCACCCTGGCTTGGCGCGTCAGCCATGCCGCTGCCTACACCGTAGAGTATGGTCCAGCGGGCTTCACTCCAGGAACGGGCATTGTCGACAGTACCAACACCCTCGACATTACCCTCACCTCCCTCCTTCCCGCCACTACTTATGATGCCTACATCACCGCCTATTGCAACGATGGTTCCAGCAGCAACCCCGTCCTCTTCACCTTCACTACCCTGCGCGGTCTCCCTGTCACCGCCTATCCATACCATTGCACGTTTGCTGACAGCTTGGAGTGCTACTCTTGGGAGCTGGACAATGGCACCCAGACCAACTGCTGGAGCATCGGCTCGGCAGTCCATGCCACGGGCGATGACAGCCTCGCCATGTACGTCAGCAACGACGGCGGTGCCTCCCACAACTACCTCCGTACGCAGACCACCCACATCTATGCCTACCGCACACTCCAGATGACCCACACCTCCTACCACATCAGCTATGATTGGATAGCCAAAGGCGAAGGCATCTATGACTTTATGCGGGTCTTCCTTGTGCCCTCCAGCGTCACCTTCACCCCCGGCTGCAACCCCTCCGGCACCACCACTACCAACTCATACGCTACAGAAATCCCCCAAGGATGGATAGCTCTGGACGGCGGCTCCCGCCGCAACAACGTCACTTCATGGCAGACCTTTGAGACCGACTTTGACATACCTGTCTCCGGCAATTATTATCTGCTCTTCTACTGGCTCAACGATGCCTCTGGCGGAACACAGCCTCCTGCAGCCGTTGACAACATCAGCATTACCCTGCGTGGATGCCCCGTGGCAGAAGGTCTTGAACTCACCGGTGCTACAACCAACACCCTCACCGTGGCATGGACCGAACACCCCCTGGCTCAACAATACGTTGTCGAATACGGTCCTGCCGGTTTCGTTCCAGGAACTGGCACATCCGATACCGTCACAGGCCATATTATGACCCTCCTTAATCTTGCTCCCAACACTGCCTACGACCTATACGTCACCACCTATTGCGACGATTACTGGTATAGCGACAGTGTAGCCTCCCTGCTGGGCATCAGCACCCTGGACCTCACCTACTACACCGTCACCCTCCTTGCCAATGACGAAAATCTCGGCACAGTGGCAGGTGGCGGCACCTATGCCGAGGGCAGTGAGGCTACCATCACCGCCACACCTTTGGCAGCAAGCCATTTCAACTCATGGAACGACGGCAACACCGACAATCCCCGCACCATCACGGTTACACAGGACACCTCCTTTACTGCACTCTTTGCCCCGGACGACACCATTGGTATAGAAGCAGCTGACCGTCTTACATTCAGCCTCTATCCCAACCCTGCAACAGGTCGTGTAGCCATCACCTGCGGGCAGCATTGCGAGGTCATTTTCATGGACATTGCTGGTCGTGAAGCACTCCGAAGTGTCTGCAAAGAGGGTGTCACCACCATCGATGTGAGCGTCCTTGCCCCTGGAACCTATTTTGTGCGCATGTCTGACACTTTACTCAGTCCTGTCAGAAAGTTGATCATCAAATAAAGCTATAAGAAAGGCAAAAAAAGAGAAAGGATAAGCGTGTTGCTTATCCTTTTTTTTTGTACTTTTCAGTTTATTATGGTTGTTGAAAACTTTTAGGTCGGTAATTGTGTTTTTTTTATTATCTTTGTAATTCTCATTTATGCAGAAATAGATGGGTAAGTTTTTGATTGTTAAATAATAAAATATAGCAAACAATGGAAATAACAGGAAGATTAATCAAGATTCTGCAAGAAGTGCGCGGCGAGAGCCAGCGCGGTCCCTGGGTCAGAGGCGGCTTTGTGATAGAGACTGATGGCGACTATCCCCGTCAGGTGGCCTTCACCACCTTTGGAGAGGATCGTCTGGCTATGGTCAAGTCCATTCCCCTCAACACTCCCGTAGTGGTCAACTTCAATCCCGAGTCGAGAGAGTACGAAGGACGCTGGTACACGGACCTTCGTTGCAGCCGCATCCAGAACTATGTGCCGGGGCAGATGCCTCCCGCAGCAACTGGATATGCATGGCCTCCCGCAGCTCCAGCTGCTCCCGCTCCCACGCAGATGCAACCTCCCGCTGCCCCGGCGGCTCCCGCTGCTCCGGCTGCACAGGCACCCTCTTTTGCATCGCCCCTCAACAACGACGAGGACCTGCCCTTCTAAATAAGAAGAAGAGTGAGAAATTGCGAATATGTTAATGCGTGAGTTCTATTTCATTTTTCACTTTTCATTTATCATTTTATGGACAAGAAAGAGGTACGTAAACAGATGAGGGCGGCCAAGAAGGCCGTCCCATTTTGTGAGAAGGTAGAACGCTCGGAGCACATCATGAGCCAGGTGGAACTGTTGCCGCAATTCATTGCTGCCGACACGGTTCTGCTCTATTGGTCCATGGAGGACGAGGTGCAGACCCACCAGTTCGTTGAACGGTGGTATCGGCAAAAGACCCTCCTGCTGCCTTGCGTGGACGGAGACGACTTACGCCTGCGACAGTACACGGGGCCACAATGCCTCAAGGCTGGCGAGCAGTTCGGCATCGGTGAGCCAGCAGGACCCGAGTATACCGACTTGGACCACGTGCAGCTCATCGTCGTGCCAGGTGTTGCCTTCGACCGCATGGGAAACCGCATGGGGCGAGGACGAGGATTCTACGACCGCTTGCTGAAAAGCACCCCCAATGCCTACAAAGTTGGTGTGGCATTCGACTTCCAAATCCTCGACACAATCCCCACAGAGTCATTCGACGTGCCTATGAACAAGGTGGTGTCAGAAAAATAAAGGAACATAATCGTTAATTTTTAATTCTACAACATGTTCGAAGTAGAGAAACCCCGTCGATTCCACTATGAGCCCCGATTCTATGACCCGGAGAAAGAGAAATGGGAGGCTCTAAAGAAGAAGTATGCCATAGAGCGGGAAAGAGAAGAAGCCGAGCGGAAACGCGCGGAATCAGCCGCTGGGGATGGCGGCGAGGAGGCGGATTTGGATTACTTCCAACAGCGAGTGCGCTCATTGGACAGAGAGCAGCGCGAAGCCTCGTCGCACCTCACTTGGCGCGACCTGTTTCGCAAACGAGAGATGCCCAAGTTCAACTACCAGCCCCGTTTCTCGGCAGGTGCGAGCATGCAGAAGGACAACTCGACCACTGCCACCAATCAGGAGCAACAACAGAGTGCTGACGCTGTGGTGGAGAAATACAGACAGCCTCAACATCGAATAAAAATAAAGCGAAGATTCGACATTTCCGACACCGACTATATGAAGCCCATTTCTGGAACCAAGATTATCCTCTACTGCTTCATTGTCTTCTTGCTACTTATGCTTATCTTTGCGACTTGAATTAAAAATATTAATTATTGATTTGAATTGCGTATCTTTGCAAAAAAATCAGGCTATGCTCATAAACGTATTAAAATCTAAAATTCATAGAGTTACTGTTACTGAGGCCGACCTCGACTACATCGGAAGTATTACTATAGACGAAGCCTTGATGGAGGCAAGCAACATTATTGAGAACGAAAAGGTGGACATATACAACATCACGAACGGAGAACGTTTCAGCACCTACGCCATCAAGGGCGAACGTGGCAGTGGAATTATTGGCATCAATGGAGCTGCTGCCCACAAGGCTCCTGTGGGTTCACTGCTAATTATAGCCTCCTACGCCATGATGGATTTTGAGGAAGCCCGCACGTGGCATCCCACCGTCATTTTCCCTGAGAACAACCACCTGAGATAATCCTCCCATGACCCCCGCCGACACACAGAACGCCAGAAAGAAGAGCCGCAAAGGCGACATCCTGAAGATGATTGTCTTCTTGGGTATCGGCATCTTCTTTATCTACTGGTTTCTGTTGAAGTTGGAGCCCGAGCAGAAAGCCTCCATTTGGCAGTCGTTTGTCGAAGCCGACTACGCCTGGGTGGGCGTAGCTATGGCTGTGTGCCTGTTGAGCCATCTGGTCAGGGCTCTGCGCTGGCGTCTTCTTTTTCGACCCATCGGCTACAATCCCAATGTCAACAACACTTTCGGTTCTGTTGTGGTGGCCTATTTAGCCAATCTCGCCTTCCCACGTGCCGGCGAGGTGGTTCGCTGTGCCACACTGCGCACCAGCGAGAACATCCCCATAGAAAAATCCCTCGGCACAGTGGTGACAGAACGATTGGTGGACATACTGGCCTTTGCCATCGTAGTGATTATTGGCATGTTGGTCATGTTTGGCCAAGCCAAAGACTGGCTCTACAACACCCTTTCCGAAAAGTATGACAACCTGCCCAACATGACGGTCATTGTCAGTGTCCTGCTCTGCTTGGTGCTGCTTGCATTCATCGGCTATAAACTGTTGTGGAAAAGGCTACTCACCATCCCCCTTTTCAAAAAAATCGACGACATGGTCCGCGGTATGATCGACGGGCTGAAAAGCATCTTCCACATGGGTGGAAGGCGCACGTTGTTGTTCATTATTTACAGCATTGTCATTTACCTGCTCTACATCCTCGGCGGATTAGTCATCTTCCATGCCTTTGGCGAGACATGCCACTTGGGGCTTCGTGCCGCTTTTGTGGTCTACCTTTTTGGCACCGTGGGCATGACCTTTTCGCAGGGCGGCATAGGGGTATACCCCGTGCTGGTGCAGGTGGCCTTGGGCATCTATGGCATCAGTATGGAGGTGGGCACTGCCTGTGGCTGGCTCCTTTGGGGCTGTCAGCAAGCCGCCGTCCTTGTTGTCGGTGCAGCCTATCTCATCTATTTCAGCACCAAGAAATCAAAAAAGATTCAATCAGCATAAGAACAAATCCTTATACACTATGGAAAAGACTCGTTGCTTAATAATCGGTTCCGGCCCTGCCGGCTACACAGCAGGCATCTACACCAGTCGCGCTGATATCCATCCAATCCTTTATGAGGGAATGCAGCCCGGTGGGCAGCTCACCATCACCACCGAGATTGAAAACTTCCCCGGCTACCCCGAGGGAATCTCCGGCACTGACATGATGGCCGACCTCAAAAAACAAGCCCAACGCTTTGGCACCGATGTGCGCCCTGGCTACATTGTCAAAGCCGACCTCTCCCAGCGTCCTTTCCGCTGCGTCGACGACCACGACAACGTCATCGAAGCGGACACCGTAATCATCGCCACCGGAGCTTCGGCCCGCTGGCTGGGCCTCGACAGCGAGCAGAAACTCTACGGACAAGGGGTGAGCGCCTGTGCCACCTGCGACGGCTATTTCTACAAAGGCCTTGATGTGGCCGTTGTGGGCGGTGGAGACACCGCTTGCGAGGAGGCCAACTACCTTGCAACCCTCTGCAACAAAGTCTATCTTATCCACCGTCGCAACGAGCTCCGCGCCTCCAAGTCCATGCAACACCGCGTCCTCACCAATCCCAAGATTGAAATGATATGGGATTCCACCACCAAGGAGATTTGCGGTAACGACTTGGACGGTGTCACGGGAGCCGACCTTCAGAACGTCAAGACAGGCGAAATCCGCCATATCGACATTGCCGGTTTCTTTGTTGCCATCGGCCACAAACCCAACACCGACTTTGTCAAAGGCCAGGTTGAACTGGATGAGCAGGGTTACATCAAGGTGCAGAACCCCGGCAGCGCGACGAACATCCCCGGTGTCTTCGCCGCTGGCGATGTGTGCGACCCCAACTATCGGCAAGCCATCGTGGCTGCGGGCAAAGGCTGCATTGCCGCCATGGATGTGGAGCGTTTCCTGCAAAGCCAAAATTGACTGCCTCTGTGCGCCCTTTCAAGGTCATAATACTCTTTTTCCTCTGCCTTGCCTCCATCACCGCATGGGGGCAGGTGGATATTAACAACCTTCAACCCATCCCCAGCATTGGAACCAACGGCAACAACCCCATGGGCATGCCCCCCTCCATGCTGCCGGACAGCACCAACACCGCCGACACCAACGCCGAGGGCCCCAAGGGCATAGTCTATCATGTCGACATCCCCGACAGTGTGCTTCAGGCCAAGGTGTTCATGTTCCATTTGGTGCCCGCTCAGGTGAAGTTCAATCAAGTGAGCCACCCAATTCTCACCCCCACGGGTGCTCAGTTCTCCGACCGTCTCGACGCCATGAACGGCGACTACTACCTTACAGTAACCGAGTTGGGCCATCCCCACCTTTCGCTCTTCCCCTCCTTCGGTTCGAGTCCCGGCTTGGTGTATAAGACGAATGTTTTTCCGGGGCTGTACAAAACGCCAAAGAACATCACGCTCTATCAGGTTCAGACCCCTTACACGCTGCTCTCCTACAACAGTTCATTGGACAAGGACTACCAGGTGCATGTCACCCACTCGCAGAACATCAACGCACGCTGGAACGTGGCCATGGACTACCACCTCATCAGTCCCGAAGGGGTCTTTTCCAACAGCGGAGCCACGGACCATTTCTTAGACCTGACGACGAACTACTATAGCCGCGATGCCCGCTATCAGGTGGCTGCGGGTTTCATTTGGCAGCGCATGCTGGTGGGCGAGAATGGCGGCCTTAGCAATAAGGATATCTTCACCAACAAACGCACCTCAAGTCTGAGCGGTGTCCCCGTCAATTACACCAACGGCATGAGCAACACGAGGGACCACACCGTGTTTGTCAGGCAGACGTTCAACACTGTGCGCCAGTTTGAGTGGTACCGCCCAATCAAGGAGACTTTTATCGACACCATCCCCGTTCGCGACACGCTGACCCTGACCCTTTTCGACACCACGCTGAACGACAGCGTGACGATTGACTCGGTCCGCACCGCCTTCCGCTATGAGGCGCGGGATTCCATCGTCGACTACGACACCATTCAGCCCCACGACCCGCACGTCTACAACACTGGTGTGCTGGGCATGGAGCTTCAGTGGGACCGCCAGAAGTACCGCTACCGCGATTCCACCCTCTACAACAAACTTTCCGCCACCCTTTTCTGGACCAACGATGCCTATCTGGACCGCCGTTGGCACAACCCGCTGAAGTTGTATGGCGGTTTGCGTCCCGAAGTCGCGTGGCTGAAGCAGGACAGCAGCCTCTATTCCGATACCTCAATCCGAAAGCTTGCGCTCTATCCTTTTGCCCGGTTGGAAATCAGCCCGTGGCCCGCTGCGGAGCTCATCCTGTACGCCGAGGCGGCTCCAAATCTGTCTGAGTATAACCTTGACGCGCGGCTCCAGTTCCCCTTCCGCGACAGCAACGGCTTCTCCACACAGAACCTCACCTTTCACGCAGTGGTCAAAGCCCACCAGCCCGAACTCATCTACGTCGCTCAGAACTATCTCCGCAAGAGCGACTACTCCATCGAGATGAAACCCATAGGTATCCGCCAGATTGAGGCCGACTACAAGCGTGGCGACTTCTTGCAGGTCCATTTGGCTGCACAACATATCAGCCACAACGTGTGGTTTGAGCAGATGGCCAATACCGACAGCACCACTGTCCTGCTGCCCAATCAGGCCGATGGGAGTGCCCTGCTGCTGCAAGGCCGCTTGAATCTCAATCTCAAGCTGACCGGCTGGCTGCACTACGACATGCAGCATCATCTGCAATACAGCAGTGACCAGGACCAAATCCGCGTGCCGCTTTTTGCCACCAAGAATTCTGTCTATGCCGACTTCAAGCTTTTCCATAATGTGCTTCACACGCAGGTGGGCGTCGACGTCCGTTACCACACGGCCTACAAGGCCGACGGCTACGACCCTGTGCTGGGTGCCTTCTTCCGCCAAAACGACGTTGAGGTGGGCAACTACCTGTGGGCAGACTTTTTCATCAACCTGCAGGTGAAGCGTGCCAGCATCTATGCCAAGGCGGCGCACCTCAACTCCTTCCTCGAAGAGCACTCCTACTTCATGCTTCCCAACTACCCCTCCAAACAGTTCGGCTTCTTCTTCGGCATCACATGGAAATTCTTCGATTAGCACCAAATCCCTGCATCCATCAACGGGAGTCACAGAAGATAATCACATCAACGAATCAATAGTATATCATAAAATTATTAAGTCATGACACTCTTAGAACAAATCCACGCAAAAGCAAAAGCCGCCAACAAGACCATCGTCCTGGCCGAAGGCACTGAAGAACGTACGCTGAAAGCAGCCGACATCATCCTGAAAGAGGGCATCGCCCGCATTATCCTTTTAGGCAACGAGGCCGAAATCAAAGGTCTTGCTGCACAGTGGCAGTTGAAGAACATCGACCGTGCCACCATCATCGACCCCGAAACCAATCCCAAACGCGAGTACTACGCACAGATGCTGTGCGAAATCCGCAAAAAGAAAGGCATGCAGATGGATGAGGCCATGCGCCTTGTGGCCGACCCGCTCTATCTGGCCTGCCTGCTTATCAAGAACGGCGACGCCGACGGCGAAGTGGCCGGTGCCCGCAACGCCACTGGCGACGTGCTGCGTCCTGCGTTCCAGATTGTCAAGACCCTCCCCGGCGTCAGCGTCGTGAGCGGTGCTTTCATCATGATTCTGAAGGACAACACCTACGGTGAGAACGGTATGTTCGTCTTCGCCGACTGCGCTGCCACCCCCTGCCCCACCGCCGAGGAACTTGGTCAGATTGCCGTGGTCTCCGCCCAGACTGCCAAAGCCATTGCCGGCTTTGAGAATCCCCGCGTAGCCATCCTTAGCTTCTCCACCAAAGGCAGCGCCAAACACGAGCTGGTGGACAAGGTCATCGAGGCCACCCGCGTGGCTCACGAACTCGACCCCAATGTGCATCTCGACGGCGAACTCCAGGCCGATGCCGCCATCGTTCCCAAAGTGGGTGCCAGCAAAGCCCCCGGCAGCGACATCGCAGGCAAAGCCAACGTGCTTGTCTTCCCCGACCTCCAGAGCGGCAACATCTGCTATAAACTTGTCCAGCGTCTCGCCGGTGCCGAGGCTGTGGGTCCCGTCATGCAGGGCATGGCCGCCCCCATCAACGACCTTAGCCGTGGCTGCAGCGTCGAGGATGTGGTCAACGTCGTGGCTATCACCGCCACCCAGGCCGCTTCCAAAAAGTAATCTTTTTAATTCGTTAATGTGTGAATGTGTTAACTTGCAAATCGACTAACACATTCACACGTTAACACATTAACGAATTAACACATTAAAAAACATGCGTATCCTGTACCTCAAACTGAAACACTGGCTTATTGCCCTGGCTGCCGCAGCCTTGGGCATGAATATCAGTTGTGAGATGCCTGTCGAATACGGCACCCCTGAGGCTACCTACCACGTCAAAGGCACTGTCACTGCTCCTAATGGCAGTTCAGTGTCCGGAATAAAGGTTTCACATCGCCGGAGCTATCATAGTGACTATAGTTCCCCTCTCGACACCACCGATGCGCAAGGGAATTACAAAGCCACTCTCAACAGAGTTTGCCTTGACTCTATCCGGCTTACCTTCTCCGATATTGACAGCAACGAAAACGGCAGCTACCGCGACACCTCTCTGGTAGTCCCCACCCATGACATACATCTCTCGGGTGGCGACGGTCATTGGTATCAAGGCGAAGGCAATGTGAATGTAAATGTCACGCTTACTCCTAAATCATAATATTCAATATCACTTTATGGCAAATCAAGAAGAATTCTTCAAAAAAGTAGTATCCCACGCCAAGGAATACGGCTTCATATTCCCCTCCAGCGAGATATACGACGGCCTCGCCGCCGTGTACGACTATGGCCAGCTGGGTACCGAACTCAAAAACAACATCAAGCAATACTGGTGGCGCAGCATGGTGCAGTACCACGAGAACATCGTCGGCATCGACTCCGCCATCTTCATGCACCCACGCATCTGGAAAGCCTCCGGCCATGTGGATGCCTTCAACGACCCCCTCATCGACAACAAGGACTCCAAGAAACGCTATCGTGCCGATGTGCTCATCGAGGACCACATCGCCAAAATCGAAGAGAAAATCAACAAGGAATGCGAGAAGGCGCACAAACGCTTCGGCGATGCCTTCGACCGCCAACAGTTCGTCACCACCAACGCCCGTGTGCTTGAACATCAGAAACAGATTGACGAAATCCGTGCCAAGTATGCCGAACTCATGAACGCCAACGACCTCGCCGGTCTCAAGCAGCTCATCCTCGACCTCGGCATTGTCTGCCCCGTCAGCGGCACCCGCAACTGGACGGACGTGCGCCAGTTCAACCTGATGTTTGCCACCAAGATGGGCTCCGTCATCGACGACAGCGACACCCTCTACCTCCGCCCGGAGACCGCACAGGGTATCTTCGTCAACTTCCTCAACGTACAGAAGTCAGGCCGTATGAAGGTGCCCTTCGGCATAGCCCAGATCGGCAAGGCCTTCCGCAACGAGATTGTTGCCCGCCAGTTCATCTTCCGCATGCGCGAGTTTGAGCAGATGGAGATGCAGTTCTTTGTCCGCCCTGGCACCGAGATGGAGTGGTTCCGCTACTGGAAAGAGGAGCGCCTGAAATGGCACCTCGCCCTCGGCATCCCCGCTGAGAAATACCGCTACCACGACCACGAGAAGCTGGCCCACTACGCCAACGCTGCCACGGACATTGAGTTTGAGTTCCCCTTCGGCTTCAAGGAACTGGAAGGCATCCACAGCCGCACCGACTTCGACCTGAGCCGCCACAGCGAGTTCAGCGGCAAGAAATTGCAGTATTTCGACAGCGAGTTGAACGAGAGCTATACGCCTTACGTCATCGAGACCTCCATCGGTGTGGACCGCACCTTCCTGGCCATTTTCAGTCATGCCTTGAAGGACGAGGTGCTGCCCGACGGCAGTACCCGCACGGTGCTCAACCTGCCCGCCATGCTGGCTCCCTACAAGGCCGCCGTGCTGCCCTTGGTGAAGAAAGACGGCCTGCCCGAGAAAGCGCGTGAAATCATGGACCTCCTCAAGCATCACTACATGCTGCAATATGACGAGAAGGACGCCATCGGCCGTCGCTATCGCCGTCAGGATGCCATCGGCACCCCCTTCTGCATCACCGTGGACAATGACACCCTCAACGACAACACCGTCACCGTCCGCCACCGCGACACCATGCAGCAGGAGCGCGTAGCCATTGACAACCTCAGCGGCTACCTCCATTCAAAGCTGAAATAATCCTCCTCAGGCGAAAAGTGAGAGATGGAAGGCAAATAGTCCTTTTCATTTTTCACTTTTCGCTTTTTATATTCATAGTGCCATGCAACACTCCCTGTCCCGTTATCTGGTGATATACACCGTTGCCCAACTGCCGATGTTGGTCATTGCCGCATTTTTCCCCTATCTTTTCAGCATGGACACCAGCCCCAATCTGCGGGCGCTGCTTCGCGTCCTCCTCGACTACGTCCCCTTCCTCATCCTCACCATCTTTCTGTGGCACGACATGTCGGCTGCCCGTCGTGTTTCCCCCTTCGGCCTGGTGCTTACCGCCACATGTGGATTTGCCGGATACCTGATGCAGCGCACCGGGCTCCCCTTGGTGCGGAAATATGGTTGTGTCGCCATTGTCTACACACTCCTGCTTCTGGCCTCAATCTATTTCCTCCCCACCTACTCTAACCTCCTCTCCATCGCCTTCCAGATTCTCACCCTCATCCTCGTCCTCAGCGACCTCGGCCGCCTTCCCCTTTCGCGCAACCGTGACACCGCCTGGCTCACTGCCCTGCTCATCATCACCTGCTTTGCCCAACCCTTTGTCGCCATTCTGGCATTGCTCCTGCTCCACCATGCAGAGCATCCCGATAACGCTGTTGCTGGGCTCAAAACATACCTCCTCCCCATTGCCCTTATCTCCTTGGCCAAACGTATCTGTGGCGCGCTACCTGCCTCCTTCACCCTCTTTGGCTTCCCCCCTTCGGTCATACTCCCCACACTGCTCGGGCTTGTCCTCTTGATTGTCATTGTAGTGATGCTCTACCGCGATGCCCCCAAGGCACGTCTCTCGCGTTTCTGGCTCTGCGCCTCCGCAATCGGCTCCGCATCGGTATCCGCCATGTGCTGCCTCTTTGCACAGCAAGAAAACAAACAAGAAGAATAACAATCAATTAATATTTTTATCATGAAAAAGTTCCTTATCCTGGGCATGGCACTTGTTGCCGCGCTTGCCCTACAGGCACAGGTGGACCTTCCCGTAGAGACTTTCCACCTCAAAAACGGTCTCAAAGTAATCCTCTGCGAGGAGCACAGCCAGCCGAAAATCTATGGTTGCGTGGTGGTCCATGCAGGCAGCAAGAACGAGAACCCCGCCGCCACAGGTGTGGCACACTATTTTGAACACATCATGTTCAAAGGCACCGACCGCATTGGCACCACCGATTGGGCAAAGGAGAAACCCTATCTGGACAGCATCAGCGAAGCCTACGACCGTCTGCAAGCCGCCAAGAACGACGACGAGCGTCACGCCATACAGCTCGAAATCAACCGCCTCAGCATAGCGGCCTCGCAGTATGCCATTCCCAACGAGGTGGACGCCATACTGCAAAACATGGGCTGCACGGGATTGAATGCCGGTACCAGCTATGACTACACCGTCTACTACAACACGCTGCCCTCCAACCAGCTTGTCAACTGGATGGATGTCTACGTGGAGCGTTTCCGCAACCCCGTCTTTCGTCTGTTCCAGAGCGAGCTCGAAGCCATCTACGAGGAGAAGAACATGTACGACAACAAGCTGATGCGCGCCTTTGCCCGCAACATCTTCACCGAATCGTTTGGCGACCACCCCTACTCGCGCGACGTCATAGGGCTTGCAAATCACCTGAAGAATCCCCAGCCCAGCGAGATGCAGAAGTTCTTCAACACCTACTACGTGGCCAACAACATGACGCTGCTGCTGGTGGGCGACTTCAAGACCGACGAGGTGAAGAAACTGGTGGCCGACAAGTTCAGCATCTGGCCTTCCGGCCCCCTGCCCCAACAGCCCACCTATACACTACCCGATTTTGCCAAGCAGAAAATCATCAAAGTGCGGCAGACCCCCATCAAGGCGGGAATCATGCTTTTCCCCGGCGTGCCGGAGAACCATCCCGACAAGCTGGCCCTCGACATGCTCAGCTCCATTCTGGGCGGCAATACAGGCCTGTTGAGCCGTGCCGCCTCCGAGGGGCGTTTCCTCATGGCTCAACACATGACCCTCTCGCTGCAAGACGCGGGTTCCAATGCCATCCTTTACATTCCCAACCTCCTGTTCCAGAGCCATGCCAAGGCTGAGCAGGTGGTGTGGGACTGCCTCGACAGCATCAAGCAAGGCAATTTCAGCGAGGACCTGATTGAAGGCATCAAAATGTCCACCTACGCTGGCCGTCAGGAATATGTTGAGGGCATCTCCAACATCTCCAACCTCCTGCTGCAGTGCGAACTACAAGGGCGCACCTTCCAGCAGTGGAAAGAGGACATCAACCGTTGGATGGGATTGACGCGCGAGGACATCATTGCCGTAGCCAACAAATATTTCAGCCCGGACCACTGCACGCTTGTACGCTCCAAAATGGGCTTCCCCGCAGGGCAGCCCGCAGTCAAGCCGGACTGGGAACACCTCGAACCGGCCAACCGCGATGCCACCTCCCCCTTTGCGCGGGTCATTGCCGGCAACCAGCCCGACCCCATCAAGCCCCAGATTGTCGACTTCCAGCACGATGTCGACATACAGCCCATCAACAACCATTTCTCCCTCTACAGCGTCCGCAACCCCTACAACGACGTCTTCAACCTCCGCATCAGTTTCAACTACGGAACCCTTGACAATCCCGACATCAACAACGCCATCAACTATCTTGAAGAACTGGGTGCCGACTCTCTCGACCTCTTCCAGCTCAACCAGCAACTCAACCTCTATGGCGCACACTTCTCTCTGAGCAGCGGCGACGACAATTCCAACCTCTCCATCAGCGGCCTCGAACAGCATTTGGACAGCATCCTTGCCCTCTGCCAACGTTGGCTCACCCATCCCCGCCACGACGCAAAACAACTCGAAATCATCCTCGACGCCATGAAGAGTGCCAAGAAGACCGCCAAGAACGATGCCGACAGCTGGTTCAGTGCCCTCGAAGAATACGTCACGTACGGCGATCAATCCTCCTTCCTCCGCACCACACCCTACAAGCAGTGGGGCAAACGCACGGGCGAGGAGCTGCACCGCGAAGTGATGCAAATTTTCACCCGCAATGGCTTCGTCACCTTCTCCGGCAACACGGACCCCTCGACCCTTGCCCTCAAACTGGTGAACTACGGCCTTATCCCGGACAGCGTAACCGACATGCCCTCCTCGCGCGAGTATAAAGAGAAGCAGTACACCTCGCCACAGCTTTTCTATGCCACCAACAAGAAGTTCCTCCAGTCCAACATCAACATCACTGTTCCTTCGACCGATTTTGACACCCTGCTGCACAAAGCCGACGGCACATACTCCGACCAGGCTGCAGCAGCCCTCTTCAACGAGTATTTTGGCACAGGTATGAACAGCGTCATCTTCCAAGAGATACGTGAGTTCCGCTCCCTTGGCTACAGCACGCGCGGTTACTTCACCTACTCTATGCAGTGCCTCAACCCCGCCTACACATACGCTTTCCTCGGCACCCAGTGCGACAAGACGCTTGAGGGAGTCGAAGCCTTGCGTGACCTCATCGTCACCTTCCCTGAGCGCCCTGAAAAGCTTCAGCCCGCAATCATGAAACTCGTCAGCAGCCGCAACAGCAGCTATATCACCTTCCGCAACCTGCCCTCCATGGTGCATTATTGGGTTGAGGAACGGGGATGGCAGCGTGACCACCGCTTCGAACTCACCGAGCAGATTGCCACCCTCACCCTCGACGACCTCCGCGCCTTCCACGCCAAATACATCAAAGGGCGGCCCCTCGTAGTCTCCATTGCGGGCAACGCCAAGAAGTTCGACCCCGCAGCCGTTGCCAAACTGCTGGGTCCCGATGTCAAACCCGTCAAAGTTGACTTCGACCAGATGTTCCGCTTCTGACAACACAATCCTACGTTGGAATAATTGAAAAGAGAGAGGTGAAAAGGTATTTTCTCACCTCTCTCTTTTATGAGTGGTAGAAAAGATAGTATATCAAAAAAAATTTGTATCTTTGCAGCGTCGTTCAGTTAATGGGTGAGGGGTGTCCTGCCGGGAATCAACAAGGCAACCCCAGTGTCGGCTCCGACGGACAGTTAATCCTACCCCCCAAAAAGTATACAGAAAAGATGAACCGCTGGCTGCTGATAATTACCCTGCTGATGCCCTTCGCGCTGTTGGGGCAGGACGAGGACCCGATGAGTCATCGTGGGGTGCAGTTTGCAGCCCAAGGGACGGATTTCTGGGTCTGTTTCCCCAGAGCGATGAGGGGCATGTCGCCCAACCACTCACAGTTGCAGGTGGTTTGTGAGCATGACTGCGATGTGACGGTGACAAACGAGCGGTTGGACTACCGGCAGACGTACCACGTAATGGGGCGTCGGATGTGCGGGGCCGACACCAATTTCATAGAGATACCTTTTACCTATACAAGGATTATCGACACTGTGCCATACGTCTACTTGGCCACACCAAGTAGCATTATAGACACGTTTCCGCGCAACCCTCGACAGGACTACAGAGGTGTGCCTGGCGACCTTCCGCAGCCTCGGGGGTTCCACGTGACGAGTACGGATACCATCTCGCTCTTCCTTGTTGTGGCCTCGAACCACCAGACGGCATGCACCGTACTGCCCACCGAGCTGTTGCGCGATGAATATGTTGCCCTGCCTCCCATTGTGTACCATCACCCTCAGTTGGGTGGCCTCCCTCGCTATCCGTATTATATGCCAGGAATGTCGTCCATTGATATTGTCGCTGCGGAAGACAGCACGGTGGTGGACATTGTGACGACGGATTGGGACTGGTTGAACCGTCCGCCGGGCTCCACGGTGACGGTGACGTTGCAGCGTGGCGAGCTGTTCCACCTCAGCGCCGGCGAGCCGCCGGAGAAGTACTACCCCATGCTGGCACCTTATTACGACCCGAACCACGCAACATGGAACTCGCCTGAAGTTGTCCCTGTACCTGTCGAAAGGCACACTTTCTTCAGCCATACGGACATGCTGGACACATTTGCAGTAGACATGGCTGGAACGCACATCAAGGCTCGCGACTGCAAACGGATTGCAGTGTTCGAGAGCAGCGGATCGGGCGGAAGCGGCAGCCGTGGGGTGGCAAGCTACAATGTGAAGATTGAGCAGTCGGTGCCTATCTTTTTTGCCGGACAAGAGTTTTTTGTTGATCTCCAAACTGATGGCTCTGACAATTTTATCCGATTCACAGCCTTGGACGAGGAGACACATGTCACCATACAGGACATGGCACACCCAGGCTTTGGAAGCCGGCAATTGACCATAGCTCCGGGCAAGACAGACTGGTGGAACACAGCTGTGATTGCCCCACCCTACTATGACTCAAACGATGAAGAGGGTCCCCTCTACATCACCTCAGACCGCCCTGTGCTGGCAAAATGGTTCGGCACCGGCCTTATGACCCTCACCCCTACCCGCTGGTGGCACTGGGGGCAGATTAATTTCAACATCCCCACCTATGTATCCGAAGACCACAACAGGAATGCCGTCATTCCGAATTTGCACTTGTACGTGCGCACGGAGGATGTGAACGCCATGTATATGGACTACTATCGTCTGGAGTCCTATTTCCAGCCCATTGAGGGAACACCCTACAGCCATGCCTCATTTGGTCGCTGGAGCCAGTTTACTACCGAAGGAACGCACCACATTGTGAACCGGAACGGAGGACCTTTTGCGGCAAGCCTTTTCTCCATCTACTACATCCCGCTGCCTCATGTGCAGCCTGGAGGAACGATGCTGACGGTGAATGGGCAGTTGGCGGACTCGCTGACGGCGGACTCACTATGGTGTGTGAATGACCCCATGCTGTTCCAAGCCTCTAACCGCCGCCCTTGCGACAGTCTGCTGTGGGACTTTGGCGACGGAACCAACGCCGCATTCAGTTGTGACGACGAGGGTTTCAACCAACCACTATCACACCTGTTCCAACGGACAGGACGCATTACCGTTCGCGCCATATTCAAGTATGCCGACGAGGGCTGTTTCACCCTGAAACAGGATACGGTGTCTGTCACAATGGACATTCGGGGCGATGTGGACACACTGCTTCCCATCCTTGTGTGCGAAGGGAACTATTTGTTCCGTGGACATGAACTGGACACCTCAGGGATGTATGAGATCACCACCTCTTGGCCATCGGGCAGCTGCGACACCTTGTGGCGGATAGACTTCACCACCTGCCCGCACTGCCGCTGGGTTCGCGACACGGTGTCCACGGACGACATGCCTGTTACTTTCAACGGCAGGGTCTTTGGCGCCGAACAATATGACACTCCCATCCATCTGAACATCGGCGACACATGCGACAGTATTATCTACTACACACTGATTGCCATCCCTAACTGGGGCGAGCCGCCAATTGACAGCACATGGGTGCTTGCGCCTAATGTATTCGCTCCCGGCGCGGAGACCAACAACCGCTTTGCCCTGACGTGCAGCCTCCATATCCTGAAAGCCGATGTGACGGTGTTTGACCGACGCGGCATACGGGTGGCACAGTTCGACGGGATGACCGGCAGCTGGGACGGCACTGTTAATGCCCCAAACAATTCCTCGTCAGGCGGCACACCCGCCCCGCAAGGCACTTACGTCTACTACATCCGCTACATGGACACCCACGACGCATCCTGGAAAACCCTCACCGGCACAGTGACGCTACTGAGATGACACCTTTGTTGTTTTCCGTGAGTTTCTCCCCTTTTCCGCTTAATTATTAAGTGGAAGAGTTTTTAATTCAAAAAAAATGGAAAGTATTCAGCATTTCTTTTGGAGAGACAAGAAATAGAAGAAGGTTAAGACATTTCATATTGAATTACATGCAGGAGGACGACATGCAACCCGATGATAATCCTCCCATTGGTTTGTTACTCTGTAGCGAGGGAAATACGGAGCACATCGAACTGATGATGCTTGACGAAGATCGTATCAGAGTAGCACAATACCTAACCTGCCTGCCCGAAAAACAATGGTTCATAGACAAGTTGAATCGTTCAATACTGATTGCCAAGGAACACAAAGAGAACAGCAACAGATGATCAACATCCCGCCATTTACGGTAAAGTAGACAATTTGATCATCCCCATTTTCCCTTTCTTCCCTCTGAAAGAAACATGAATTGGCATATATTAGTCATTAATTTATCATTGCTATATTAATGATAATTTGTCTTTTACACCTTTAATTGAAATTTGTCTGTGTACAATACAAAAAAAATGTGTAAATTTGCACCTGTTTTCAAAAGATAGAAAGCGGTAAGCAAGAAAAGCATTACGATACTGTCCCTTCTTATCGAATTTCGCCAAGATTCAAGTGGGTGGACGGAGCAATTATGCTTTCGCTTGATGTGTATGCTATAGGCTCACGCCTCGTGCATATCCTCAGGCGTGAGATATGTTCCATAGACCCCGTACCCACAAAGGTGTTTGGCGATACCTGATAAGAAGACGGACATGAGTACATAACCTCATGCCTTTTCTTATTGTTAATAGTAAACGTTCCGTTGGAGGGTCGGGCTGAAAAAGGAAGTGGAAACCCACGTAACATTGCCCAAGTGGCTTGACGACTATATCTTTAATGAACTGGGAGCAAAATACTGCCGGTCAAATGCAGACATGACAGTCATCGACTGGGACAAGAGCGATATGCTCAATTATCTCGGCACATACTTTCCAAGGAGTTACGCAGAATCTTATTGCATATTTGGAGATTATTTCATCAAAAACAGACCTCAATTGTTAGAGAAAGACACTATTTCCATATTTGACTTTGGTTGTGGTACAGGGGGAGAGATTGGCGGGCTTATCACTCAACTCAAACAATATAATTTGAGATTAAAAGAAGTAAAAGTGTATGGTATGGATGGCAACCATCATGCTTTGAGGTTATGTGAGCCGGTGTTACAAAACATTGCCACACATATCGGAATAAACATTCTCTTCAAGCCAATACCTGTCACCATTGATGATTTCTATGATTTATCAATATTAGACAGCGTACTTAATGACAAATACGACATCATTATCACATTCAAAGCCATCTGCGAGTTTGTTTCAAAAGAGAGGTTTGAAAAGGATAATGCATATTATCAAATTGTAAAAACCTTGTTACCAAAACTGAAACAAGATGGACTAATGCTAATAGTTGATATTACCAGTTACAACGACGTTACAAACGAATGGCTTCCTAAAATGTTGGATGCAGGGATAATGTCTCAACCATGTATGATAGTCCACTTGAACGAAGGATATAATAAACCGATATTTGTAACCCATAGTCACCAGAACAATGATGTAAGCAAAGTGGCTTGGAGGATGATAATACATAAAAACTAATAATATGCCCAAAAAAGATTGGATGGTAAAACAAAATGACCTGGATGATGACCAGTTAAACGTATTTAATGCAACATTGGACAAGTCCTGTATCGTTTCTGGTTGCGCAGACAGTGGAAAATCAGTACTTGCACTAATAAAAGCCCAACGCATTCAGAAAGAAAGGGGGAACGACTATCAAATAATAGTCTACACAAAAGCCCTATGCGGCTATATGAATTCTGGACGGGAAGAACTGGGACTGGTTAACAACTTTGTCTACCATTGGTGGTGGAAAAACCGACTCGGTATGCCAAGAGCAGATTATACAATTGTGGATGAGATACAAGATTTCACCCAAGAAGAGATTGAGGAATTTATCGCTGCAACAAGAAAACAATTCTTCTTTTTCGGAGATACTGCCCAATCTGTTTATAAACCATTTAGGGACACATTGCCTGTTGAGGATATCAGACTTTCATTCCCAGAAATAAAACCCACAACAAAGGAATTTCCCTTATATCGTAATTACCGTCTACCCTTACAGGTAGCAAGGCTCGCACAATATGTCGGTGAAGATTTGCCGCCTTTTGTTGAATCCATTTATCAGAGCAAAGAAAAACAAAAACCTTTTTTATTAAAATATAACGGAATTAACGAACAGATTATAAGCATTGCAGAAATCATCAAAAAAAGGGAATTCAACGATGTTGGGATTTTTATGTCCGACAATTCCAGCGTAGAACACATAGTAGAATTGTTCAATCAACTAGGAATAGATAATGTACAATACAGATATAGAAAAGACGAGCAAACATATGACACCCTTAACTTTAACACACCACATCCAAAAGTGATGACTTATCATAGTGCTAAAGGGCTACAATTTGAAACTGTTTTCCTACCACTGCTTCCCTCCATTATTGATGATGACAAACGCTCTGCATTGTATGTTGCCATGACTCGTACATATCACTATCTTTACATGATGTATAGTGGCAGTAAACCCAATCTTCTTGAGGATGCCCCACAGGACTGCTATGAAACTTCAACTGAAACAATCGTTCGGGACAGATAATTATAATAAATATGAGGAAACTTTATTACATACCAACATCTTCGCTCAACTTTAATAGCATTGTTGCAAGCGAAAGTATATCACCAGCTAGTTTCTATTACAAAAGAACATTTGGAATGAAACGATTTACTGATATCTTTGAGGGGAAATGGGCAGATGTGACGCTATTAGCAGATCAACCAGCTCTTTTCAGCCGACCGCTTTCTGACTTAGAGGACCACCCCATGCTTATAGAAGTATATTTGGATGAGGAAGATGTCACTACATTAGGCAATGGTTTCTACTCCATTAACAGGACTATTTATATTACCCCATACAATACACGTTTCATTTTTTTCAACAAACAAGACAGGCTCACAACTGAGTCCCTTTCTGACCATAGTTTAGAGGTGAAACTATCACATCTATACATTCCCCGAATGTACATTGAAAATTATAGAAGTGAATATGACTTTACACAAGTAGTAATTCCACCAACTAACACTTATGCAAATGAACTTACAAATGACGACAAAAGAAATCGGCTGAAAGGAATGCTGTACGGCTACTATTTGGGAGCCTGGTTGTCGACCAACATTACTGAGGTAAAGAGGTTAGGAATTTTGCTTGATGTGCAAAACGTGTTTTCAACCGCTATTTCAAGTGGGAAAAACAAGGAGAGTGAATTAAGAGAACTATCAAAAAGATGGGAACAGTTATTTCCTTTGTATGTTGAGCTAAAAAGTATTACTCCGAATGTGGATGAGGTGCTTGCTTTACTGAAGAATTATAGGGTCAAACTACCCATAGAGAATTTAGGGTTGTATAATTATATTGGATTCCTTACTGAACCAACCAAAGAGGGTGAAACAAACCCAGCAATGAAATGGATAGAGGAACGCATTAACGACCATATTAAAAATATGGAGCAAACAAGGAAAGCTGAAAGCCTTGATTCTGAAGGAATACTTACTAATGGAGACACCCTAATGACCATTACATGTTCAGATGAGCAAGACATAGTGAAACATTGGTTTAACGAAGTATTATTACAAGAATCCACACCAGTGATTGCCAGTTGGAACAGAATGGAATTGGCAGAAAAAATAACCGATGCAACTATATCATTTTTAGGCAATGATTGGGGAAAAAGCCAACAAAGAGCGTTTCTCAATAAGTTGCGCCACCATATAGGCAATGGAGATGCATTGGATGTGGAGTGGAATAATAAAGCACTTTGTTCCATTGCAGCGGTGATACTTCATGGTGAAGAATGGGACAAAATGCTACGGTTTATGCAAAACAAAGGAATGTACGACTACCGATTGGCATTTGCCATGTATGGTGCACTGACAGGCTATGCCAGTATGACCAGAGACCTTGTTGATACCTTTTGTGATAATATTTCAAAAGAATACTTTTCCCTGCTATATAAAGAACTCTATGGACAACTTCATGGAGAAGATATGATTCCACTAAGGCAAAAACCTATCATAAAACAGCCTGTAGAAGAAAACATACTAATTATTTCAAGTATTAAAGAGAAAAGCCCATCAGAAAAAATTGTAGATGAAATCAAACTAGTTGCAGGTGAAAAGAGTAACAGGTATGAGGCATATTACTGTGAAATAATAAGTAGCGGATTAACTGATTGGAATGTCATTAAGGCATTGACAAAGAAGAAAAACGATGGATGGAAAGGTCTTATTGACATGTGCAAGAAAGGCAAGAAAGAAAATAGTAATAAGATTGTACAACCATCATTATTTGCCGATAAACTATATTTTTACAATGATAATGGATGTTGGGATAAGATAAAAGACCTTGTGCCGCCGTCCGATGCCAACAAATTAAGAAAAGACTTGGAATGGTTTCAACAACAACTACAGAAAGGCAATAGTAAGTATTATTCTAGAGTGAAACGAGAATCAAACAGAGATGCAATAACCATCTTTTGTAAACTTAAAGATGGTAGCTTCGGAAAAGAGGATGCAAAATACTTTCCTCAAGACCTTAGAGACAAAATAAAACAACGGCTTTTATCGTTATATTGCAGTAATGACTGAAAAGATACATATCACCCTTGATGACGGGAGCGTGGTGGAGACTGCTATGCACCCGGTGATTGTGTCGGCGAGTCGGGCGACGGATATTCCCGCGTTTTATGCTGACTGGTTCTTCTATCGGCTGCAGAAAGGGTATTCGGCTTGGATTAATCCTTTCAATAACAAGAAGGGATATGTGTCGTATCAGGATACACGGTTTATCGTCTTCTGGTCGAAGAATCCTAAGCCCCTGCTGGAGCATCTGGATGAGTTGACATACCCCGCCACTAACGTGGCACCCCTCTCAAGAGGGGACGGGAGTATCGGGTGCTATATCCAATATACCCTAAATGACTATGAGGCTGATGGGCTTGAAAAGAAGGTGCCACCAATACAAGAGCGAATCGACACATTCAAAAGACTTGTAGACAGGTTAGGAAAGGAGAGTGTAATCTGGCGGTTTGATCCGCTGGTGCTGACAGAACCCGGTGGCCGGGCTGCCATTAACACCGATGTGCTGCTTGACAAGATTGAGCGTATCGGCGACCAACTGAAGGGATATACCGAGAAACTGGTGTTCAGCTTTGCCGACATCGCCTCTTATCGCAAGGTGAAACACAACCTGAAGGAGTCGAACATCAACTATATTGAATGGAATGAGCCGAACATGGTCGATTTCGCCAAACGGCTTGTGGAATTGAACAAGAAATGGGGCTTCACCCTTGCCACTTGCGGAGAGAAGATTGACCTGCCTGGCGTGGTACACAACAGCTGCATAGACCATGATTTGATTATCCGTCTTGCCCATAGGGACAAGGCGCTGATGGATTATCTTGGTGTGACGATAGTTCCTGTTCAAAGAGACATGTTTGGCAATGAGGAGGTGGCATACCCCGGCCTGACGGCCACCCCTCTGAAGAGGGGACAAGAGGGAGTCATCCTGCTGGACGACGGAACAGTGGCCATACAAAAGAAGAAGATGCCCGACAAGGGGCAGCGGGCGGCCTGTGGATGCATGGTGAGCAAGGACATCGGGCAGTATAACACCTGTCCGCACCAGTGCGAATACTGCTACGCCAACGCCTCGAAGGAACTGGCCACAGAGAACTGGCACCGTCATCGACTTGACCCTCATTCTGAACTAATTGTTCCTGTTCTATAAAGTAGGAACAATATTATAACACCCATGGAATAAGTGAATTGGCAGGATGTTGCGATTGACAGCCTGTTTGCCGTTGTTGTGGTTGATGGTGTTTTTCAACTGCAACCCTGTAACGGTGTAACGCTCGGTGTCGACTTACGATTATTCTTAAACATTGGTGTCCGACAGAAAGGACCAAATCATTAGTAAATTATGCAATATCAATATTATATGTCATATATTGATTTACGAAGGTTTGAGTGTGCCGAAGGCATACAATCCTATTAACCCCACACTAAACACCGTAGGTGTGCAGTGTGGGGAATAATGCCCATCCTATGCGTTTCTAAGAAACGCTACAACATGAAAATCATCAAAGTAGCGTGCTTACTGCACGCAGAATAAGTATCTCTGTCCCCACCCCATACGGCACTTCGCTTCGTGTGGGGTTAATAAGATTAGGTGCTTTCAGCACGTTTATCGGACACTAAACAATCTCAAACACGAATTACCATCAACTGTCATTTCGGAACGAGAAGGATGGTGAGGAATGGGATAGTTGAGGACGGTTTTGCGTAGTACGGGTAGTTAGATGTTTTATTAAGAGCAAATCTTTGTTTCTATGCAGCCGGAACGGAGCAGAGGGGCTATAAGTCGTAGAGCTCTGTTTCAGAGCGTTCTTTGACATGTTGTGACTTTGGTACTCTGCGACCCTCTAACATGGAGAAAAAAGTATGACCATAGGCATGACAAGCGGAGCATCGCCTCTGTAAAGCCACATCAGAAATCCACAACCCTGCAGGGTTGCAGCGTTATAGCATCCTGCAACCCCTGAGTGGTTGTCAGCGCACCCCTTTGGTTTTCAATCTCTGCCTATTGTCTGCCAGCCCTAAGGTGTGCGGTGTCGCACACATCGTGCCAAAAACCCTAACGACCGATCCGGGTAAAACAGCGACGCCCGCACGAATACGTGTGAGCGTCGCTGTTTACTTTTTCCGGTGTCTCACCGGGGTTAGTAGGCGCGGGCGAAGATTACGCGGCGGTGGGAGGGCTTGCCTGTGAGGATGCAGTGGCCTTCCTCTTGGGGTGCATCGTAGGGGATGCAACGGATGGTGGCTTTGGTGAGTTCCTTGATGCGCTCTTCGGTCTCGGTGGTACCGTCCCAGTGGCAGAGGAGGAATCCACCCTTTTCAATCTCGACTTGGAAATCCTCCCAGGTGTCCACCTTGCGGGTGTTGGCTGCGCGGAAGTCGGCAGCACGCTGGAAGAGGCTCTTCTGTATCTCGTCCATCAGGCTCAGCACGTGGTCGGCAATGCCTTCGATGGGCATGGTGATCTTCTCCAATGTGTCGCGGCGGCACACTTCGCAGGTGCCATTCTGCAGGTCGCGGGGACCGATGGCAAGACGCACGGGCACACCCTTGAACTCATACTCGTTGAACTTCCAACCGGGTTTATATTCGGTGCGATTGTCGTACTTGACGGTAAGGCCCTTGGCGCGGAGAGCGTCGATAATGGGGGCGATGTGGGCGTCGAGCTCGGCCATCTGCTCGTCGTTCTTGCAGATGGGGACGATGGCCACCTGTATGGGGGCCAGCTTGGGAGGCAGGACAAGGCCGTTGTCATCGCTGTGGGTCATGATGAGGGCTCCCATCAAACGGGTGGAAACGCCCCACGAGGTGGCCCAGACATATTCCAGCTGGTTCTGCTTGTTGAGGAATTGTACCTCGAAGGCTTTGGCAAAGTTCTGGCCAAGGAAGTGAGAAGTACCGGCCTGAAGGGCTTTGCCGTCCTGCATCATGGCTTCGATGCAGTAGGTGTCGAGAGCACCGGCGAAACGTTCGTTGGGCGATTTGACACCACGGACCACCGGGACAGCCATCCAGTTCTCGGCAAAGTCGGCGTAGACGTCGAGCATGCGGCGGGCCTCCTCTTCGGCCTCCTCGCGGGTGGCGTGGGCGGTGTGGCCTTCCTGCCACAGGAACTCGGCTGTGCGGAGGAACATGCGGGTACGCATCTCCCAACGGACGACATTGGCCCACTGGTTGCAGAGGATGGGCAAGTCGCGATAGGACTTGATCCAGTTCTTATAGGTGCTCCAGATGATGGTCTCGGAGGTGGGGCGGACAATAAGCTCTTCTTCAAGGCGAGCTGCGGGGTCGACAACAACACCGCTACCGTCGGGGTTGTTCATGAGGCGGTGGTGGGTCACCACGGCACACTCTTTGGCGAAGCCTTCAACGTGCTCGGCCTCACGGCTGAGGAAGGACTTGGGGATAAAGAGGGGAAAATAGGCGTTTTGGTGGCCTGTGGCCTTGAACATATCGTCGAGGGCGCGCTGCATCTTCTCCCAGATGGCGTAGCCATAGGGTTTGATGACCATGCATCCGCGCACGGCTGAATTCTCGGCCAAGTCGGCCCGTACAACCAGTTCGTTGTACCATTCGGAGTAGTTTTCTGAGCGTTTTACAAAATCTTTTGCCATTATATTTTTATTCTATTTAAAATCGATAATAGTTTCGCCTGTCTCTTTCGTGTCAGAGCGTGAAGATGAATCCAATTGTGAGGAGTTGTGATGTTAAGGAGTTAAAGCCCGCGGTTAAGTCTGAAGAGGACGTGGTGTTGTCTAATACAGGGTTGTACGTATTGATGAAAGAGTCTTTTTCAAACATCTTGTACTTGTCAGTGACGGAGTATGTGTAGAGGAGCGACAACAGGTCGACGTGTGCCTCGGCACTGAAATGATTCGACAGCTGGTAGCTGAGGACGGGAACAAGTTTCACGTCCCACTGGCGTGTGCGGAAGGGTGACTCGAATACTATGGGGAAGTGGCCGGCGTCGACGTACTGGGTGTCGCGCACGGCTCCGATGCCGTAGCTGTAGATTGCCGACAGCTCCATGCTCATGGACAAGTCCTTGAACTCGAAGCAGCGCACCCTCAAAAACAATCCGCCACCAAAAGAGGCGAGGGTCTTGCCCGTGACGACGGTCTTCTGCCACTCTCCGGCAGAGGCATTGTAGTATCCGTTAGTATAGAAATACTGCTGGTTTGCGATGCTGAGCTGCACACCCATCATCACGCCCGAGGAAAAGGAGTAACCCACCTGAGGGGTAAATTGCAAGGACATTCCCTTAGGCAGCGTGGGGTCGAAGCCCACAGTGCGACTGTAACTCGCCATGTTGAAGCGAAGATTACCTCCCACAATCATCTGGGCACTCGCTTGCGCAGTGCAAATCAGCAGTAAGGCGATAAGCAAAGTCTTCTTCATGGTTAGAATAATATACGAATATGACATTGAACACGTTAATTCGTAAATGAGTTAATTCGTCAATCTTTGATGCGCCAGGGACTAACGCATTAACACGTTATCACGTTCACACATTCCTATTTCACCTTTCAATTTTCAATTCACATTAATTCTTCTTCAGTTTTTTGAGGTTGTAGGTGGGATGGAGTTTCAGTCCGGGGACATACTCCAGAATGCCAGCCACCTTCTCCTTGTCGGTGTATTGCCAAATGGTGTAGCGGGTGTCGGGGAAGCGCAATCCGTTGCTGACAATAAGCACATGATAAGAGGCATAACGCTCCAAGCTGAAGTATTTGAGGTAGGCTTGTTGGTTAGCCATGATGAGGGGCTTCACCCCATAGGCCTGTTCGAGCAGCTGCAGCAGCATGTCAAGCCGCTTGACATTGATGTCGAAGGGGCTGTCAGGCACCACATAAACCACAGGGGGGAGGTCCAGATGGTGGCCTTTCACGGCTGCCTGGAAGTTGTCGAACTGTCCCTGTGCCGAATAGTGGCGGTCGTAACGGAGCACAGCGCCCACGGGCATTCCCACCTTATGGGCCTGGGTGAGGTTGAAGGCACAGCGGGTGTCCGTGATAGCGGCTCCCGTAGTAGCCATGACATATACAAAATCAAGGTCATTCCCCTCGTTTACCGTGGGCCAGTCTATGGTGTTCTGATCTTGCGAAACCAATATGCCTAACGGGGCAGTTGTCTGTGCTGAGGCCATGAAGGGAAGAGCCATCATCAATGAAAGTGCGGCGGCAAACCACCTTGAACGAGTATTGCTGTTGTTCATCATTATGTTGATTTTATTGAGGTGGAAAAGACCACCATACATGTATTATTTTTTTTGCAAAGATACGTGTTTTTTTTGATTTGGGAAAAGTAGCGCCCGCAATTATTTCTCTCCACCCTCTCCAATCATTGCTTCATAATCTGATTCACTGATAATTGCGACACCTAATTTCTCTGCTTTTTTCAGTTTTTCAGGACCCATGTTCTCGCCCGCAAGCAGGTAGGTTGTTTTGCCGCTGATGCTGCTGCCGGCCTTGCCCCCATGCTGCTCTATCGAGGCTTTTATCTCGTCGCGGGAGAAGTGTTTGAACACCCCGCTCACCACGATGGTCATCCCCTCCAATTGGTTTCCCACGCGGGTATCCACGCTCTCCATCTGCAGACCTGCCGCCCGCAGCCGCTCCACCATCTGGCGGTGTGCCGCATTGTTGAAGAAGTCGAACACAGCCACTGCCGTCACCTCTCCTACATCCTCCACCGCGGCCAGTTCCATGACGTTGGCGGCCATAAGGGCGTCGATATTGCCGAAATGGCGGGCCAGCTTCTTGGCCCCCACCTCGCCCACGTAGCGGATTCCCAAGGCGAAGAGCACCCGCTCAAAGGGCACCCGTTTCGACTCCTCAAGGGCCTTGAGAATGTTGATGGCTCCTTTTTCCTGTATCGATGATGCCGACCCTTCGCCAAGGCCTATCAGCTGTTGTGCCGTGAGGTCGTAAAGGTCGGCTGGATTGTGCACCAAACCAGCGTCATAGAGCAGTCTGAGCCGTTCAGAGCCCAAACTGTCAATGTCCATAGCACGGCGACCGACAAAGTGTTCCAGCTGCCCCAGAATCTGTGGCAGACAACCGTCCTGATTGGGGCAGTAGTAGCCCGCCTCGCCTTCGCTCCTCACCAGCCGTGTGCCGCACACGGGGCACACAGTCGCGTAGGTTATCGGCCTTGCCCCTTCGGGGCGCTTTTCGAGGTCCACGCCTACAATCTTGGGAATAATCTCGCCGCCTTTCTCCACCAGCAGGCTGTCGCCCTCATGGATGTCCAATTTGGCAATGAAGTCAGCATTGTTCAGCGTGGCGCGGCGCACCGTGGTGCCGCCCAACCACACAGGCTCCATGTTGGCCACAGGGGTCACGATGCCCGTGCGTCCCACCTGGTATGTGACTTCCGTCAGCGGGGTGCTCACCCTTTCGGCTTTGAACTTGTAGGCTATGGCCCAGCGGGGCGACTTGGCGGTAGTGCCCAGCCTGTCCCACAGGCCCGTTTGGTTCACTTTTATCACCACGCCGTCAATACCAAAAGGCAGGTTCCACCGTTCGTGGTCCCAATAGTCTATGAAGTCCTTTATCTCCTTGATGTTTTGGCATTCCTTGATGTAGGGCTGCACCTTGAATCCCATCTCTTTAGCTGCAGCAAGGCGTCCAGAATGGGTGGCATAGGCGGGGTCCGACTGCTGGGGAGCATCCGGCGGGAGCATCAGAAAGTACATGCAGAACATCAACTTACGTTTGGCACACTCAGCCGAATCCTGCAACTTCAGCGAGCCGCTGGCCGCATTGCGTGGGTTGGCGAAAGGGGCATCGCCGTCGGCCTCGCGCTGGCGGTTCATGGCCTCGAAAGGCTCAAAGGGATAGACCACCTCGCCTCGTGCCTCAAAATCGTCGGGCCAATCACCGTGCAGCCTCAGCGGTATGGTGCCCACCGTGCGGGCGTTTGAGGTGATGTCGTCGCCCACGGTTCCGTTGCCGCGCGTCACGGCTTGCACCAGCTGTCCCCGTCGGTAGGTAAGACCGATGGCCACTCCGTCGTATTTCAACTCGCAGGTGTAGGTGAAGGGCACTCCGTCCAGCAGTTTGCGGGTGCGGGCCTCAAACTCCTCAATCTCCTCAATACTGTAAGTGTTGCCCAACGACAGCATCGGAAAGCGGTGCGTCACCTGCTTGAACTGCTTGTTCACCTCGCCTCCCACGCGCCGTGCCGGCGATGTGGGCAGCGACAACTCGGGGTACTGTTTTTCCAACTCTACCAACTCGCGCAGCAAGGCGTCAAACTCATAGTCGCTCACCAGCGACTGGTCGTTCATGTAATACTCATAGTTGTAGTGGTCTATCAGCTTTGTCAGTTCGGCCACGCGCTGGCGTGCGCTTTCGGGTGCCGGGGTGGAAAAAAGGTCCATAGTTGCTTTGGGATGTTATCGGAATTGTTTTTTATTTAGAAAACGAAGCCGTTTCAGACTTCCATTTCGCCTTCGAAATTGAGTGACACAGGGCCTATCAGCCGCACATCGGTGAAAGCCTTTCCCGTGGGTGTGAAGTCTACTTTGAAGTCGCCGCCGCGGGTGCGCAGCAACCTGTTGCCCGTCACTATGGCGCATGCCGTCACTCCCGTGCCGCAAGCCCATGTCTCGTCCTCCACGCCGCGCTCGTATGTGCGCACCATCAGTCGTCCGTCGGGCAGGTCTTCCACAAAGTTCACGTTGGCTCCCCCGGATCCTAATTCGGGCATATGGCGCAGCCGTCTCCCCTCCCCTACCACGTCGTAGTGTTCGAGGTCCTCAACACGTTGCACATAGTGTGGCACACCCGTATTCAGCAGCCAGCCCTCCATGCAGCGCACCACCCCGGCCGCTTCGACCTCCCTCATGCCGAGGCTCACGATGCCTAAGCGCGACTCCTTGTCCCACATCACCACTTCGGCCAGGTGAGGGCCGTCGTCGGCCACAAAACGCAACCTTGGGCGTCCCTCAACCATGGTTCCCAATCCCAAGCGGTGGGCAAAGGCGGCAATACAGCGGCCACCGTTGCCGCACATGTCGGCGGGATAGCCGTCGGAGTTGTAGTAGCGCATGGCAAAGTCGTAGTCGCCCTCCGCCTTGCACAGCAGCAGCAGCCCGTCGGCCCCCACGCCGCGCCGTCTGTGGCACAGGTGGGCAATCTGTTCCGCACTGAGGGTCACAACGCCGTTTCGGTTGTCTATCACCACAAAATCATTCCCGGCGCCGTCGTACTTACTGAAGGTTATTCTCATTCTGCAACAGGTTTGTCTCCGCCTCGGTCTGTGCCACCTCGGCAGCCGAACGCACCAACCGCCTACTGCTCAACAGCACTAACACCGAGCAGATGATGATGGAACAGAAGATGACGGAATAGGTTATATGTTTTATCGTCTCCGCACCGGGCACCACAGTGTATCCAGCAGCGGTGTTCACCTGCTCGGGCATCGAGGCCAGAACCGCCGACACCAATCCTTTGGGTATCATCATCGACACCGTCAGCCTGTCGTCCGGCGTGTTTTTCCGTCCCACCAATGCCACCAACCCGAAACGCACCACAAACAGCGCCGCCGCTATAATCAGTCCGTAGGCCAGTGCCATCACGTTGGTGAACGGGATGCAGATGCCAATATAGACAAAGAAGTAGGTCTTCAGGATGAAGACAAACTCCTTGAAGAAACTCTTCTCGCTCTCCTCCAGAGGGGTCATGTCGTGCAGATGCAGCTTTTTCAGAAACGACATCTCGAAATACTCCGGATTGCCCAGCACCAAGCCAAAGGAGAGCGTCGCGATGGCACCGCTGTAGCCCAGCAACTCAGCCACGCCATAGATAACAAAGACGAAAGCCGGTGTCAGGAACATGGAATTCTGCAACTTGCGCACGCGCTCCATCAGCGACGACCACACTATGCCCCCCACCACGCCAATGATGAGAGCCATCAATATCGAAGCCAGCACACGTCCCAGCATGGGGCCGATGCTTATATTGCCCAGTTTGTAGCCTTCGATGAATGCCAAAGAGATCACAATACACAGCACCCCGGAGATGGCCGATTCCAGCGTCAGCGTGACACGCGTCTTGTCGCTGACGCGCATCTGCTTGACCAGCGGTATGACGATGGCCGCTGCCGTTCCCGCCACCATTGAGCCCAGCATCATGCTGGCCTGCAACTCCAGCCCCACCAGGAAGTAGGCCATCAGCGTCACCGTGGTCATTGACACCAGGAAAGAGAGGAACGTCACCTGCACCACACCGCTCCAATAGCGGCGAATCATGTCTATCCGCATGTCTATGCCACTGTCGAACAGGATGAACAGCAGCGTCAAGGATGCCAGCACGGGCCCCACATCGTCCAGATGTGCCGGGGTTATCCATCCTGCCACCGGCCCCACCAGTATGCCTATCAGCATCAACAACAGCACATCGGGGATGCGCCGCCTGCTGAACCAGGCGTTGAACAAGTGGGCGCAGAATATCAAAACTCCAAGGAATATAAAGGTCATGGTCTTCTCAATTTGTCATTTTTCAGTTTTCACATCTCATTTTCATATTTCACATATATCAATAGTCCACCTCAGGGAATAGCACTTTGAACATGCCCAGTGCCGGGTTTTTGGCCGAAAGGGCGTCATACTTGTCGCGGGGCGTATAGATGACGGCCTCCTTCTCCTCCCACTCCACCTCGATGCTGCAGTTGAGCTGCGGCCGGTTCATCTCCCTTCGCAGCATGCTCAGCAGCCCCACCAGGTGAGGCTTTATCTCCGACTCGGTGTACGAGTTGTTGACCACTATCAGGAAGTGGTCTTCGCCGTCGATGCGCACTTCGCGGCCCGCCAGCGTGTCGGCCAGCCTGGACCTCGCAGTGCGCAGCTGCTGCAAAGCCTTTTCCCAGTAGGGCTCCAGCATTTCCGTGGTCAGCGGTGGCAGGTCTTTCTGCTTTTCCGCGCCCACCATTGCAGCCACTGTGGCCGGTGCCACGGGCTCGTTGGGTTTGATGCTGATGCCTCCCACGCGGCGCACCCTCCCTATGGTCGCCGACTGTTCGGGCTCGGGGGGCTTTGCCTCTGCCTTCTGGGCAACTGGTGCCGACACAGTGCTGCCGTAGGCGTCGGCGGCAGCAGCCTGTGGCTGCTCCCCACGCCCGGCATCAACCGTTGGGGCCGGTCCTTTCACATCTGCAGTTCTCTGCTGCCCGTGCTCCGCCTGAGGCGATCTTGCTATCTATGGGTTGGTCACCGCTGTGGCCAGTTTCATCAATGCCACCTCAATAAACAGGCGCTTGTTTCCGGCCTCCTTGTAGCGGTATTCATAGTCGCTTGATATGTCCAGCCAGCGCAACAGCAACGCCAGCCCGCAAGCTGCGGACTGCTGGCCGTAGCGGGCGCGCAGGGCGTCGCTCACCTCCATAAGCTTGTGAGTTGCGGGGTCAATGCTCACCATCAGGTTGCGCAGGTGCTCGCTCAGCCCCGTTATGAAGTGCTGTCCCTCGTAGCCCTTTTCTATCACCTCCTGGTAAAGTAGCAGGGTGTTGCTCAGGTCGCCCGCGCGGAAATAGTCCACCAAACGGAAATAGTAGTCGGCATCCAGCAGGTTCAGATTCTCGTTGCATAGCTGCCGCGTCAGGTTGCCGCGGGTGAAACTCACCAACTGGTCGAACGTCGAGAGCGCGTCGCGCAGACCGCCCTCTGCCTTGCGGGCAATGATGTGGAGCGACTCCTCCTCATAGCTCACGCCCTCCTTCTCGGCAATGCCCCTCAAGTGAGCCACAATGTCCTCGGTCTGTATGCGCTTGAAGTCGAACACCTGGCAACGGGACAGGATGGTGGGCAGGATTTTGTGCTTCTCAGTGGTGGCAAGGATAAACTTGGCATAGGCCGGCGGCTCCTCAAGAGTCTTCAGAAAAGCGTTGAATGCCGCTTGCGACAGCATGTGAACCTCATCAATGATGTAGACCTTGTAGCGACCCGTCTGCGGCGGGATGCCCACCTGGCGCACCAGCTCGCGGATATCCTCGACGCTGTTGTGCGAGGCCGCGTCGAGCTCAAAGATGTTCATCGACCCGCCGTCGGCAAAGCTGCGGCAGCTCTCGCACTCGCCGCACGCCTCCGTTTCCGCCGTGAGGTTGGTGCAGTTGATGGTCTTGGCAAGGATGCGGGCGCAGGTGGTCTTGCCCACCCCGCGGGGTCCGCAAAACAGGAACGCCTGTGCCAGCTGCCCCGTGCGGATGGCATTCTTCAGGGTAGTGGTGATATGCTGCTGCCCGACAACACTGTCAAACGTGGCCGGACGATACTTTCGCGCTGATACTATGAAGTTTTCCATTTTCTTAGATACTATAATCCGATGCAAAGATACACATTTTTTTTCAATAAGCGAAAATACATTTTTGAAAAGTGAAAAGGGAGACAGTGAAAATTGATTCACGCCTTAACGCATTAAAAAATTCAAGCATTCACACATTCAAGAATTCGCTCATTCGGACTCGCTTCGCTCCTTCTCCCTATGGCGAAATACAGTTATCGTTCATTTATCTAAGGAAAGAGGAACAAATGAGGAACAAATGAGGAACAACTGAGGGACAAGGAGCGAAGGAAGAGCGAGGGAAGACAGAACTGTGTTTTCCTGAAATCGCATGACAGATTTTTGCAGGTTAAACTGATTAGCTTGTCAAATTATCTGGTGCCATACTGAATCGCTTGACAGGGGTGTATTAAAAGGCATATAATCATACTTTTGTGTTCATCAGCGTGGGGGAAAAGCGCTCAGGGTGAGGCGAAGAAAGTGTATTATTCATAAAGAATCTTAAAATAATTATTGCCGTTTTGATTTTATTTCGTATTTTTGTAGAATGAACTAACACTATTCTGCGCATGAAAAATATGTATAATACTTTCAAAGAGAGCGTAAAGGAGATAACGCACTACTATCTGCTGCTGGTGGACGAAACCAAGTCGCAGCGGCTTGTGGGCAGCACCAACGAGTGGGTGCTGGACAATTTCTACATGATCAGTGAGCAGGAGAAAGTGCTGAAAGTGGATCTGAAAAGCCGTGATTTCCGCCGATTGGAAGGGAAAAGGCTGCAGCAGCTGTCGGAAGCCATCTACGACTGCTTGAGCCGAAGCCATTTCCAGATAGACAAAGGGCTGCTGTTCCGCTTCATGGCGCAGCTGCAATCAAAACAGAAGGACTACCTCACCTACCCCGAAGTGTGCGCAATGCTGCCCATGGTGAAAACCCTGCTGATAAAGGAGCTGGCGGACCTGTGCCGGAAGATGGAGGCGAAGCATGCCTACCACTACTCGCTGACGGACAAGTCGCAGGCCGATATGGAGCGGCTGGACGAAGCTGCACAGGAGAACCTGCTGATTATGAACATCTTCAACTCGCTGAAAAAGATGACAAAACTGCCCGTGGCCGAAGTGATAGACAGCGTGAGTTTTTCCGAAAAGATGTTGAAAGGTGAGAAGGCGGGGATGTACGACGAGATGTACGACCGTACTAAGGATGACTACCGCGCCAAGATAGTCCGCCTGTCCCGCAAACGGAAGATGAAGGAGTACGACTTGGTGAAGGAACTGGTGGAGCAGGCCGACGAACGTGGCGAGCATGTGGGTTGGCAGTTGTTCCCGCCCAAAAAGTGGGACTTACGCGCCCACCTGTATGTGTGGATTGTGGTGTTTCTGACACTGGGCATCAGTTTCCTGTTTGCCGCCTGGGCTAACTACAGCGGGTCTATGTGGCTGACGGTGTTGCTCACTGTGCTGATATGGATACCTGCAAGCCAAGTGATAATAGACCTTTTCAACCAACTGCTGTACCGCATTCACCGCCCGCAGAACACGTTTAAGATAAAGTTCAAGGACGGTCTGATACCGGAGGAGTACGCCACGATGGTCATCATGCCCACCATCCTGAAGAACAGAGCCAAGACCATCGAGTTGCTGGAGCAGTTGGAGGTGTACTACCTGTCCAATATCAACCGCGCCAGCGATGGCCAACGGTTGGAGAGCCGCCCTCAGAACCTGTACTACACCCTGATAGGCGATGCCGCAGCAGGACCTTCCGAGGACATGCCGTGGGACAACGAAGTGGTAGAAGCCGGATTGGAGAAGGTAAAGGAACTGAACGAGAAATACGGTGCCCATATCTTCAACTTCGTCTATCGCCGCCGCGCCTGGAGCGATGGAGAGAACTGCTGGCTGGGCCACGAGCGCAAGCGTGGAGCCATCCTGCACTTTAACGACTTGGTGCTGGGACAGACCAGTGATGCCGAGAAGGCCAAGCGGTTCCGTTGCGAGACTATCAGCGAGTGGCTGGAAGGCCCTGTGCCCCCTATCCAATTTATCATCACCCTCGACACGGACACTGAGTTGGTGCTCTATTCGGCACAGAAGCTCATCGGAGCCATGGCTCACCCGCTGAACCGTGCCCGACTGAGTGCCGACGGGCGGAGAGTGGATGCCGGTTACGGCATTATGCAGCCCCGCGTGAACGTGGATGTGGAAGTGACGAACAAAAGCCGCTATGCACAGCTGTTTGCAGGATTGGGCGGCTTGGATGTGTACACGACCGCGTCATTTGAGCTGTATCAAGACATCTTCAACGAGGGCTCGTTCTGCGGAAAGGGCATCTATGACCTAAAGGTGTTCCAGCAAGTGCTCAAAGGCACTTTCCCTGAGAACTTGATTCTGAGCCACGACTTGATTGAAGGCTGCCATATACGCTGCGGCTTGATTAACGACTTGGAACTGTTTGACGACAATCCCTCAAACTATATCGACGACGCCAAGCGACACCACCGCTGGACCCGAGGCGACTGGCAAATCATAGGCTGGCTGCGCAACAAGGTGCGCAATGAACGTGGGGACGAGGTGAAGAACCAGGTGAACACCATTGGACGGTGGAAGATATTCGACAACCTGCGCCGCTCGATGCTGAGCCTTGCGCTGATAGTGACATTGCTAATTGGATTCAGCGGATGCGTACCGGTACACTCGGCATGGTTCCTGCTGTTGGCTCTGGTGACCGTGGCAAGCCCCATTGTTTATTTCATTCTGGGACAAGTCACCAAGCTGCCCAGGTTCGGCAAACGCTACCATTATTACGCCACATTGATGCGGGGATTCACCGTCATTGTATACCGCTCGCTGGTGCAGTTTGCACTGCTGCCCAAAGAGGCGTGGATGTACACCGACGCGGCAGTGCGCGCCTGCTACCGCATGTGGTTCTCGCACAAGAACCTGCTGAACTGGGTGACCAGCGACGAGGCCGCCAAGAGCACAAAGGGCACTTTGGGTGACTATATTAACAAATTCTGGTTCAACTATGTGATGTCTGCCGTCATGGTGCTTCTCTTCATTCTGGTAGGCGACTCAACCATTGACCTTATTGCCACCCTCTTCTGCGTGGTGGCATGGTGTGGAGCTCCCTTCCTGATGTTCTGGCTGGGCAAGAAATTCCCCCAAAACAAGCAAACCCTCACCGAGAAAGAGACTGACGAGATACGCCAACTGGCTAAGGATACATGGAACTTCTTCGACAGCCTGATGAACCAGGAGAACAATTGGCTGATGCCGGACAACTACCAGCTGAACCGCGAGGTGAAGACAGACTACAAGACTTCGCCGACCAATATCGGCTACTCCCTGACGGCCATTGTCAGCGCCGCCAAGCTGGGATTTATCACCGACAAGGAGGCCGTGGACAGGTTGGAACACGTGATAGACACCGTGTCGCGGTTGGAGAAGTGGAATGGACACCTGTTCAACTGGTATCATGTTAAGAAACTGATAGCCTTGCCCAACTACTTCATCTCCACTTGCGACAGCGGCAACTTTGTGGCTTGCCTGTATGTGGTGAAAGGATTCCTAACCGAGATTGAAACTGCTCCCGACATGGAGACCCGCACTGCCAACACCATCAAGAACTTGAAGAACAAGGTACAACACCTCATCACACAGACGGACTTCTCCAAACTCTATAACCACGATCTGGATGTGTTCAGCATTGGCTATGACCACAGCACATACACGCTGCTACCCTACCACTACAACAACTTTGCTTCCGAAGCACGACTGACCAGCTTCATGACCATTGCAGAGGGCGATGCCCCATACAAGCACTGGTTCTGCCTTGACAAGACTCTTGTGCAATACAAGGGCTACAAGGGCGTCGCCTCGTGGTACGGCACATTGTTTGAATACTTCATGCCTCTCATCTTCCTGCCCACATACAAGCACACCCTTATGGACGAGACCTACAGTTTTGCCATACGTGCACAGAAGGCATTTGCCGAACAGGTGAAACGGGGCAAAGTAGAGCTGCCTTGGGGTATTTCGGAGACGGCCTACAACGAGCTGGATGACGCACAAAACTATAAATATCACGCCTTTGGTGTACCCTACCTCAAGTTCCAGAACACCACTCCCGACCGCATAGTCATCTCTCCTTACAGCTCGCTGATGACAATAGGAATAGACGACCGAGCTGTGTATGATAACCTGCAACGGTTCAAGGCTCTGGGCATGTACTCCTCGCCTCACCGCGTGGAGGGCGCCCTGGGCAGTTTCGGCCTTTTCGAAAGCTATGACGAAGAGGACCATGTGGCGGTGCAGGCTCACTACGCCCACCACCAAGGTATGATTCTGGCCAGCCTGACAAACTATCTGTCCGACCACTGTCTGCAACACTATTTCATGCATGAACCGACGATGCGCAGCATGGAGACCCTGCTGAAGGAGAAGGCACAAGTGAAGCCATACATAGATCTGAAGGTGACGCAGTACAAACGCTACCAGTACTCGAAGGTGCAAACAGAGAGCGATGCCCGCGACTACGACACCATTGCCAACGTGCCTGAAATCGGGGTCATCAGCAATGGGCAGTATACCGTATTGCTGAACGACCGCGGTTCCGGATTCTCGCGCTACCGCGACATCATGCTCAACCGCTACCGCAAAATCAGTGCCGACCATTACGGCACCTATCTCTATATCCGCAACCTAAAAAACGACAAGTTGTGGAGTGCCACTTACTCCCCGCTCGACACCATGCCGGAGAACTACCACGTCAGTTTTGCCAGCGACAAGATTAGCTACACCCGCATTGACGATGGCATCGAGACCAAGACAGAAGTCACGGTGTTGAAAGACCGCTCGGCGGAGATTAGGAGATTCACCTTCACCAACAACACGGATGCCGACATAGACCTTGAGATTACAACATACGGAGAGGTGGTACTTGCACCCAGCATCGAGGACGAGAATCACCGTGTCTTCAACGGCATGAAGATTCACAGCGAATACGACCAAGAGCATGAAGCCCTAATATTCAGCCGTCCATCCTCAAACGAGAGCCAGCAATTCATGCTCCACAAACTATGGGCCATTGAGAACGCCGATGCCTCGGAAAAGAGCGACTGGTCGTCACTTATTGAATACGAGACTTCACGACTCAAGTTCTTGGGACGTGGAGGCAGTCTGCACCACGCCGAAATCATTGAGAGTCACCGCACCCTGACGGGTACCGTCGGCACAACGCTTGACCCCATCATGAGCATGCGCCGCAGAATACACGTCGCTGCCGGCAAACAGAGTTTCGCCTTCATCATCACTGGCTTTGCCAAAGCCCGCGAGCATCTGCTGCAACTCACCGAGCAGTATCAAAGCCCTGTGGATATAGAGCATGCCTTCAAGACCTCCTCGGTATTCAACAACATGCGCAACAGCATGTCGCTGCTCAAGGGGGCACAGATGAGGCTCTACAACAACATCTCCAAATACATGGCCCAAACAGCCACGCTTGGCAACAACCGCCAGGCCATCTTGGCTGAGAACACCCTCTCGCAAAGCAGCCTATGGCGTTTCGGAATCAGTGGCGACCTTGCCATCCTGCTGCTCGAAATAGACCGTGCCGACCGTTCTGGCTTTGCCAAGGAGTTGCTCCGTGCCTTCGAATACTTCAAGGTCCACGGCCTATTGCTCGACCTCGTCATCATCAACGACGTGAAGAGCAGCCAGAATGCCGGTGCCAACGAGAGCAACAAGGACCGCGACGGCCTCACCCACTTCATCCGCAACATGGCCAACACCGAACACCTGTGGGCCTCACACCCCGAAGCCGGTCATGTCTACGTCCTCAACGGTGACGAGATTTCCGATGCCGAGCGCACCCTGCTCCGCACCGTGGCACGCCTCGGCTTCAACACCCGCGAGGGCCTCACCATTGAGCAGCAGCTCCACAACCTCGAAGCCGTAAACCTCCACTATCAGGACAAAATCGAATACCCTGTGCTTCAGACCGGACGGCAGTTCCGCGTGTGGAGCAGCCTTGAATTCTACAACCAATACGGTGGGTTCGACAACAATGGGCGCGACTATGTGGTGACGAACACGAACACGCCAATGCCCTGGGTGAATGTGATAGCCAATCCGCACTTCGGTTGTGTGGTGAGCTCGACGATGGCGGGCTTCACTTTTGCCCACAACGCCCAGCAGTTCAAGTTGACGGGCTGGAGCAACGACATGGTGCGCGACAACGCCAGCGAGATGCTGCTGATCAACCGGCAGCAGTTCGTCCCCGCCACGGCGCGCCACAGCCAGGGCTACTCCGCCTTCGACGCGGACTACGACCAGATGGAGGTCAAGGTGCGCACCTTCGTAGCCCTTGAACGCATGGAGCGTTACTACCAGATTCGCGTCAGCAACAAGACGGCTGAACCCCTCGACCTGCAAATGGACATGGTGTACAAACTGGTGCTGGGCGTGTGCGAGGAGCAGACAGCACGCTATCTGTACTCGGTGTGGGACGAGGCCTCGGGCAGCATACTGACGCGCAACGTCTACCACCCCATCTACAGTGACCAGGTTCTTCAGCTGAATGCCATCACGGACGGCAGAACCGCGGGCAGGCTCGACTACAGCCTCGACTACCCGAACCGCAAGCGGTTGGGCATCCGGCTGACGGTCCCCGCCGAAGGGGAAAGCGAGGTGGCATTCATCATCTCCGTCCACAGCCGCGGTGAGGCACCGACCCAGGGTTTCACCATTGAGGGCATCAATGATGAGTTCCGCCGCGTCAGGAACCACTGGGACGAAAAGCTCGGCACCATACAGGTGGAGACACCGGACCGCGCACTGAACCACATGCTGAACCACTGGTACCTCTACCAGGTGTACGCGGCGCGCCTCTTTGCCCGCGCGGGGTTCTATCAGGTGGGCGGTGCCACTGGGTTCCGCGACCAGCTGCAGGATGTCATGAGCATCCTCTACAGCGATCCGGAGGCTGCCCGCCGCCAAATACTGGACCATGCAGCACACCAGTTTGCCGAGGGCGACGTGCTGCACTGGTGGCATGAGAGCATGCACCTGGGTACACGCACCACGTTCAGCGACGACTACCTGTGGCTTGTGTTTGTCACCTACCAGTATCTGCGAGTGACGGGTGACGAGAGCATCCTGAACCAGCGCGTGGCATTCTGCCAGTCGGACCAGCTGGGACCCGGCGAGGCCGAACGCTGCATAAACTACGCCCTTCCCGACAGCCCAGACAACTCCAACTTCGAGTATGCCTCGCTCTACGAGCATCTGCGCCGCGCCATGAACCGCGCCATGCACCGTATCGGAATCCATGGGTTGCCGCTGATGGGCTGCGGCGACTGGAACGACGGCATGAGCCATGTAGGCGTTGAGGGCAAGGGCGAGAGCGTCTGGGTGGCGCTGTTCCTTGCCGACCTGCTGCCGAAGATGGAGGAGCTGACGCAGCGCACACCGGGTGCGGACCTCAGCTACTGCGAAGAACTGAGCCGTTTCCACACGCAGCTTGTCCAGTCCATTCAGGACAATGCGTGGGACGGTGCCTGGTTCCTGCGCGCCTACTACGACAACGGCGACCCGATGGGCAGCCGCAACAACACGGAATGCCAAATAGACCTCATCACCCAAGCGTGGAGCATCCTGACCGACGTGGCCACACCGGCACAGAAGGAGACCATCATGCGCGAGACGGACAACCGCCTGGTGAACCGCGAGCACGAGATCATCCAGCTGCTCACACCGCCCTTCCAACACTCGCAACCTTCGCCGGGCTACATCATGAACTACCCCGTGGGTGTGCGCGAAAACGGCGGCCAGTACACACATGGTGCCATGTGGTACATCATGGCCCAGCTGAAGGAGGGGCGCTACGACATGGCCTATTTCCTCTACTCACTCATCAACCCCATCCACCGCACGCAGACCCTTGCCGATGTGCTCAAATACAAGGTCGAGCCATTCAGCATTGCAGCGGACATCTACAGCAACCCGCAGCATCCGGGTCGTGGCGGCTGGACATGGTACACCGGCTCCGCCTCTTGGGCCTACAAAACTGGCATCGAGAACATCCTCGGCTTCCGCAAGCAGGGCAACCAGCTCACGCTCGAACCGCGCGTACCCACCGAGTGGCAGGAGTTCACCATCCGCTACCGTTTCGGCAGTGCGCTGTACATCATCCGCTACCAACGCACTGGAACACCCTATGCCACGCCCAATGTCATCAACCTTGTGGACGACGGGCAGACGCACGAGGTGGTCATCCACTAACCCAACTGTATATACAAAAGCATCGGGCTTTGCCGTATGGCTCAGCCCGATGCTTTTTTTGTGATACCAGTAGTGTCAAAACTGGTTCTACCCAATTCTTATCTTGAAGCTCTCACAAGTATTTTCAGGATTGAGCATCCCTCTTCGGTAATCGTCTTGATAAAGTACACACCAGTCTGCCAGTCGCTCACGTCAATCTTGTATTCCATGCTGTAGGGTGTGAATTGTGCCATGCAACGACCGGCTGCATCTCGGCATTCAATAATCTTCATCAAAGAACGGCTACTCAGCACGGCCATCCCCGAGGCGGGATTGGGCCAGCAGATCACACCCGCGTCGGCAACTGCATCTATGCCAATCACCTCCTCGAAGTGTGCTGTCAGGAGGGTGTCCTGTGTGAGGACCACGCGGCGCGGATTATCGCCATTGCCATCATTCCAATTGGCAAACCGCACACGGTCGCCGAGGGGTCGAGCCTCAAATTCTATCACACTGCCTTCGGCATAAAGCCCTTGCTGAGCCAAGCTGTCGCAGCCTTCCAAACACTGCCACACTACCTCACCCCACTGCGGGTTGCCGCTGACACCACGAGCAGTGTAATAGTGGACCTCATCCAGTGTGGTCAGGCAGGCGGGGACCGTCCAACGGCTGTGGTAGCCTTCATATTCACTACGCACCTTCACACAATAGGTTGTTGTGGGCTGCAATCCCTGCAACGTGAACTGCCCAACATCATTCACAAAGAAAAGTGAATCGTCCAAGCCTTCAGTACTCACCAACACGCTATAGCCCAACGTCACACTGCCGTCCACAATACTCAACACAGCCCGGTGGCTCCCCACCGAATCCACGACCACGGACTCCGGTGCAAGGATGGTGGTCAGCTCTACATCGTCAATGCGAAGCTGGCAGCCTGAAGTGCCAAGTGCCTTCACGGCGATGAGACTATGGCCTTCGGCTGGAATCTCGTAGTGTGAGAAGGGGAACATGTAGCGGGTGTACTCGTCAGCCACAGCCACTGTATCCAATGGGGTGAAAATGGGAGATCCGCCGTCCAAAAGCAAGGTGCCGACGACCAGTACTCCATCATCCCCCTCTGTGCTTTTTGCCCAGAAAGAGAGCAGCACAGACCCCAGTTCGATTTGTGTTGTGTCCACCTCGGGCAGCACAGCGATGGGATTGCTCACTGAGTCAGCAACCATTCTCAAACAATAGTAGCCCGAATGTGGATTTGTTTGCGACTGGCCGGACCAAACACGTCCAACATTGAACAACCTCCAGCAACGAGGCGAATAACCCTCACCGAACTCGATGTTTTCAAACCCGTCAGTAAACGGCAGCACATCAATCTTGCTGCAAGGTGTGGAGTACAACTCCTCCACAGCCTCGGTCAGTTCACCTGTGCGGCACAGCGTCTGCACCTTTAATATGTAGACTTTCCGAGGCAGCAGCCGTTCCAGAGACATTGTGGTCATATTGGTGACATACAGGCCGCTGTCAGTTCCATCAAATGCCCGATAGTTGCAAATGTACAACGAGTCGGCTGGATATGGACTCCAGGCAAGGGTGGCCGCACCCGTTGTGTCCCTAACGATACGCACATTGTGTGTTGGCATACAGAATGGCGGTGCAAGGGTATCCACAGCCATCGAAAGCCTTGCTATGGGTCTTGCATTGGCGAGGTTGCCATGATTCATGCCGGGATGCCGACCATAGCTCTCATCGTCGTCACTTCGTCTGTCGAGGTAGGAGGCCGGCTCATCGTTCCGGGAAAAGAATTTCCACTGGTTGGTCCAATTGGACCCATGGTAAGATATAACCACGGCCAGATTGTCGCGCCCGTTGTATAGGAAGGGATAATTCAACGCAATCGGGAACCACCCTGTGTCTGTGGGCAACACGGTAGGGCTTTTGTAAACCATCGTCAGTTCACTCTCAGGCAGCCATGCAGTGTCGGATGTATGATAGTCCGAGTCCACATGTCCCATGTATATGGTGACGCTCGTGTCCGGCTTCGCGGTGCCCACTTCCGTGGCATAATACCAGAGGGTGTCAATGTAGCCATACGTCTCTATCTCGTCGGCAGGATAAATGGTTTGCGTCCAGGCATGCTTGAAGAGGCATTGGAACGGAGCCGACCCGTTGGTGTGAGGGCCTTCGGGCTCGCCTAACCAAACATCGTAATATTCCATGCCCTCACCCGCTGTTCTGAACGTCAGGGGCCGCGTGTAGTTCCCTGTGTCGCCCGGCGCACAAATGGCACGCACTTTGGCAATGTAGTAGCTGCGCGGCATCAAGCCCGAAAAGGCCGCTACACCCCCGCTTACCATCATGGAGTCAACAAATGAGCCTTCCAGTGCCCAAATCACCACTTGATAAAGCTGCGACGGTGCATCGTCATTCCATTCAAGCGTTGCCGAACTGTCGCTCACCTCCGCCACATTCAACCCTTCCGGTGCAGGGCATGAGGTGACTCGGCACATCGTCTCGCCATAGAACAGACCTGTATCAGCCGTGTCGCACACCGGCCGCACCCTGAAGCGGTACATGCCATCGCCATGCAATCCGGTCAGCGTAGCCTGCGCTATGCCAGTGACCACCACAGAGTCGCTATTGCCATTCTCATTGTCATACACCACTTGCCATCTCTGCGCCCCACTCTGGTTTTTCCAAGCCAGTGTCACACTGTCAAAGTGCGTATTCACCACCCGCAAACTGTCCACATTGCGGCAGCTCGTTGTGTAGAATGAGAAACGTGCCACAGGCTGGTTGGAGTAGAGCGTACCGTTCCGGCTTCCTATGGTGCTGGGATACTGGGCAAAGGTCGTATCTCCTCCCGCTCGGTACAGCACCACCCCCGGCTGTCTATAAGTATAGTTGAACGCGTCGAAACTATAGTATTGCTGGAAGAAACTCCGGCTGAACACCAAGGCCAGCGTCCCCATACCGTCATAATAGAATGCCGTGTCAAGCACTATCGGCACCCACATATTGTTGGAATCCGCCGTTACGGTACGTCCGTGCCAAACCCGGTGCAGACGCTCCTCCGGCACCCAGTCAAAGGGACCCTCGGCATGGTCAAAATCGCTGATACCCATATACAGAGTCACCGAAGTGTCTTGATCCACATTCAAGTTAATCCGGCTGCTGGAGTGGAACCACACGGTGTCTATCCAGCCTGCAGTGCCATATTCCGTCATAGAGTAAAGTATCTGTGTCCAGGTGTGTTTGTTTGTCCTGTTGAAAGGCTGATAGGTGCTGGCTGCACTGCCCAAAGTATCCGTCTCAATTCTCAACGCTGTGTGATGCTCGTCGGGGGCAGTGCTGAATCTGCCCTGCACGGGCAGACTGGTGTCGCCGTCATGTATGGCACTTACAGAAATAGTATATGCTTTTAAATCCAATGCCGAGTAGGGCTGCAGGCCACTGATGGTTGCCGGTTTCGATGTGGCGACAAAAGCCGTGTCCCCACTGTCATCCTCGCTGTAGCAGCGCACCAACCATTCTGTTGCTTGACCCTGCTCAGTCCAGTCCATCGTTATAGAGGTGGGGGTGCAAGCCGTCCTGTGCAAATCTGCCACGGGGTGTACCGCATTGCGCTCCACAATCAGCGTGTCCAATCTGAACACCGCATTATTTGCCACACAGAATGCTATATGGCAACCATACCGCACATTATTATAGAAGACATTGCGCCACGCCACTGTCTCCAATGAGTCGAAGGGGACAAAGGTTGTCAAATCCGAGGCATCGTCCATCAGCCCTACCCTCAACATCGCGGCATGGGTGTAGCCATAGTCCACCGTCAGCTTCAACTGGTCCATCCTCACTGCCGTTGTGTCAAACCGTGGTGAGATAAAATACTTCAGGTTCGTCGCCGTGTCCGTCACCTCTGTCCAGCACGGCATCTCGCCAGATGTGTACTTCTTCATGGTGGCATCCATACGGTAGGGCAGCTGGTCTATCGGTCGGCATCCCGTCAGGAATTTTACCGTGTTGTTGTAGCCGCTCATTGCCGAGTCGTCGCACATCGTCCTTATGCGCAAATAATAATACCGGCGGGGCAGCAAACTGTCTATCTGCAGTGCGGTAGTATCCGTCCACACGTTTGTGTTTTGAGTGTAATCAGTGGGATGGGTAGAGTAGCTCACCCTCCATTGAACAGCCCGCTGAGTACGGCTGTGCCACGACACATACGCAGTAGTGTCCACTATGCTCACAGAAGGTTGATAGGGTGCATAGCAGCCGATGATGGTGTCCACCGTCAAATTGCCAAAAGCCCTGCCCTGCTCCCACCTTATCGCCACACGCCCGGTGGGACCAGTGTAGCGCGAAAAGTCTGTCTCCGTTCCAAAGTCGGCCAAATCCAGCGTGTCATAGGGAATGAAAGTGGACGGATCATCCGCGTCGGTCACCACACCTATCTCCCTCAACAACAAAGCCTGTCCACTATATGAGAAATGCAGCCTATTCAGCGGTGCGTCGAACTCGGGCAGCACTGCCACCGCCTTCACCACCACGCCGCTGTCCACCTCATCCTGCGTGGCAGCACGGGGCAGGAGATTCACTCCGTTCAACACCGCATCGTGCAATACCCAGCACGAGTCGAGCGCAGTGGCTGTCGTCGACTGGGTGGTCGAGAGTATATACGGTAGCGCCTGCACACCGCAAAACGTGCTGACGGTGTGCGGCCCCGACCACAACGAGTAGTAGTCGCCACACCGCTGACGCACGTAGATATCATATTTCGTGTGAGAGTTCAGCATGTCGCACCGCACCGTGTCGTCCCACGACAGCCAGCTATGTGGCGAGAACATTCCCACCGTATCCGGCTGGAATCCGACACTGCCCAACACCACATGGTACAGGCTGTCGTGCTCGCCCAGATGGACGGTAATGCTGTTTTCCGTAGCCGTGAACTGCACCTCAGGGCGGGGGCACACATCCGGACCAGCGCAGGCCCTCAATGCCAATGCTGCCCGGCCGTTTCCTGTCCGCATTTCGCTGAAATATGTAGTACCATAATACTGAGCCTTGTAGCGCGACACCGATTTGCCACTTGCAGCACGGAATGTGCGGCCCGCAATGCCTCCAGCCCCTCCATTGCGCTGCATGGCAATCATCAAATGTCCATGCCCGCTGTACTCAAATACAGTGTCAAGCTGGATGTAATTCCATCCTTGCAGGAACGTCACAGAACCGGAACCCTTGCTGGTATACACCAGCGTCATGCTGTCCAACGGTATGCTGTCCGTCACGGCCTCAACCGACCGAGCCGGCACCTCTTTCATATAAATACTCAACTCAGGCGCACCATACGCAGTGGACGACATGTACTGCCAACCCACCTCTTTTATCTTACTTCCGGGGTATATGCCCACACCCTCAATCTCGTCGCGTGTATACACTGTCCACAACGTGTGGTAATAATGCGACGAATTCGACAACGTCCCCAGCGGCACGTAAGTCGAATTGCTGACTCCGTTCAACACTATCGTGTCCACCCATCCGTAACCAGAGGGACAGATGCCTTGCCCTTTTGCTACGCAAAAAGCCATCATTGCCATTATTGCAACCAATAAACGTCTCGTTTTCATTCTATTTTGATTTTATTATTTCAACAATAATCGTTTTTTTATTATGCAAAAATACTTTATTTTTTGATTTAATCACCAAACCACCCTTTTTTTAACACTTTACTAATCACCCTTCACCCCTTAGGGAAGAATACGGATTTGTAATCTGTTCCTCCCTTTAGAGCCACAATGGGACTAAAAAGTGACATCAACATTTTTTTTCACAAATTCAGGGCGACTTTTTTTCTCAACAGCATAGGAAAGAGAAGCTTGTCAAGGTCTACTGGACCATTGCCGACAAAAAAAGATTGTCCTAATCGGACACCATTTATTGCTATTTGCTTATCCGAAGCGTCGCCTAAACCTTTCGGTTTACCCTTTGTATATCCTCTTTTTCTTTTTTCCTGCAGAAATAAAATAGAAAGTAAATAGAAAATAAATAGAAAGTAAATAGAAAGAAATGCGGGTATTCGGGAATGCGTTAATGCTGCGATGCAGGAACGGTAGAATATCGGAATAAATGAATGCGGGAATGGGGGAATGCGTTAATGGGGAAATATGTGAATTCGAGAATGGAGGAATCGGTGGAGGGTATGGGTGCTAACGAACTATTTTATTGACACCTTCAGCCAATGACAAGTTCACTTACCGACACATTAGCTTAGCCTTTTTTTCTGCGGCTACGAGAAGCTGGCTGTGAATGTGCTGCACTTGGCGGGCACGGGGGTTGCCTTCGTAGTTGAGGATGACGTGGTCGGCGCGTTGCATGACTTCTTCGGCAGGGAGCTGGCGGCGGATGCGGGAATGTATCTGCTCAGGGGTGGCATGGTCACGGTCTATAAGACGAGCAATGCGTTCATCAAGGCCGAGGTAGACACAGACCACCTTGTCGACAAGGTGGTCCAAGTGGGCCTCATAGATGATGGCACTTTCAAAAATGACGTATGGGGAAGCGGCATGGGTGGCGGCAAAGTGTTGGAAGTCGTCCCACACGCGGGGATGGATGAGGCTGTTGAGTTGGGAGAGTTTGTCGGGGTCGGCAAAGACGATGCGGGCAATGGCGGCTTTGTCGGCTACGCCGTCAGGGGTGAAGACACTGTTGCCGAAGAGGTCGCGGATGCTGGCAAGGAAAGTGGGGTCTTGATAGTAGGCTCCTGCAACCTGGTCGGCAATGAAACAGGGAACACCCAAGGAGCGGAATCGGTCCAGAACAGTGGTTTTGCCGCAACCGATGCCCCCCGTGAGGGCAACAAGGAGGGGAAGAGAGTCGTTAGGCATGAGGGGTCAGTTTTTCTTGATGATGACGTACTGCACCTGTGAGGGCAAGATGCTCTTGATGCGCACACCAGCAGGGAAGCGGGTGATTTGGACTGGCAGGAGGTCGGAGTTATTGTCGGGGCTGAAGACGGCAACAGCTTGAATCTGTGCTGCCGTAGGGGCTACAGGATAATCGTCCGGCACCCACAGGGTGACATTGACCCGCTCGGGGATGGTGCGCAGCAGCGAACCGCCGGGGGTATTGACAGGCGATCCCGTTGGAGTGACGGGCGTGATGGGAACCGTGAGGGCGGTCTCGACATAGCGGAGCGTGGGGATAAAGACGCGGATGCTGTCAGCAGAAGAGTGGACGTCGCGAAAGTTGCTCCACACAGGGTCGAGGGCGAGGGTGAACCAACCGCTGTCAGTAATGTCGCTAACGACCGCAGGGGCAGCGGATAGGGAAACAATCTTGTCGAGGGAGACGGGGTCGCCATAGAGCCAAACGGTGTCCGGCTCCACGACGGGATTGCCACAAAGCCCACAACGGTCGGCAAAACGGAACTCAACGTTCCTAAGCGTGGGGATATAGCCACGACGCTCCCGCTCGGAGAGTTTGATGTGAAGGGTCTCCACTGGCGACGTGATGGTTTTGACGCCAGCAGTCTGGTACTGCCTGAGCGCCTCGTTGAGTAGGACGGAGTTGACCTTGAGCACCGTGTCGCCAGAGACGCTGAGGACAAAAGGATTATCCTTCGCAGCAAGAACGAAGGAAGCAGCCTGGAAGGTGTTGGCTTTGATGGTGACGGGCAGGACTGTGTCGGCACGTGAGACGACGTAGCGGGCCGTGTCGTACCCGGCCCACCTGAGGCGCAGAGTGACAGAATGGTCACTGCGCTCAGACATCGCGGCTATGACCCAGGCAAAAGCTGTGATGACAAGAATGATCCAGAACGACTTGTGCCGGAACATGCTGACTTAACGGTTGAGATTATTAATGTGCCTATGTATGGATGCGTGAACCGCTTATCCCACTAAGGGCATAAGGAGTACACGATACAACACTGTCACATTATTTCTTAGCAGCGGGTTGTTCCGGTATGGGTTGCACCATGTTCTTCTCGACGGTGACGATGACGCCGTTGGAGATTTCAACATCGATGGTGTGTTCGGCAACCTCGTGGACTTTGCCATAGATGCCACCACTAAAACTGACACGGTCGCCTTTCTTGAGGCCTTCGCGGAATTCACGTTCTTTCTTGGCCTGTTTCTGCTGGGGACGGACCATGAGGAGCCACATGACGACAAAGATGAGGATGAGCCAAATGAGCATGCTGCCGCCACCACCACCTTGTGCTTGGAGTAAAATAGAAAGTGTGTTCATGTTGTTTTGATGTGTTAATGCTGCGGAGTGCCTCCGCGGATAATTACATTATAATTGTTTGATTATTTTTTATTCTCAATAGGATACTTGAGCAGTAATTTTGAGGACGGCTCGGCCTGGCTGGGCATTGGAGTTGACGGTGACTTCCTGGTACTGCTGTCCGGTTTTGCCCTGCGAGTTGAAGGAGACGGTGACGTAGCCTTCACCACCCGGGGCAATACGACCACGGGGATAGTCGGCCACGGTGCAGCCACAGGTGGCAGAGCAGCCACTGATGACGAGGTCGGAGTTACCCGTGTTGCGGAAATGGAAACTGTAGGAGATGCTTTCGCCTTGGGTGATGCGGCCAAAGTCGTGCAAGTCGGAGTCGAAAGTGAGAACCGGGACGCGGGCTGAATTGTCGTAGCCGGAGGCGCTGTTGGGGTTGTCTATAAGGTCCACATCAATATCAGAAGAGGAGCCTTGGCCTCCACATGAGGAGAGCCATAGCAGGGGCAGGAAGGCTATGAGCAGAAGTGTCTTTTTCATCATTCCTCCTCCTCAGCGGCCATAGAGGGGTCAATGAGACCACGGCCAGTTTTGTTGATGCGCCCGGCAGAACGGAGCTCGATGATGAATTTGTCGAGGATGCCGTTGATGAAGAGTTTGCTGCGCTCGGTGCTGAACTCCTTGGAAAGCTCGATATACTCGTCGACGGTGACGCGCTCGGGGATGGAGGGGAACTCGGTGAGTTCGGCCACAGCCATATTGAGCAGCAGGACATCCATGCCGGCCACACGCTCAAACTCCCACCCTTTGAGGTGGCTGCGAATCATGTCCTCCACCTCCTTGCCATGACGAAGCGTGACGAGGAGCAGACGACGGGCAAAGTCGAAGGCTTCGACATCCTTCTCAAAGCGCGAATCGTTCATGAGGGGGATGACGGTGGACTCGTCTAAGGAGTCGTCGAGAGCTTTGAGCATCATAAAGTTGTACTGTGCTATCTGGTCGAAGTCGTCTTCCCACATCAGGCTCTGAGCGGTAAGATTATCGCGCAGCTGCTCGTAGTTAATAATGTATTTGAAGAGCTTGAGCGCAAACTGCTGGTCGGTGTCGAAGGTCTGCTCGGAGGCAAGGTATTCGGCATAGTCGGGCAGTTTGGCCAAGGCTGAATAGGCTTGGCGGAACATCTCGTCATACTCCACCCCACCCCAGTTGACGTTGCTCTCCTTGCAATGGTGACGGAAATCGTAGTTGTCCGCAAGACGGGAGACAAAGATGTTGTTGGGCAGACGCCGATTGGGGTTAAGCTCGGCCTCGGTGGGGAGATATTTGTGCTGGGCTTCGTCAATCATGGTGCCAGCCACCTCGACAAAATGAACCAAGGCGGAGAGCTGGAGGGCACCAAGGTCGTTAAAGCGGGAGATGTGATGCTTGAAGTTTTTCTCAGCCACAACGTTATCCACGGGGTCGGCATGGACGGCGTAGACGGTCTGGAGAACTTTTGAACGGAGGAAATGGCGACTTAACATGTATAAGGGGAGTTATTGTTAGACAACTATGTTGATAATCTTGTTGGGGACGAAGACGATGCGTTTGGGTTCCTTGCCGTCGATCCATTTCTGGCTTCGGCCATCGGCCTTGACAGCGGCTACAGCATCCTGCTGGCTAATGCCATTAGGGAGCTGGAGGGTGAAACGCATCTTGCCGTTGAAGGAGACGGGATAGGTGAAGGAATCCTCGACAAGCATCTTCTCGTCGTAGGATGGCCAAACGGCATCGCAGACGGTGGTGTCGTGGCCAAGCTGATGGTAGACCTCCTCGGCAATGTGCGGAGCAAAGGGGGCCATGAGCACGGCGAGGGTTTCCATCACTTCCTTGGAGACAGAACCTTTGGCCAACAGGTCGTTGACGGTGATCATAAAGGTGCTGACGGAGGTGTTGAAGGAGAAGCGTTCAATGTCGTCGGTGATTTTCTTGACGGTCTGGTGGATGAGCTTGAGTTGCTCCTTGTCGGCAGGGGTGTCGGTGCAAGTCTCGGAGAGTTTCCAGAATTTTTTGAGGAAACGGAATACACCTTCGATGCCGTTGGTGTCCCAGGGCTTGGCTTGCTCGACGGGGCCGAGGAACATCTCGTAAAGGCGGAGGGTGTCGGCACCGTAACGGGCCACAAGGTCGTCGGGGTTCTGGACGTTGAACATGGACTTGGACATCTTCTCAATCTCCCAGCCGCAGACGTATTTGCCATCCTCCAGTTCGAAGCGGGCATCGGCAAACTCTGGGCGCCAGGCCTTGAACTTTTCTATGTCAAGAATGTCGTTGTTGACGATATTAATGTCGACATGGATGGGGACGGTCTTTTCTTCGCGTCCTGGGATATTTTTGGAGAGGAAGAGGTTGTTGTCCTCCTTGCTGCGATAAACGAAGTTGGAGCGGCCCTGGATCATGCCTTGGTTGACAAGCTTGCGGAAGGGCTCCTGCTTGATGCTGAGTCCGATGTCGAAGAGGAACTTGTTCCAAAAACGGGCGTAGATGAGGTGTCCCGTGCCGTGTTCGGCACCGCCGACGTAGAGGTCTACGTTCTGCCAATAGTTGACGGCCTGGGGGCTGAAGTAGGCATTGTCGTTGTGGGGGTCCATATAGCGGAGGTAGTATCCGCTGGAGCCGGCAAAGCCGGGCATAGTGCTCAGTTCGAGCGGGAAGACGGTGATGTTGTCAATCTTGCTGTTCTCCACCACGCAGCGGTTCTTCTCATCCCAAGCCCAGCGGGTGGCGTGGCCCAGCGGGGGCTCGCCTGTGGCGGTGGGCTTGAACTCGCTCACCTCGGGCAGACAGAGGGGCAGGCACTCCTCGGGGAGGGTGCAGGGTCGGCCATTCTTGTAATAGACGGGGAAGGGTTCTCCCCAATAGCGCTGACGGCTGAAGATAGCGTCGCGGAGGCGGTAGTTCACGGTGCGGTGGCCAATGCCCATCTCTTCAATCTTGTCAATCACGGCGGCCATGGCATCCTTCACTTTCATGCCGGTGACGAAACCGCTGTTGACGCTGAAACCCGTCTTGCTGTCGAGGCTCTCGGTCCAGGAGGCGGGGTCGGTGAGGTTGTGCGGGTCGGTGGCGACAACCTGCCGGATGGGGAGGTTGAAATGGCGTGCGAAGGCAAAGTCGCGGCTGTCGTGTGCGGGGACGGCCATGATGGCACCCGTGCCGTAACCGGCCAGCACGTAGTCGGACACCCAGATGGGGATGCGCTCCTCGGTGAGGGGGTTGATGGCGTAAGCCCCGGTGAAGACACCGCTCACCTTCTTCACCTCTGCCTGACGCTCACGCTCGGAGCGGTTCTTGGCCCAGGTGACGTAGGCTTCGACTTCGGCCTTTTGCTCGGGGGCGGTGATGAGGTCTATCAACTCATGCTCCGGGCAGAGAACCATGAAGGTGACGCCGTAGATGGTGTCGGGACGGGTGGTGAAGATTTCGAAACTGGGCACAGGCTGCGGGTCGCACTGGCTGATGTAGGCCTGTGCACCGGGCAGGACGTTGGCGTTGGGCTTCACGTCGAGGGGGAACCACACTGCGGCGCCCTCGCTGCGGCCAATCCAGTTGCGTTGTATCTCTTTGAGAGAGTCGGACCAGTCCACCTCCTCCAGCCCGTCGACAAGGCGTTGGGCGTAGGCAGAGATGCGGAGGCTCCATTGGCGCATGAGCTTGCGCTCGACGGGATAGCCGCCACGCACACTGAGGCCGTTCACCACCTCGTCGTTAGCCAGCACCGTTCCCAACTCGGGACACCAGTTGACGGGGATGTCGGCAAGGTAGGCCAGGCGGAAGTTCATCAGGTAGTCCTGACGCTCGTCGTCGTTCATCTCGGCCCAGGGCTTGTCGACGGTGGTGGGCATTGTGCCGTCCTCCAGTTGCTTGACAAGCTCGCTGATGGGGCGTGCCTTGTCCAGTTTCTGGTCGTAGTAATGGTTGAACAGCTGGACAAACGTCCACTGTGTCCATTTGTAATACTGCGGGTCGCAGGTGCGCACTTCACGCTCCCAATCAAAGCAGAAGCCCAGTTTGTCCAGCTGCTCACGGTAGCGCGCAATGTTGCGCTCCGTGGTGATGGCGGGATGCTGGCCGGTCTGGATGGCGTACTGCTCGGCAGGGAGACCGTAAGCATCATAGCCCATCGGATGCAGTACGTTGAAGCCCCGCAGACGTTTGTAGCGGGCAAAGATGTCACTGGCAATGTAGCCCAGCGGATGGCCCACATGCAGTCCAGCACCCGAGGGGTAAGGGAACATGTCAAGAACATAATAATGGGGTTTGCTGGACTCGTTGAGGCACCGGTAGGTGTGGTGCTCTCGCCAATAATTCTGCCACTTCGGCTCGATTTCGTTGAAGTTATAATCCATAGTTTTTATAATACCTGCGGTGCTTGGCCGCGCTCTCTAATACTCTTTTTCATAAATAACAACGGAGCCTCTCCGTCAATTACTTGTTGTGCCAAAATATTTTACAATACTATCCGTAAAATATGACATTGTGCAAATATACGAAAAAAAATCAAATCCGCAACAAATTATTCTGAATCTTTGTTTGCGGATTTGATTTGAGTCGGTCAGTCCACCGCTACGGAATAAGGGTTAATGGAGTTTCTCAAAGGTCTCCGGGCGCTCCCTCAGGTAGAAGAGAGCTTTCTGGTAGACGGGGTCGCGGTCCTTCATGATTTGGTAATAATGGCCGCGGCCGAAGAGGCAATCGGCCAGAAGGGCCTTGATTTGGATGTGCAGGAAGGGGTCGCGCTCGGCCAGCGTGCGGTTGTCCGGCACGGCAGGCAACGTAGTGTCGGCCTGTGGCACCAGGCTGTCCAGCGCCACTCCCTTGCCGGCGGCGTAAGCCACAAAGAGGGTGTCCACTCCCAGCCGTTCATAGCTGGCCAAGAAGGTGTCGAAAGTGCTGACCGCTGAGTCCTCCCGATGGATGTCAGCCCAATACTGCGGGAACTGGTTGAGGATGCCTTTGCGCCGACATTCGGTATAGTACTTCGTAGCAGGAGTAGTGTCTATCGGCACAAAAACATCCGGCATAATGCCGCCGCCGCCATACACCGTGCGTCCGCCGGCAGTTTTATATTTCAATGAATCGGGCAGGTGGATAGAGTCTGCCGAGAAGAGTTCCCCGTGGTTGTAGCGCCGCTGCGTTTCGCGGTTATAGGCATCCGCTCCCTTGTCGTAGGGGCGCTGGATGCAGCGACCCGAAGGGGTGTAGTAGCGTGCCGTGGTGATGCGCACCTGACTGCCATCGCTCAAACGGTACATGGTCTGCACCAGACCCTTGCCATAGCTCCGGCGGCCTATCAACAGGCCGCGGTCCCAGTCCTGTACCGCACCGCTCACAATCTCCGATGCCGAGGCACTCCCCTCGTCGATCAGCACCACCAGATTGCCTTCCTTGAACGAGCCGCTCCTGTTGGCCTTGAAATCCTGACGGCTCCGTGCGCGTCCCTGCTGGTACACCACCAAGTTACCGGCCTTGATAAACTCGTTGGACAGGCCGAAGGCAATGTCGAGGTAGCCACCCGAGTTGCCGCGCAAATCAAGCACCAACGACTTCATGCCCTGCTTTTTCAGTTCGCGAACCGCCTTGCGGAATTCCGCCACCGAGGTGCGGGCAAAGCGCAGCAAGGCGATATAGCCTATCGAGTCCTTCTCCATAAAGGAGACCTCGATGGAATTGATAGGGACCACGTCGCGAATGATGTGGAAGGTGATCGTATCCTTGCCACGCAGCATATCGGTCACCACCTCAGTGCCCTTCTTGCCGCGCAGATGGCGATAGATGAACGAGCGTTTAGCGCTGTCGCCCGTGGCTGCCAACCCGTCAATACGCAGAATCTTGTCGCCCGGCAGCACACCTACTTTATAAGAGGGCCCTTGCTGCAGAACCTCCTGCACCCTTGCCGTGTCGTCCACTATGGAAAAGGCGATTCCCACCCCTTCAAAACTGCCCAACAAGGCCTCGTTGGTGCTCTCCACCTCCTTGGCAGGGATATAGATGCTGTGGGGGTCGAGGGTGCGGAGCATGTGTCGCACCACATCCTCGCTCAGTTTGTCGGTGTTCGGGTCGGTGACATACTGTTTGCTCAACAGCCCCATCACCTCCTCTATCCTTTTCAGGCCCGCCACCGTGTCCGCGGCGACCTCCTTTTTCTTGTGGAAAAGCCCTTTCAACCCCTGCCCCTGCACAGGCGCAGCCAATGCGAAGAGGAGTATCAATGCAATGTATCGTTTCATGAATGTGTTATTGTGTGAATCAATTATGATTGCGGCATCAATGCAGCCACCACGGCTGTGGTGCGGGGGTTGGTAATCTTGTAGTAGCTTGTCCCCTGCTCGTCTTTAGCGGCATAGAGCTGCACCGCGATGGTCTCGTCCGGCTTGGTCTCCGAGAGGAACTCGATGGCAAAACGGAAAGGGGCCTCCTGCGGTGCCGTAGCGGGCAGATTGTCAAACACCCATTTGATATACTCCGCATTGTTGACATGGAAAGTATGGTCCAACATGGAGGGCTTAACGGCAAACTGGGCTGCTGTGAGGGGTTCTCCCGCGTCGCGCGGTATGCGCAGCCGGTCCAGATGGTCGCGGTCTGTGGCGCAGTCGGGATGCGTCTCTATGTTGCGCCAGAACTCATGTATACGCATGGCCTTGCGGCTCTCGAAATCGATAATCACCCAATAAGTGGAGCAAGTGACTGCCACCCCTTGCGAGTCTATCAACTCAAAATCGCGGAAAGCAAACAATCCGTCCGTCCCACGGCTCCACGTCTTCACCTGCACCGTCTCGCTCTCCATCGGCATGCGGTTCACCACAAAATACATGCGGCACAGCACCCACGCCTTCCCCCTCTCTATCAGCTGGCGGAAACCCAACTCTGCGGTCTCGGCATGGTGCCCTGCCGACTCCTGCATAAGCCGTGCCATGCCCCACATTGTCAGCCTGTCATGGCAGTCGCACAGATAATTAGGAATTGTAACAGTATCTGTATAATACATCAACCTTAATATTTAACGGACAATCAACTCAAACATTTTCACATTCAAGCATTAACACATTCCAACCATCACATACGCTCCGGCACCTCGATGCCAAGAATGTGCATCGTGTTCTTCAGCGACAGGGCCACCAGCGCACACAATTTCACCCTGAACAGGCGCAACACCGGGTCGTTCTCCCTCAAAATGGGGGTGTCCTGATAGAAACTGTTGAAACTCTTTGCAAGGTCAAAGGCATAGTTGGCCACCATGGCGGGGCTGTAGTTTGCCGCTGCCGAAGCCACTGTCGATGGCAGGTCGTGCAGACATTTCACCACTGCGCGTTCCTTGTCGGTCAGCTCGATGGGTGCCGACAGCTCCTGCGCGGGGTCCACACCCTGCTCTGCGGCCTTGCGCACAATGCTGTGGATGCGGGCATGCGTGTACTGGATAAAGGGGCCCGTGTTGCCGTTGAAGTCGATGCTCTCAGCCGGGTTGAACAGCATGTTCTTGGTGGGGTCCACTTTCAGAATGAAATACTTCAAGGCACCCAATGCCAGCATGTGGTACAGCTCCTTCAGCTGCTCGGGGCTCATGTCGTCATTCTTGCCGTGGTCGCGGCACATCTCTTCAGCCGTCACCTCCATCTCGGCAATCAGGTCGTCGGCATCCACAACGGTGCCTTCGCGGCTCTTCATCTTGCCGTTGGGCAGCTCCACCATTCCGTACGACAAGTGGTAAACCTTGTCCGCCCAATCGAAGCCCAATTTGCCGAGTATCAGTTTCAGCACCTTGAAATGATAGTCCTGCTCGTTGCCCACCACATAGATGAGCCTTTCGGCGCCGAAATCGTTGTGGCGCAGCAGTGCCGTGCCGAGGTCCTGCGTCATATAGACCGAGGTGCCGTCCTTGCGGAGCAGCAGCTTCTGGTCCAAGCCGTCAGCCGTGAGGTCGCACCACACCGAGCCGTCCTCCTTGCGGAACAGCACGCCCATGTCGAGACCCTTCTGCACCAGCTCCTTGCCGAGCAGATAGGTGTTGGACTCATAGTACACCTTGTCGAATCCCACGCCCATTTTGCGGTACGTCTCGTCGAATCCGGCATACACCCATCCGTTCATCTTGCTCCACAGGTCGCGGATTTCCTTGTCGCCCTCTTCCCAACGTTTCAGCATCTGTTGTGCCTCCACCATCAGCGGGGCTTGCTTCTTGGCCTCTTCCTCATCCATGCCCTTGGCGGTCAGCTCATGGATTTCCTCTTTATAATGTTTGTCAAATTCCACATAGTACTTGCCCACCAGGTGGTCGCCCTTCATGCCGCTGCTCTCAGGCGTTTCGCCGTTGCCGAAACGCAGCCATGCCAGCATGGACTTGCAGATGTGGATGCCGCGGTCGTTGACCAAGTTCACCTTCTTCACATTCGCGCCATTAGCGGCCAGCAGTTCGCTCACCGACCATCCCAACAGGTTGTTGCGGATATGTCCCAGATGCAAGGGCTTGTTGGTGTTGGGCGACGAGTATTCCACCACCACGGGGCTCTCGTCGGGCTGGGCCTGCTTCAGGCCGTAGTTGGCGTCCGTAGCCTCCGCCGTCACAAAGCGCACCCAGTAGCTGTCATCCACCACAAAGTTCAAGAAACCCTTTATCACGTTGTAGTCTGCCACCTCGGCCACGGCCTCCTTCACCGCTGCACCCAGCTCGTTGGCCAGCTGCTCCGGCGACTTGCGTGCCTGTTTCACATAGGGGAACACCACCACGGTGTAGTCTCCCGCAAACTCCTTCTTCGTTGCCTGAAGCACCACTGTTGCGGGTGCCACTTCCATTCCGTAAAGCCGTTTCAAGGCGTCGGCCACAGCCTGCTGAAGATTCTGCTCTATCATAACAATTTTTGTGTTTTCTTGATGTAAATTCAAATTGCAAAAATACAATTTTTTTTTGTATCATTGAGAAAATTAGTATCTTTGTATTCCTAACAAAACAACAACATTTAATTGATAAATCTGTCTATGAAAAAATTAGCAACTACTCTCGCCTCCCTTGCCCTACCAGTTTTTGCATTTGCAAGCGAAGCAGATTTAGAAATGCCCGGCGGTTTTGCGCACCATCCCGACGCCCAGATTCTCTACTGGGGTTTCGCTATCGTTGTGCTCGGACTCCTCTTTGGCATTTGGCAATTCCTTAAAGTGCGCCGCCTGAAAGCACACCAGTCCATGCTCGAAATCGGCAATGTCATCTTTAAGACCTGCTCCACTTACCTCAAACAGCAGGGGCGCTTCCTCATTGTATTGTTCGCTTTCATCGGGGCTGCCATTGCCCTCTACTTCGGTCTGCTCAGCCACATGCCCCTTGGCTCCGTCTGCCTGGTGCTGGCCTGGACCGTCATCGGCATCCTTGGCTCCTACGGCGTGGCTTGGTTCGGTGTCCGCATGAACACCTATGCCAACAGCCGCATGGCCTTTGCCTCTCTGCGACGCAAACCCCTCGACCTCCTCAACATACCGCTGCGTGCCGGCATGAGCATTGGCATCGTGCTCATCTGCATCGAGCTTGTCCTCATGCTCATCATCCTCCTCTTCATGCCTGAGAACCTTGCCGGCAGCTGCTTCATCGGCTTTGCCATCGGCGAGAGCCTGGGCGCCAGTGCCCTCCGCATTGCCGGCGGTATCTTCACCAAGATTGCCGACATCGGAAGCGACCTTATGAAGGTGGTCTTCAAAATCGGCGAGGACGACCCCCGCAACCCCGGCGTCATTGCCGACTGCACAGGCGACAATGCCGGCGACAGCATCGGACCCACCGCCGACGGTTTCGAGACCTACGGCGTCACCGGTGTGGCCCTCGTCAGCTTCATCCTTCTGGCCGTGCCCGTCGACTTCCAGGTGCGTCTTCTGGTCTGGATCTTCGTCATGCGCATCCTCGGCATCATTGCCTCCGTCTTAGCCTACTACCTCAACGGTGCCCTGGCCAAGGCCAAATACCACAATGCCGACGACCTCGATTTCGAAAAGCCTCTCACCAGCCTCGTCTGGCTCACCTCCATCCTCAGTATCGCCGGCACTTTCCTGGCCAGCTACTACATCCTTCAGCCTCTTGGCAACAACTATTGGCTTGCCCTTGCCATCATCATTAGCTGCGGCACCCTCGGAGCCGCCCTCATCCCCGAGTTCACCAAGTTCTTCACCTCCCCCACCTCCAAGCACGTGAAGGAAGTGGTCAGAGCTTCTGAACAGGGCGGAGCCTCCCTCAACATCCTCTCCGGCATCGTGGCCGGCAACATGGGCGCTTTCTGGACGGGCCTCGTCTTCGTGGTGCTCATGATTATTGCCTACATGACCTCCTCCGCCTTCAACCTGGCTCCCATCTTCGGCGACTACTACTCCATCTTTGCCTTCGGCCTGGTGGCCTTCGGCATGCTGGGCATGGGACCCGTCACCATTGCCGTGGACAGCTACGGCCCCGTAACCGACAACGCACAGAGCGTCTACGAGCTCTCGCTCATTGAGGACGACAAGGAGAAAGCCACCCGCGAAATCAAGGAGCAGTTCGGTTTCACCCCCGACTTCGAGAAGGCCAAATACTACCTCGAAGCCAACGACGGCGCCGGCAACACCTTCAAGGCTACGGCCAAACCCGTGCTCATAGGCACTGCCGTCGTGGGTGCCACCACCATGATCTTCTCCCTCATCCTGCTCATCCAGAAGACCCTCGGCATCGAACCCGCCTCCATCCTCAACCTCCTCAACCCCTATTCCATTATCGGCTTCATCCTTGGCGGATGCGTCATCTACTGGTTCACCGGTGCCTCCATGCAGGCTGTGACCACCGGTGCCAACCGTGCCGTCCAATATATTGAGCAGAACATCAAGCTCGACGCCGACGCACCCAAAAAGGCCGACACCGAGAAGAGCCAGGAAGTGGTGAAGATCTGCACCCACTACGCCCAGAAGGGCATGATCAACATCTTCATTGCCATCTTCTGCTTTGCGCTGGCCTTTGCCTGCTTCTCCTCGCCTGAGAGCATCGGCGGCCAGAACGCTGTCTGCCTCTTCATCAGCTACCTTATCAGCATCGCCGTCTTCGGCCTGTTCCAAGCCGTCTACATGGCCAACGCCGGCGGCGCCTGGGACAACGGCAAGAAAGTGGTCGAAGTGGACATGAAAGCCAAAGGCACCCCCCTGCACGATGCCAGCGTGGTGGGCGACACCGTGGGCGACCCCTTCAAGGACACCTCCTCAGTAGCCCTCAACCCCATCATCAAGTTCACCACCCTCTTCGGTGTGCTGGCCATGGAGATAGCCATCAGCGAAGGCTTCCGCCACATGGCCCCCTGGGTAGGCCTCATCTTCCTGGCCGTGGCCATCGTCTTTGCCTATCGCTCCTTCTACCGCATGCGTATTGACAAATAACAACGTTTTGTACCACATTGCCCGGCGGGTGCATCCACAACAGGATGCACCCGCCGTTTTTTTTTCTCTCCCCCACCCCACCTTCGCTCCTTCTTCCTCAGTTCTCTAATATTTCTCTAATATTTCTTCCTTTTTCATTGGATAAATGAACCTCCAAGCAAACTACAAATGTGGACCATCGAGCGACCCAAGGGGTGACCCGGTCTGATGGCGCACTTGGCAAATTCACCGGGGAAAACATTAAATAAGGTTAAAAAAGTGTCACAAAATGGCTTTTTTCCGTCATTATTATGCTGGCGACACAATATAAATAGTTTCTTCACGTTAGAAGAAAATAGGAAATAATATACCTATTAGAAACAAAAACACACACATAATGAGTAAATCCTTATTCCGTCTACTGCTACTCTCCGGGCTAAGTCTTGCCGGGATGCACACCGGCCGTGCCCAGTGCCCGGAAATCACTGTCGACCAAAAGTATGACCACGAACAATCGCCCACCTGTGCGGCCAATGGGTGGGACACTGTGGTGGACTGCACCAACGGGAGCCTGGTGCTGAACTGTTCCTCATTTATCACTACACAACACTTCAATGGGCAGTACACTGTGGAGCAAATACCCTACAACCCTGTGGATCCGACATTCCACGCAGGGTCGCGTCTGAACATCTCGTCGGACGACCAGTGGGAGAGCACCATGATTTCCTTCCCCTTCACTTTCCTCTTTTTTGGAATCCCCTACACCCAAGCCAATGTGGGTTCCAACGGACTGGTGTCATTCAACTCAGCACAGGCTGGAACGTATTGTGATTATACTTATTATATCCCCATCCCATTGAGCAACTTCAGCACATCCTACAATACTTCAAAAAACGCCATATACGGAGTTTATGAGGACATCGACCCTCAGGGACTATCGACCGAGCAGGGAATGTTCCGCTATGTGGGCGGCGAGTACCCCTGCCGCCACCTGTGCGCCAGTGTGAACGAGGTGCCCCTTTTCCCCTATGGTAGCAACCAAAACAACCGCTGCACCTACCAGATTGTGTGCTACGAAGGTACAAACATCATTGAGGTGCACGTTAAAAGACGCAGCTGCTGTTCCTCCACCAATGGAGGCAAAGGCCTTATCGGCATACAAAACGCAACGGGACTGGATCAGGAGAGCCATTACCGCGACCTGAACCATTACGGAGAGCCGTCATATTACATCCTGCCCAACTCGCCGGGTGCTTTTGTGGCTCCCAACCGCGGCAACCAGGCGGGCGGTTGGACAGACACAGTCTCGTATGAGGCTTGGCGCTTCACCCCCCAGGGCGAAACAACTTCCAACACCAGCTGGTGGAGATTCATCGAGGATGGCAATGGCAACATTATTGACTCCGTTGAGTTCACCAATAACCCCAACGACACCAACGGCACATACCTCAACACCGAACACACATCTGTGCGCGTCACGCCCACCCGCACTTCACGCTATTTGGTGAAATGTGCCTACCAGGGGGCTAACGGCTACTGGTACGGTATGGACGGGCGCAGCATGCGCGACACCATAGTGGTGGGCATGGACACGTCGAAGAGCATGAGCATTGTGACGGAGGACAGCATCCTCTGCGAGGGCGAGCGGACGACGGTGTACCTGCAGTACCCGCAAGGACAGGTGCTGGACTCGTGCGGTTGGGGCGCCATGAAAGAGATTAACGGTGTCCGCACCTTTATGCCGGAAAATGCCATTACCCCCATGGGCACCAGCGCTATGCTCAACGACCAAACAGGCTTAATGACTCGAAACCGTGTGGATTCCACGTGGATTTATTGCACAGCTTCGTTCCACAACGGCTGCAACAACTACGACAGTATCCTGATCACCACCTACCCGAACTATGACTATTACGACACTGCGGGCATCTGCCGCGGCGATGCTTACACCTGGAACGGCATGACCTTCCGCACCCCCGTTGACACAAGCAAGCATTATTACTCCACCACGGAGTGCGACAGCACCCGCCACCTGCATCTGGTGGTGTCGGACCTGAGCTACAGCACGGACTATGTGACCGACTGCAAGCCCCACACTTGGCTGAACGGGAAGACCTACAGCCAGGATAACGACGAGACCCGCGAGGCCGACACGGTGGTGTTGCAGAATGAATGGGGCTGCGACAGCATCGTGACCCTCGATTTCACCTTCGTGCCCATGAAAGCCATCATCGGACACACACCCGAGGTGGCCACCATCGACGAGCTGACCATCGACCTGACCGACCTGAGCTACGGCCACGACAGCCGCATGTGGCTGCTGCCCTACGGCCAGACAAGTACGGATGCACAGACCAGCGTCATCTTCCCCTTGAGCGGCGTGGACAGCATCGACGTGCGCCTGGCGGTTCATAACGACTATGGCTGCGACGACACGGCAAAGAGCGTCATACCCCTGCACCGCATTTCGGAGTTTGTGCCCAACGTGTTCACTCCCGGCAAGGAGGAGAACAACCGCTTCATGCCCTACATACAAGGCAACGTGACGGACATCTACGTTTGGATTTATAACCGCCGCGGGCAACAGGTGGCCTACTTCGAATGCCCCGGAGGCTTTTGGGACGGCAACGACTTGCAGGGTCGCCCCTGCGAGCAGGGCACATACGTATACATCATGCGCTACCGCAACTCGCTGGAACCGATGATGACACAGGAGCTGAAAGGCACCGTGACCCTGATTAGATAACGTTGAGGTGAAAAACGGAAAGTGATAATTGAAAAGTGTTTTTCTTGAATGTGTTAGCGTTTGTATCGTTTATCGAATTAACACAATTCAGATTTTGCACATTATCATAAATAATTAATACCCAGACATGAAAATAGCTGTTGTTGGAGCCACCGGAATGGTGGGAAGAGTGATGCTGCAAGTGTTGCAGGAGAGGGGCTTTGGCGGGTGCGAGGTGCTGGCAGCTGCCTCGGCCAAGTCGGTAGGCAAAGAGATAGACTTTGCCGGACGCAAACTGACGGTGATGAGCGTGGACGACACCATTGCCGCGCGGCCAGACTATGCCATCTTCTCCGCCGGTGCATCCACGTCGCGCCAATATGCCCCACGGTTTGCCGAAGTGGGCTGCACGGTGATTGACAACTCTTCGTGCTGGCGCATGCAGGAGGATGTTCCACTGGTGGTGCCGGAGATTAACATCGACACCGTCGGACCGACCAACCGCATCATTGCCAACCCCAATTGCTCAACCATTCAGATGGTGCTGGCCCTGTCACGTCTGCACAGCCGCTACCGCATCCACCGATTGGTGGTGAGCACCTACCAGAGCATCACCGGCACAGGCCTGAAGGCCGTGCGGCAGCTGGAGATGGAGGAGGACTACTACTTCAAAAACAAGCCCGACAGCTCGACCCTGCGTCAGGAGATGGAAAAGGAGTTGGGTGATGACTATCAGCCCGCCTACCCCAACCAGATATTCCGCAACCTGTTCCCACACGGCGGCGACTTCTTGGACGACGGATATACCACCGAGGAGGTGAAACTGGTCAACGAGACCCGCAAGATACTGCGTGCACCGGACATCATGGTAAGCGCCACCGTGGCGCGGGTGCCCGTGGTGGGTGGACACAGCGAGTCGGTGAATGTGGAATTCCACGAAGAATTCGACATTGAGGAGGTGCATCAGCTGCTGGCCTCGACACCGGGAGTGATTCTCTGCGACGACCCTGCACACAATCTCTACCCCACCCCGATAATGGCTCATCATCGTGACGAGGTGTTTGTGGGACGCGTGCGCCGCGATCCCTCCCAGCCCCGCACGCTGAACCTGTGGGTGGTGGCGGACAACCTGCGCAAAGGGGCAGCCACCAATGCCGTACAAATACTCCAAATGCTTGAACAGAACAAGAACAATCAATAATCCCCCAATAGCAACCCGATGAAAAAACACACATTTCTGCTCCTGATACTCGGTGCCATGGCCCTATGCTCATGCGGCAAAAAGACTCTCATTGACGAGACCCGCACGTTTGAGAACGACACCTGGCTGCGCTTCTCCCCCGAAAACTATCAGGTGGAAGCCCCCAACACTGAAGACTGCTACAACTTCACCGTGAGTCTGACCGTGGACACAACCCGCTACCGCGAGGCCGCAGTCCCCATCACTATGGAGATTGAAAGCCCCCAAGGTGAAAAGCGCACCCTGTTCAGCACAATGATATTCCGCAACGCCGAAGGCAAAACAGTGTCTCAGGCCAATCCCGACGGCACCTTGACAGCAACACAGAATGTGCGCCAGTTCTATTTTTTCAACACCACAGGCCAACACAAAATCACCATAGGGCAGCGCACCAGTAAATACGAGATTCGCGGCATGAAGGCTCTCCACTTCACCATCCAAAAGGCAAAGTTGGAATACCCCGAATGATAGACGCCAGCATCAACAAAAACATAGACCGCATAGCCATGCGGCTGAAGACCATCCCCGAGACGCCAGGAGTGTATCAACACCTTGACGAGTCGGGGACAGTCATCTATGTGGGCAAGGCGCGGAACCTGCAGCGGCGCGTCAGCTCCTACTTCTCGCACTATGAGGACAAGAGCGCCAAGATCAAGATGCTGGTGCGGCACATCTACGACATCCGCGTCACTGTGGTGGCCACCGAGGTCGACGCCCTGCTGCTGGAGAACAACCTCATCAAACGCTACCAGCCCCGATACAACAGCATGCTGAAGGACGACAAGTCCTACCCCTACCTCTGCATCACCGACGAGGAGTATCCCCGCCTGCTCTTCACCCGCAACCGTCAGCACAAAGGCCAGTATTTCGGGCCCTATCCCAACCAGCGAATCCTGCGCGAGTTGCAGGACATCATTGACCAACTCTTCTCCTACCGCAAGTGCAACACCATGCAGAAACGACCCTGCATGAAGCACCAGATAGGCCTGTGTAAAGCCCCCTGCGCGGGGTTGCAGAGCCATGAGGACTATATGGCAGAAATCAACAATATCCGCAGCATCCTCAAAGGCGACTTTGCCGACATTGTGGAGGAGATGAAACGCGAAATGCTTTCACTGGCTGACCAACTGCGGTTTGAAGAGGCCGAAATCATGAAACGCCGCATCCGGCGGTTGGAGGAGTACCAGAGCCGCTCCACGGTGGTCAACACCAATGTGCGGGACGTGGATGTGTTCAGCATACTCTCCGACGAGAAATATGCCTACGTCCACATGATGCGCATCAAGAACGGCAGCATCATCTACAGTTTCTCGCACGAGGTGAAGAAACAACTGGACGAGACCGACGAGGAGATTCTCTCCACCGCTATTCCTACCCTGCACGAGCGCACCGAAAGTACTGCCCGCGAGGTGGTGCTGCCTATGAAGGTTGCCGACCTGCCCGAGGAATACCTCAAACAGACCGTCCCAACACGTGGCGACCGCCTTCAGTTGCTCGAACTATCCATGCGCAACGTCAAGGCCTACCAACTGCAATGCCGACACCAACGCGCCCTTGTTGACCCGGACCAAGCCGACCCCTCCCGCCGCAACCAGCACCTTTTGGAGCGCATCCAGAAAGCCCTTGCACTGCCCATGCTCCCCGTCAACATCGAATGTTTTGATAACTCCAATATCCAAGGAGCCTACCCTGTGGCGGCAATGGTACGCTTCACCAACGGCAAACCCAACCGCAAGGAGTACCGCAAATATAACATCAAGACGGTGGAAGGACCAGACGATTACGCCTCCATGGCGGAGGTAATCTACCGCCGCTACAAACGCCTGTCGGACGAGGGGCAACCTCTGCCGCAATTGCTGGTGGTCGATGGTGGTGCAGGACAGATGGAAGTGGCCCGTCAGGTGATTCAAGACCAGCTACACCTCGAAATCCCCATCGCCGGCCTTGCAAAGGACGACCGCCACCACACCTCAGAACTCCTCTACGGCTTTCCGCCCCAAGTGGTGGGCCTCAAACCCACCGACCCACTCTTCCACATGCTGGAGAACCTTCAAAATGAGGTGCACCGCTTTGCAATCACCTTCCACAAAGACAAGCGCAGCAAAGGCACCTTCCGCACCGCCCTCACCGACATTCCCGGCATCGGAGAGAAGACAGCCCGCGACCTGCTCCTGAAATTCGGCAGCCTGAAAGAAGTACGCCTACAGACCGAAGCCGACCTCACCAAGGTCGTCGGCCCCGCCAAGGCCAAAGCCATCCTCGCCTACTTCGCCTCGCAGCAATAGCAGTGCCAATTACTGTACCAGAAAAGCAAGCCATAGCTGTTGCATTAGTGAACAAGTCGTACCGCACATTTATTGTGGCGAGAAGTATAACTCACACTCATGTGGCTGTTGTCATATAAATAAATACGATTGGCTCTGTACTCATCATAAGGGGTAGACGACCAATATTCTCCATAAGGTCCAATATTAGCGGTATGACTTTGAGAATTATATTTCGTCAAAGGGAGGAATACCGCACCTGCCAACTCCATCACCTTCCACTCGGAAAAGGTATACCGATTGAACTCATCTCCTGTCACAAAAACGGGACAACCAGATGGCTGTAACCATGTGTCGGGTAGGAGTATCAATCCTTCGAAATAACCATTGATAAGTCCATAGCCACGTTTGAATGGGCGTTTATAGATGAGAAACTGCCACTCTTCCTTGGTCAATGTTCGCCACAGGTTGGGAGCATTGCCTCCATTGACGATGGGGTTACTGCCCCAATCGGTAAAGGTGGCATAATCGAGGTCGTTTACTGATGACAGGCTGGGATTGTTTCCCGTTCCCCAACCAAACAAGTCATTAGAATTGGATGAATACTGTTGTTCAGCAAAACGCCATGTATTGGTGCTTGCTTGGTACTGTAGATTGCCCTTCGAGAAATGTACCTGTTGCGTTGGACTCACCGAAAACAGGCCTGGCAACACTCCTTCAGGGAGAATAGGAGAAAGAGAATCTTTATGGCAGCCTACGGACATCATCATTACGGCAGCCATAATACAGACCATCATTAATTCACTTAATCTTTTCATATTTATACTATTATTGAATTAATAACCTGCCACAACGGCAAGGGCTCTTTATTTTAGTTGCGGGCAGCGGAGACTGCCCGCAACAAGGTTTAACGTTTTAATATATTAATTATCCTGAACGGGGCGTACAGAGAATCCGTCGTCGCGAAGGTGGTAGTACATCGCGTCGAGATTGTCGCCGTCGAAGTTCATGCCGTACGCGTCGCCGTCGAAGTTCCTGCTGGACGTGGACGACCAATAGTAGCCGCTGTAGCCCACATTGGCGACATACGTGCCGAAGCGGCTACCCGCCGCAGGCAGGAAGACTGCACCAGCTGCCTCCATCTGCGCCCACTGTGCGAGAGTGTAGCTGTTGTGTGTCCAGTCAGGATAGTTGTCTCCACTGGGAGAGCAGAATCCTGAAGTGAAAGAACACTCCGAAGGCAGTGTCCAACTGTCGGGAAGTATAATCAGCCCGCCTACACCGTTAATGTTGCCAGTACCACGTTTGGATAAGGCACCGGTGCGCTTGTTGAAAAGATAGTACCACTCAGATTTTGTCAAAGTGCGCCATCGGTTGGCGGTATTTCCTCCGTTGCTGATGGCGTTGCAGCCCCAGTCCACGAAGGTGCCATAGTCCTCAAAGCTGGTGGAGGATAGGGTTGGATTGCTGCCCGTGCCCCAACCAAAGAGGTCTATCCAACCACTATAGGTAGAGCTGATACTGCGGTTATCACTCCCTACATAGTCATACTGGTGTTCGGCAAAACGCCAAGTTTTGGTGCTTGCTTGGTACTGTAAATTGCCCTGTGAGAAATATACCTGTTTCGTTGCACTCACCGAAAATAGGCCAGGCAACGCTCCATCAGGGATAATAGGAGAATCAGGGATAATAGGAGAAATAGATTCTTTATCACAACCTACGGACATCACCATTACGGCAGCCATAATACAGACCATTATTAATATGCTTAATCTCTTCATATTTTTACTATTTTTGAATATAGTTAGGATTGGGATTCCCATGCCTCCCAATCAATTGTATTTATGTATAGTTCAATTTGTTCTTTCAGTTGTGGTATCTCCGTATGCAGCACAGCAAAAATCGTTTCATCGTCAACATTGAAGTATTCGTGAATCAGGAAGTTTCTCATTCCTGATATATTCCTCCATTCCACTTCTGGATGTGCCGCCTTAAACTCGTCAGTCAACATACGGGCAGCCTCACCGATTATTTCAATGTTCTTCACTATACCATAATAACGGAGGACATCTTCGTGCAACTCACATTCAGCAAGACCGCCGGCATGTGTCTCCAGCCTCTCTATCGCCTCTGCGATATGGACAATCCGCATCTTGTCTTTACTGAACTCTCTCATACATCAAAACCCTGTCTTTTTCTACAGAGGGACGGGCAAAGGGCAAAAGACCTTTTTCGGTCACCAAATCCACTTTTACTCCAAGCAAATCCTGCAAATCCAGCCTCATCCCACTGAGCATAAACAGCCCCACATGGGCATCGCGGTCGGGAACAATCATAATGTCTATATCGCTGTCAGGGCGTTGTTCCCCACGGGCATAGGAACCGAACACCCAAGCCTTCATTACCGGTCGGGTAGAAAAATAGTCGCTTATCTTTTGTGTCAATTCCTTGTCCATTTCATCTGCAAAGATACATTTTTTTTTTCAAATATCCACACTATAATCACCTCAACAAACCTATCTAACTACAAACAAGAACAATAAAGTGTTTGCCTAACTAATACAAGAAGTTATTGTAAGGATACCTCACCGCGTGGATTTTCTTCACCTCCTCGTACATCACATTCCGCAGTTCGTCGATGTTCTCGCGGTTGGCGGCACTGATGAAGAGGATGGAACATACCCCGGGTAAAGCATACCCCCCGGCTTCGCCGTACCCCTCTGAAGAGGGGACTTTTGCCATCCAGCTGTCTTGCAGCATCTCCAGCGTCCAGTTGGCCTTGGTCATGGGCGTCAGGTCGTCCTCTTCTTTCTCAATAAAGGTATAGGCGTCAATCTTGTTGAATACAAGAATGGTGGGTTTGTTGTTGGCTCCTATCTCCTCCAGAGTCCGGTTCACAGCATTAATCTGCTCCTCGTAGTCCGGATGCGAAATATCCACCACGTGCATCAGCAGGTCGGCCTCGCACACCTCGTCCAGCGTCGACTTAAACGACTCCACCAGTCCATGGGGCAGCTTGCGGATAAAACCCACCGTGTCGGTGAGCAGGAAGGGCAGATTGCCCAGCACCACCTTGCGCACCGTGGTGTCCAGCGTGGCAAACAGCTTGTTCTCGGCAAACACCTCGCTCTTGCTCAGCAGGTTCATCAGCGTCGATTTACCCACATTGGTATATCCCACCAGTGCCACACGCACCAGTGCCTCGCGGTTCTTGCGTTGCTGCACCTTCTGTTTGTCTATGTCCTTCAGTTTCTCTTTCAGCAGGGCAATCTTCTCGGTAATCAGTCGGCGGTCGGTCTCAATCTGTGTCTCGCCCGGGCCGCGCATACCGATGCCGCCGCGTTGCCGCTCAAGGTGCGTCCACATGCGGGTCAGTCGAGGCAGCATATACTGCAACTGCGCCAGTTCCACCTGTGTCTTGGCGATACTGGTGCGGGCGCGCTTGGCAAAGATGTCCAGAATCAACGTGGTGCGGTCCAATATACGGCACTCAAACTCGCGCTCCAAGTTGCGCAGCTGTGCGGGCGACAGCTCGTCGTCAAAGACAAGGAAATCGGCATCGAGCGCATTCTTGTACTCCTTAATCTCCTCCAATTTTCCACTGCCCACGTAGGTACGTGTGTCGGGGCGTTCCAGCTTTTGAATCACCTGTTTCACAGGTATGCCACCCGCGGTGTCGAGCAGGAAAGCCAACTCATTCAAGCACTCCTGCGTCCGCTCCATCGTGGTGCCGTTGGAACAAACGCTCACCAAGATAGCTTTCTCCGGCACCTCCGCCGTACTGAAGGTGTTGCGTTCCTGTGGGGTTGGCCGTTTGGGCTTGAAGCCCTCTGCCTCCCACGCCCCCGTAGGGCTCTTCCATTTGCCGTGATTATTCGGTTTCCAACCCATTTTCTAATCAGTTAATTGGCACATCGACTTACGCCTACTATTCCCCTTTGCGGGTATACTTTTCCGTAGCCACTTTGCTACTGCCTGACATGACCACTCCCCTCAGCACTTCCTCCAGCTTTTCTCCTGCCGTCTCCCAGCTGTAGTTCTTGTGGACAAAGACGGTGCCGTTGGCCGCCAACTCGTTGCGCTGTTCATCGTTGCGCAACAGGTTGATAATGTGTGTCGCAAATTCCTGCGCGGTGTCGCCGACAAGGATTTCGGTGTCGCGGATGGCCTGTAGGGAATCATTGGCAATAGAAGTGGTGACACAGGGAAGCCCCATGGCCATGGCTTCGAGCAGCTTGTTCTGCAATCCCGACCCCGTCTGCATGGGTGCTGCAAAGATGCGGGCGGAGGCATAGCACTCACGTATGTCGTCCACAAAACCAGTCACCGTCACCCTGTCGTTGGCCAACTGGCTGACTTTGTGTTTGGGATAGGCACCTGCCAAGAGCAAAGTGGCCTTGGGAAACTCTTCCCACACCAAGGGCATCACCCGCTTCACAAGGTAGTTCGATGCGTGGACATTGGGCTCATAGCGCATATTGCCACAGAAGACGATGTCATACTTCTTTTCATGCTCCATAGGCTTAAAGTAGTCAAAGTCCACTCCGTTGGGAATGACGTGGATGTCGCCATTCTTGCGGTGAGGGATGGCCTCGCTGTCGTTCTCCGAGATGATGGTGAGACCGTCGAATATCTTGAATGCGTTGTACTCGGTGGAGCGCAGCATCTTGAATTCGAAATGCAGGATATAACGCCAAAAACCATGGGCCGTGTCCATCCGACGCTCCGTATTCATCGAAAGGGCATCCTGGAAGTCCATGACTTTGGGCACCACGGAACGGCTGACCAAAGGCATTGTCCGCACCATCTGGCTGTAGATCACATCGGGCTTCACCTGCCGTTCGAACTTCTTGTAATTGCGGCGGGCCTTGTGCGAATCCCAGTAACCTATCTGCAGCGACTTGGTGTTGATGTAGTTGCGCACCACATTCTTGTAATTTACCAGCCGGGGAGAATGCACCACCTTGATGCCACGGCAAAAGGGCTTCAACTGCTCGATATGCTCAGGAAGCACCTTGGTGTGCGAGACACAAAAAAGGTACACTTCGTTATGTTTAGACAGTTCCTTTATCTGATAGTAGGCGCGTAGTTTGTCGCCTTTCTCAAGCGGATAAGGAAATCGCGGCAATACGACCAATATTTTCATTTTGTATATGTGTTTATTCTTGAATAATTACTTAAAACAATGATGTCTGAGTGCCTTCGGCAAAGCCTTCTCGCTCTTCCTCCACCTCGTTCAGTTCGTCCGTCGGTTCCTCTGTGATGGGCTCGGGTTCCGGCTCAGGGTCAGGCTCCAACCAGGTGAACTCCTTCACCTTGCTGGTCGTGATGCGTTTGCCTTTGGCCTTGTAGCCCTTCACGGCTATGAATTCATCCACGTTGATGTCCTCTTCAAGTATCTTCTTGCCCGATGCCTCATCGTAGCTGACGTGCAGATGCGGGAATGTGTCCATGCTGTAGCTCACCAGCTGGTCGCCCTCGTCAATAAAAGCAAGCTTTTTGTCGCTCTCCTCGGCTTGGAACCGTTTCAGGTAGTAGCTGCCCGTCTGCCCTTCACGATAGACGGCGGTGACGATGTTACGCGGATTGTACTTGCGTATCTCTATCATGTCATCGTCAAAATGAGTTGTCAAGTCGTGTCCCGTCAGCCGCATGTAGCCAGACTGTGTGAGGGTGAAGACGCGGTCCTTGCCAGCAAAGCGTCCAAGCAGGGTTCCGGCATTGTTGACGTTGAGCCGTTGGATGGTGGGGTCGTACCAAATCTCGCGGGCTTCGAGGGTGGAGACCCCTTCGCCCTTCTTGGTGATATTGCGCACAGCATTGCGAGTCAGTATATTGCCCATGGCCTTACGTCCCTTGATGGCCAGTTTGGCAAAGTCGAAGTCGAAACTCACCTTTTTCAATTTGGCCTTGGTGGCATGGTGAATGGTGATAACCTCCGCCTCGCCGTTGGGGTTGGCGGTGAAATAGAGTATCTTGGTGCCTTTGGTGCCTTGAGTGAGGTTGTACTCCGTGTCGCGTGTGATGCCCACCACCGCAAAGCGCTTTACGAAGGCGTAGCCCATCGCCCCGTCGCGGTACACCATGTTGTAGACCGTGCGGTCGTCGCGCTTGCGGAACAGACCCACATAAAGCAACTCCTTGCACTGTGTCGACCCCACAAAGGCCTTGTCCTGCACCTTCGTGACCAGCATGGTGCCGTCCATGCGGAACACGATGATGTCGTCCATCATGGAGCAGTCAAACAGACATTCAGCCCCTTCGTCCTTCTTCATGGCCGTACCCACAAAGCCTGTGGCCATGTTGGCGTACAGTTTCTCGTTGGCCACAGCCACGTTGGCAGCCTGTATGTCCTCGAAATTGCGTATCTCCGTCTTGCGCTCGCGGCCCTTGCCGTAGGTGTCCAATATATGTTGGAAGTAGTTGATCGCATATTCGGTAAGGTGAGCCAAGTGGTTTTTGGTCTCCTCGATATCGATGTCGATGTTGGCAATTTCCTGCTCGGCCTTTTTGATGTCGAACTTGGAGATTTTGCGCACAGGTCTCTCGCACAGCTTCAGCACATGGTCCCGCGTAATCTCCTTGCGGAACAGATGGCGGTACGGGTCGAATGCCCGTTCGATGCCCGTCACCTGGTCGTCCCAAGTGTCGAAGTCGTGCCGTTCCAGCACTTTATATATTCCTTTCTCGAAGAATATCTTCTCCAACGACACCCAATGCCACCTGTCCTCCAACTCGGACAGCAGTATTTCCAGCTCCTGCCTCAGCAGGTCCTTGGTGCGCATGGTTGAGTGGCGCAGTATGTCGCTTGCCGTCATGAAGACGGGCTTGTTGTTCACAATGACGCAGGTCTGCGGCGAGAAGTTGATTTGGCAGTTGGTGAAGGCATATAGGGCATCAATCATCTGGTCCGGCGAGATTCCTGCGGGCAGGTAGCACACTATCTCCACCTCGGCGGCGGTGTTGTCATCCACCTTCTTAATCTTTATCTCGCCCTTCTCATTGGCTTTCAGTATGCTGTCAATCAGCACATCCGTGGTTACGGTGTATGGCACCTCGGTGATAACTATGGCTTTGCGTTTCTCGTCATAGTGCATCTTGGCCCTGATGCGCAGTCGACCACCCAGCGCGGCATCGTTATACTTTGACACATCAATCAGTCCGCCTGTCGGGAAGTCGGGATATATCTCAAAAGGCTGGTTTCGCAGCACGCAGATGGAGGCCTCTATCAACTCGCAGAAGTTGTAGGGCATGATGACCGACGTGAGGGTGACGGCAATGCCTTTGGTGCCCTGGGCCAGCAGCAAGGGGAACTTGATGGGCAGCGACACAGGCTCCTGTTTGCGCCCGTCATAGCTTGGCTTCCATTGTGTGGTCTTGGGGTTGAACACCACCTCTTTGGCAAACTTGGAGAGGCGTGCCTCGATGTAACGGCCTGCGGCGGCACCGTCGCCCGTCAGGATGTTTCCCCAGTTACCCTGGCAGTCTATCAGCAGATTCTTCTGCCCGAGGTTTACCAGCGCGTCGTTGATGGAGGCGTCGCCGTGGGGGTGGTACAGCATCGTTGTACCCACAATGTTAGCCACCTTGGTGAAGCGTCCGTCGTCGGTCTCTTTCATGGCGTGGAGAATGCGGCGTTGCACCGGCTTCAAGCCGTCGTCAATGTCCGGCACCGACCGGTCAAGGATAACGTCGGAGGCATAGTCAATCCAGTATTCGCGGAACATGCCGTTGAGCGACAGCGTGGTGCCCTCGCCCGTCGGCTCGTCAGCCACAGGCGCAGGGGTGGAGGCCAGCTGGTCCTGCTCAGTCTCTTGTGGGTCACCCATTTCGGGGGTGTTCTCCTGTTCTTCGGGGGTTAGATGCTCTTCGTCCATACTTTACTTTTAAATTGCAAAGATACATATTATTTCTGACATGGCTGCCCTCTTTGCCGACAAATTATAAACATTTTTTCACACAACCAACCCTAACCCCCACATGCACAACACTCCTCGGCCCTTCATCCTTCGCGCTCAACAAGGCTTGCGCTTTCCCAAAGCAGCTCCACTCCTTCTTACACATTTTTCCCTCACAGCGGGGTTCATTTATCCAATGAAAAAGGAAGAAATATTAGAGAAATGTTAGAGAACTGAGGTAGAAGGAGCGAAGGAAGAGCGAAACCACCGTTCACAAACGGCGGTCGCGACGCGGGGTATAGGGCTTGGCGGGGCCGATCAGCCGCGTAATGTAATTGTCGAGGTGATGGCTGTGTAGCACTTGACGGATAGCCTGTTGGCATTCCCTCTTATAATAGAAGAACATGAGATTCTGAGCCTTCTTCTCGTCCGGTGTGGTGGCCACGTAGACGGGCTGCATGGTTTCGGGGTTGATGCCGGTATAGTACATCTCGGTGCTGAGGGTCATGGGGGTAGGCGTGAAATCCTGAATCTGCTCCAAGCGGTAGCCGAGGCGCTTCATCTCGACGGCTAGGTCGGCCATGTCCTTGAGCTGGCAACCGGGGTGCGAACTGATGAAGTAGGGAATGAGCTGATATTTGAGCCCTGCCTGCCGACAGATGGCATCGAAGCGGCTCTTGGTTTCAAGAAAGAGTTCGAAAGATGGTTTCCGCATCAACGACAGCACTTTGGAACTTGTATGCTCAGGTGCCACTTTAAGTCGTCCGCTGACGTGGTTGAGCACCACATGGCGGAAATATTCCCAGCCGCCGTTTTGTTCGGTGAAAAGGTCGCAGCGGATTCCGCTGCCAATATAGACATGCTTGATGCCGGGCATGGCCAGGACTTTCTTGTAGAGGGCCACCAGAGGGCGATGGTCGGCGTGGAGGTTGGGGCAGATGGAGGGCTGGATGCAGCTGTAGCGGGCGCAGCGGCGGCACAGCTCCTTGTTTTTGCCCGCCATGCGGTACATGTTGGCCGACGGGCCGCCAAGGTCGGTGATGACTCCGTTGAAGTCCTCACGCTGGGTGAGGATTTTCACCTCCTCGATAATGGAGCGTTCGGAACGGCTGGCTATCTGCTTGCCTTGGTGGGCGGAGATGGTGCAGAAGGAGCAACCCCCGAAACAGCCGCGGTGAATATTTACGGAGTTCTTAATCATCTCATACGCAGGTATGGCTCCCCGCTTTTTGTACTTGGGATGAGGCAGACGGGTGTAGGGCAGGTCGAAACTGGCATCAATCTCCTCGGTGCTCATGGGTGGCTCAGGCGGATTGACCACAACCCAGCTGTCGGCATGGCGTTGCACCAGGGTGGCGCACTCTATCTTATTGCTTTCCCGTTCGATAATTTGGTAGTTCTCCGCCTCGGCACGCTTGCTGCGGCAGCACTCCTCGAAGGAGTGGAGCTCGATAATCGGAGGATTCTGAGTTATCGAAGCACTCTGATTCCGAACAAACTGAATACCCTTGTCGGTCTTATAGGCCACCTGCGGAAGGCTATAGAGTGCTTCGATGGGTTGCCCCTGGGCCAGCAGGGCGGCCATCTTAAGGGTGGTGCGCTCGCCCATGCCATAGTTGAGGAGGTCGGCAGGGGTGTCGGCAAGGATGCTGGGGAAAAGACGGTCGTCCCAATAATCGTAGTGTGCAAGGCGGCGCATGGAGGCCTCGATGCCGGCAAGGATGACGGGGACCGTGGGATAGAGTTGTTTGAGGATGCGTGCGTAGACATACGTGGCGCGGTCTGGACGGAAACCAGCCTGACCGCCAGGGGTGTAGGCATCGTCGTGGCGCAGACGGCGGGCAGCGGTGTAGTGGTTCACCATGCTGTCCATGGCTCCGCTGGTGACGCCAAAGAAGAGACGCGGTGCGCCGAACTTGCGGAAGTCGCGCAGGTCGTCGCGCCAGTTGGGCTGAGGGATGATGGCCACCCGATAGCCCGCAGCCTCAAGGGTGCGCCCTATGACAGCGGTGCCAAAGGCCGGATGGTCCACATATGCATCGCCAGTGACAAGCACCACATCAACGGCGTCCCATCCCAGCCGCCGAACCTCGTCCAAAGTGATAGGCAAAAAATGCGCCACGTTCTTACAGTTTTAATAGATTAAGAGTTAGGGGGGGGCTGCTGCTTGTTCCACACCATATCGTTACCGAATACGGCATAGAGCTCTGGGTTATCTTTGATAATCCAATACTTGAAACCGAGAAGTTCTTTATCAGCACCCAACTCCTCCCTTACAGCCTTTTCCGTTTGAGGATTCTGTTGAGACTGGTAGGTCTGAATGACAGTCCTGAAATCGTTGACAACTGCTATTATATATTCAATAAAATGCTCTTCTTTGGTGTTTCGGAGATGTTTTGTGCCATTATGAAGACGCGACAACAGCTCAACGGTCTTGCGGTGGGCATCATCGTCGGAGACTGCGACAAACAGAGACTGCTTGTTCAACAAGTCTATACGCTGTTCTATTTCATCTTCGACATTAACAGTTAAGGGGTTCAGAATATTGTCGTAGGCATCAGATTTCTTGCCATTGCAATAGCTGCAACCCAAAAGCAAGTTATCCCATGACTGAATTAAACGAGGATAGTTCTCTTGGCTTCGCAAGTGTTCAACCAAAAAGTCAGTGCCACAGACTCGTTCACAAAGGTAGCACTTGTTATACTGATCAGTGTCCAACTGACGCTTCACATCCTCACCATCGTAGGCCTTGGTTGAGGATAAAGAATGAGGTTGGGAGACACTTTTTCTAACCCTGATCATTTTTGCAAAGTCATTAGTTTATCCGCATATTGAATGGCAAGCCTCTTATACTCGCCTACAATGAGGGGCGACACCAATTCCGGAATCTTCTTAAAGTCTTCATTCAGATTCTTTATCTTAATCTTATCGGCTTCTGACCATTGACCTTTTTCAAGAAGAAGGCGGAAATCGTTAAGCCGCATTTCGGTGTAGCTGGAAGAGGTCTTAACGCCAAAATAGCCCTCGGCTAAGGCCTCGTATGAGTATTCCGTCAGGTCGGAAATTACTTCTTGATGTTCAAGGTCGTATGCAACAGCATTGGGCATGGAGCTTAGTACGAATGGCGAATGAGTGGTGACAATGAACTGAATGTTTGGAAATACACCTGTCAAGAATGGCATAATCATTTTTTGAAGACTCAAGTGCAGATGTGTTTCGATTTCATCAATAAGAACAATGCCTTCCTGATTAAACACATCAGATAACTTGCCGCCTTTGTGCATTCGGAGAATCAAGTCAGCAACGATATTCAACGCTGCCTTAAAGCCATCAGACATCTCATTGAATCCGAACGTTTGTCCCTTCGTACACACTTTGAAAGAATAACTATCCTGCTGCGAAAATTGAAGTGTAAGCGATTCGTCTTCAAATAGCCTGCGGAGCAATCCCACGAATGTATCGAACCAAGAATTGATTTCGGCCTCCCTTTGGACATCCTTATTGCTAATTGCTAAAAGTTCTTGGAACTTCAAATCAACAAGGAAATTAATGAACTGCCCAGAGGAGTTGTGGCGAATGTCATCAGTAACAACAACAGGTTTTTGGGGAGAGTCTGGCTCAATCATTCTGAAACTTCTGTCTGCCTGATAAAAAGCCAGAACAAAAGCATTTAGTTTAAATCCAATACGAACAACCTTTGTTCCAAAACAATTACATGTTATGGTACCTAAGTTGGTTGTTAGACTTATCTCGTCTTCGACATTACTCAATGGTATTTTGGAATAATAATTCATATTGGAGCCTTGATCATCCTTATCACTAATAACTAATTGTAAAAGCTCGGCCAGAGTTTGTAAAAGAACAGTTTTCCCACTCCCATTCTTTCCAGTAATGATAAGGTGCGGAAATTCGCTGTGAGGAATAGAGATAACCAGATTTTTTAGATGAACTAAGTTATCTATTCGAATTTTTTGTATATAATGAAGCATATAAGAAATATGACTTTATATAAATAATACTAAACCTCAAACATAAGCCCAACAAAGACTTATGGCTTAGAATTTATAATGGATGCCGAGGGCTGCGCTGATTCTTTCGTAGTTTAAGTAGACATTTGAGTTGGGCCAGCCACGGAGGTAGGCGTAAGAGAGATTGAAGGTGAATTTGAGATGCTGGCCACCAAGACGGAGCATGAATTGGGGCTCTATCAGTAAGTGGTTGTCGGTGTGAGCGGCAACAACCTGGTTTGAGGCATCGGTGGAGAGTTTATAGCGTGACCAATTGGGGGCAAGGAGGCCTCCTTTCACACCGAAACCAAGGTCGAGGTAGCCGTCCAACAGCTGCGCCCAGCCCAGATTGAGCTGGCCATAATAAAGATTGTAATTGCCGTTGATGCGATAGCCGGAAGAGGCTGTCGTAGAGGCAATACTATCTATGTTTGTGTAGCCATAGCCATAGCCGGCGTAACACTCCAACACCAAATTGCCGAAAGGAAAATAGGTGCCCACAGCTCCTTGGGCATAGATGGAGTTGAGGGCGGAAAGACTGGCCGCTCCCTGCACAGCCACGTGGTTGAAGGGAGAGTAGGCAACCGAGGCGTTGACAGCCGGCACGGCAAGCAGAGGGGCCGACAACGAGGCCGATGCATCAATCTGCAACTGGCCGCGCTCATACAGCAGCGGAATGTCGGCATTATGTGGACTATACACCACACACGACGAAAAACCAAATGCCAGTAAAAAAGGCATAACGAGACGGATAGAATTTAATTTCTTCATGGCAAGACAATTTAAATTATGTTGCAAATATACGAAGTTTTTTTCAATTATTAAAAGAACAGCAGAATTTGAAAAAATCGTGGCATTGTGTGTAACAGGCCTTTGGGAAAAGGTTCGTAATTTTGCAAAATCAAATAAGACACACCGCCATTATTATTAAACAAACAAAATCAACGACTTATGCAAGAAACAATAGTAGACCCACGCAACACAACTCCCGAAGAACACGCCGAAGGCGTACGTCAGGCACAGGTGCTTTTCCGCCTCAACCACACTATGCCCTATACGGATGAATACAACGCGCTTGTGCGCGAGTTGTTTGGCGAAGGGTTGGGCGAAGGCGGCTGGATAATGCCCGGACTGACGGGAGTCTGTTTCGACCATGTAAAGATTGGCCGCAACGTTATGATAATGAACAACTGCCTGATGATGGCGCGCGGTGGCATCACCATTGAGGACGGTGCCATGATTGCAGCCAACGCACAGCTGATTTCCAACAACCACGACCTGCACGACCGCCAGATACTCACCTGCAAACCTGTTCACATCGGCAAAAACGCCTGGGTGGGCGCAGGAGCCACCATCCTGCCCGGCGTCACCGTGGGAGACAACGCTGTGGTGGCCGCCGGAGCAGTGGTGACAAAGGATGTGGCCCCCAACACCATAGTCGGCGGCAACCCGGCCAAATTTATCAAGAATGTATAATAATAGCCATGATGGCCATGAAGAAAATAATTATCGCAACAATTATCATCTTAAATTTTTTCAACATGAACGCCCAAACAACTTTCGAAGGACTCAAACACCATAGCGAACAGCCCTATCTCACCCTCAACAACGGAGTGCGTATGCCTCAGTTCGGACTGGGATTGTATATGATTGCAGAGGGCGACGAGGCCTACAACGCCGTTCTTACAGCCCTCAACGCCGGCTACCGTCATTTCGACTGCGCCCATGCCTATCGCAACGAACGCAGCTTAGGCCGTGCACTGAAGGACAGCGGTGTGCCCCGCGACAGTGTGTGGGTCACCAGCAAACTGTGGCCCAATGAGTATGGCGAAGGCAAGACCCTCCAAGCCATTGACCGCATGCTGAACCGCTTGGGCCTCGAATACATAGACCTCGTCTATTTCCACCAGCCCGTAGGCGACTATGTAGGAGGATGGAAAGAGATGGAACAGGCCATGGCCTCGGGAAAGGTACGCGCCATAGGCATCAGCAATTTCGATGTCAGCGACAGCATTTTCGACTCACTCATCAAGAACGCCAAAATCAAACCGCAAATCATGCAGATTGAGTGCCACCCCTACGCTCAACGCCGCCATTGGCAGGAACGGTGCGCCGCCGAGGGCATCCAGCTGGAGTGCTGGTTCCCGCTGGGTGGACGCGACAGCAAAGGCGAGATACTCCGCGACCCGGTCATCAACCGCATTGCCAAAGCCCACGGAAAAAGCCCCGCACAAATCATTATCCGTTGGCACATGCAGGAAGGTTTCTCCGTCATTCCCGGTGCCTCTAACCCCGACTATATACGCGAAAATATTGAAGTGATGGACTTTGCCCTTTCCAATGTCGAAATGGCGGCCATCCGTGCCCTCGACGCAGAGAAGCGCTACTTCGTTATGAGCTATGAAGACCAGGTGCGCTGGTTCTCGCAATGGAACCCCACCGATTGAAAGCAGCCAAAAGGTAGACGGCATTTTGCTATTACTCTTTTCACTGCGGCATGCCTCAACAGGTATGCCGCTTTCTTTGTTCGAAAAAAAAACATGGACAATGCACACAATATATCCCCTGCCCCAACGTTAAAGGGTTAAATGATAACAGAAAGAGAAGACATAATCATTGCCGACACCCTTGCCGACACCGCCGAGATGCAACGCCAAGGGTACGTTGTCCATGCTCTCTGCCACCGTGGCAGCGGCTCTTTCTTTCTGGGCAGCAAGAAGCATAGTTTCTCCGCCGGCGACTGCCTCATCATCTCGCAGCAGAGTCTGCTGCTCCACGACCTCTATGAGAGCGACGACCTTCAGCTGGAGGTTATCAACGTCACCATCGAGTTTATTGTCCTCTCCACTCCGCAGAGCAACTATGGTGTTAGGGGACATCTGGCCCTCTTTGAGCAACCCGTCATGCACCTAAACAAACCCCAGTATGAAGTCTGCTCCATCAATTTCGACTACATCCGCCGACGGCTGACGCTCCCTCATCACCACTTCCACCGCGATGCCATGATCAATGCCATCCAATGCATGATTATTGACTTCTTCGACTTCCACGTAGAGCTCTATGGCGAGCGTGCCGTCAGCAACCAGCAAGCGAGCATCATGCAACGCTTCCTTGCCCTTTTAGACCGTGGCGACTACCGCCAGCACCGCCTCGTCTCCTACTACGCCTCCGAACTTTGCGTCACACCCAAATACCTCAGCGAGGTGTGCCACAATGCCAGCGGAGAATCAGCCATCTACTGGATTACGCGCTACACTGCCCTCGACATCAGCCGACTGCTCCGCCAGAGAGACCTTTCCTTTGAGGAGATCAGCGACCTTTTCGGTTTCTCCTCCCTGAGCTATTTTGTCCGCTACGTCCAGAAAAACCTTGGAGCCTCGCCCAGCGACTTCCGGCAATAAGCGCTCCGCTCCCCCACCCTACTCCCCACTTTGTCCATATCCGAAAAATCTGTCATTTTTTCCGCAAAATCTGCAATATGCTTTTGTGAGATTCTTTGTAATTTTGCAAATTGAACAATATACTATTGTCAATAGTATAATAGCATATAAATGAACATGATACCGATACAGTCTACTACCCGAAAATCAACCATCCCAGCCTTGGGAAACCGCACAGCACTCACACCCCTCAGTATCGGTAAAAGACAACCCTCATTGCAATCGACAGTATCACTAACAGCCCTGCAACAACAATGCTCAACCTTATCACCTTCCTCTCAATCTTGCTAAACCTTCACAGCCCTATGCAACAACAGCCCGACGACCGCCATCAGATAGAGCAAGTTTACAACCAGCTGTGCTGCGCCATGATAGCCAAGGACACAGCATTGCTCAACGCAATCCACGCCGACGAATACGTACTTTACCACATGACCGGCATGAAACAGACCAAACAGGAATATATCGACGCCATTGCCGACGGCACCCTCAACTACTACAGCGCCGAGCATGACAGACTTGACATCACCGTCAGCGGCGACCAAGCAACACTCGATGCCCGCAGCCGCGTGGCAGCAGCCGTCTTCGGGGGAGGGCGCCACACATGGCGTCTGCGCTGCCAATTCACCCTCAAACGGCAAAATGGTCATTGGCTCATCACCTCCAGCCGCGCCTCCACCTACTGACTCCACCCCATCAACCCCTTCAACGAAAATACTAATAAATCATATTAATAACAAACAAACCATCTTATTATCATGAAGAGAAAGAGCATCACGCTTATGCTTGCAACCTCACTGCTGTTGTGTGGCTGCCACAGCAATCAGAAGGAAGACCCCCAACCCGAGCAACTCGAAGGGGCAGCCGTCTACATGACCTCCCAGATTACCCCCGAGGCTCTCATCAGCATTTACAAAGCCCTCGGTGTCGAAGCCCAAGGACGTGTAGCCGTCAAGATTAGCACCGGCGAGGCCGGCGGCCATCACTACCTGAAGCCCGAACTTATTGGACCCTTTGTCCAGTTGGTGAACGGCAAGCTTGTGGAATGTAACACTGCCTACGCCGGCAAGCGCATGGATACGCGCGACCACTTAGCCGTTATCGAAGACCACGGCTTCAACACCATCGGCGGTGTGGACATCATGGATGCTGAAGGCGAGATCAAACTCCCCGTCCGCGACACCACCTATATGAAGTACAACATCGTGGGCAGCCATCTACAGAACTACGATTTCATGATTAACCTTGCCCACTTCAAGGGTCATGCCATGGGCGGATTTGGCGGTGTGCTGAAAAACCAGAGCATCGGCGTGGCTTCCCGCAACGGAAAGACCTACATCCACACCAATGGTCAAAGCGAGGATTACCACAAACTGTGGGACTTCATCCAGCCCGAAAACCAAGACAAATTCCTTGAGTGCATGGCTACTGCCGCAGCATCTGTTGCAGACCATTTCGGCGACAAGATTATCTACATCAATATCATGAACAACCTCTCCGTCGACTGCGATTGCGACAGCGACCCCGCCGCCCCTGAACTCAAAGACATCGGAATCCTTGCCTCCACCGACCCCGTGGCTTTGGACCAGGCCTGCCTCGACCTCGTCTTTGGTCACCAAAACAGCACGGGCGACGACGCCACTGCCCTCCAGCAGCGCATCAATGACCGCCACGGTGTCCACATCATCGAACATGCTGAAAAGATTGGTCTTGGCACCCGGAAATACCACATCGTCAACATTGACAAATAATTCCCACACCCCGAAAACTGTACGAACCGTCAAACCATTCTTCGAAACATGAAAAGCAGAACACTCCTTGCCCTCCTTCTTGCCCTCCTCACTACGGTGGGCTGCAACGGGCAGAACAATAATCAACCTAAAACTCAAAAAAGCAACACTATGAGCAAATCTATTGTCATCTTCTTTTCCCACGCCGGCGACAACTATTCCGTCGGCAACATTGAAGTCGGCAACACCAAAATCGTGGCTGACTACATCAGCGAAATCACTGGGGCCGACCAATACGAAATCGTCACCCACAAGTATGACGGCATGGCCTATATGCCCCTTATCGATCTGGCCAAGAAAGAGGCAGCCGACGGCGAGTTGCCTCCCTACGAAGGCTCGGCTCTCGACCTCACAGCCTACGACACCGTCTTTATCGGCGGTCCCGTCTGGTGGGGCACCTACCCTCAGGTAATGTTCACCCTCTTCAAAGACATCAACCTCGACGGGAAAACCGTCATCCCCTTCACCACCCACGAGGGTAGCGGACTGGCATCGTGTGTCAGCGACGTCAAGAAAGCTTTCCCCAAGGCTAAAGTCACAAAAGGTTTCGACATTTACGGACATGAGGTCCGCAGCGGTCGCGCCAAGGTCGAAAAATGGCTCAGTACTCTTTGAATTATTCTAATTCATTTGTGTTTGACAACGGCCACACAATATTTTGTGAGGCCGTTGCGTTATTATCACGGACATTGCACATCTACACTCCTTCCACATTGAAGTTATCCCATTTTTGAAAACCAGAAAAAACACAATGAAACAACCGAACGTTCTCCTCATCAACGGCAGCCCTAATCAGCACGGCTGCACTTACACCGCCTTGGCCGAGATGGCCAGCGCCCTCAACGCAGAAGGCATTGAAACCGAGATCATCCACGTCGGCAACAAAGACATCAGAGGCTGCATTGCCTGTGGCCGCTGTGTCGAAACGGGACACTGCGTCTTCAACGACGCAGTGAACGAGGTGGCTCCCAAGTTTGCCGAAGCTGCCGGCTTGGTGGTGGGTTCACCCGTCTACTATGCTTCCGCCAACGGAACCCTCACCAACTTCTTGGACCGTCTCTTCTTCAGCACTCCCTTCAGCAAACGACTCAAAGTGGGCGCTGCGGTCTGCTCCGCACGCCGTGCAGGCACCACGGCCACTTTCGACCAATTGAACAAATACTTCACCATCTCCGAAATGCCCATTGCCAGCGGACGGTACTGGAACATGGTGCATGGAAACTCGGCAGAGGATGTAATGCAGGATGCCGAGGGGCTGCAGAATATTCGCATCGTGGCACGCAATATGGCCTTCCTCATCCGTGCCATCGCCGCCGAAGCCGCACAGCACGGCTTACCCCAACAGGAGGAGACTATCTACACCAATTTCATCCGCTGACACCCAGCGTCAGGGCTCATCAACACGAACTGACCAGCATCGCCACTAATAAAAGCGAAGTCAGACCTTTGTTTAGGGGCTGACTTCGCTTCTTATAAACATGGTTGGTCATATAATCCTCTGTTCTCCAATTGTAATTGGTATAAAAGAGGAATATTTGACCCAAAAGTATGAACTAACGAGTGGAGGAATAGCTACTGATGTAGTTGAGAGCAGCGTTGAGCTGAGGGGCAAAGTCGCCACCATAGTCCTTGCGGAGCACAATGCTGTCTGGGGTGTGGCCCTCGCCTTCAGTCACCTTCCCGTTCAGAAGAGCCTCAAAAGTGGAGGTGTAGATGTAGTGACCGCGGTACTGGCTGCCGTCGCCAAAGGGACCGCCATAGTTGAGGTTGATGTCGGTGTAGGGCTGCAGGGGGCAGTTGGCACCGTATGTGCGCTCGCCAATGGTGAAGACTGTGGGAAGTGCAGTCTTGGCACACATGGGTTCTACCTCACCCATGCTGATGGAATTGATGTCGCAAATGATAACGTAGGGGATGTTCTCGGCAGTGATGTCGCGGTGGTACTGCTTGTTAGGATAGATGAAGTATGGAGTCCACTGCGAGTGTTCGTAGCGACCAGGACCTTCTTTGTAGCGGGTTTTCATCACCTCGGTGGGTTTGTTGAGGAAAGCGCCGATGAGGTAGTCGAGGTCGTCCTGATAGCCACCTGTGTTGGCACGGTTGTCAAGGATGATGCCTGCCAGCTGTTCGCGCGGGGTGTCGGTTATGGCATGGAGCCAGTGGTCCAAAAGCTGCGCCCCTCGACCCAGTTGCGTAGATTCGCCGAGAGCACGGATGACCGGTGTGAAAGCGGCCATGGACTGTCTCAGATAGGGCACGCGGCGTCCGTCAGGCAACTGGAAAAGAATGTAGTGGTATGAGACTGTGGAGGAGATGGCCTCTTCCCTGAAGGGGAAACTGCCCGACTCATGGGTGAGAATGGTGTAGCCACGGTACTCGATGCTGTCAAGGAAGTTGCTGATGTGCTCATTCTCATTCCTATGGTCTTCAATGAAATAGTCGCGGTTACCAACCTCAATGGCACCCGGACGGACCACTACCAGTCCAATATCGTCCAATGGGTTTGGGTGGATGTTCTGAACAACCACGTTCATGTGATGATCCTTCATATGACCAAAAAGATCATAATAGATGCCGTATAAATCAGTAGTGGTGACACTGCTATCCTTTGCGTATTGACGGTCCAGTGCCTGAAAACGGGGCAGGAATCGGGTGTAAGCAGCATCCCAGTCGACGGTGTCCACATCCCAAAACACATAACCGGTGCTTATGCTCTTCCAAAGAAAGATAAACTGTTCCTCGTATGTGTTGTAAGCCAGCTTGTGGCTCTCGCCGATATAGGGTACATAGTCAGATTCTTTGCGGCAAGAACAGAAGAGAAGTGCCGCTGCGAGGGTGAGAAGGGTAATCTTTTTCATTGTTCTGGGTGGGTTTTAAATTTGTAAGTAACGCCAAAGGTGAGGGAGGCGGTGTTCAAGTAACGATAGTCCTCCAGATGGGGATAGCCTTTGTGGTGGCTGAGGAGGTCGTAATAATAAAGTGCGTCGAGGTTGAGGTCAAGACATCCGGTGAGACCGTAGCTAAGGCCGAGACCACAGGCAAGACCGGCATTGAAACGGCGGTCCTCAGTGGTGAAGGCGCGTTTCTCATCCTGCGGATTGAAAAAGACCTCATAGTCCGTCATGAAGTAAGTCATACCTTTGACGTGGTGTGAAAGCCAGTAGCCACAGAAAGCACCAGTGTAAAGATGGCCGCGCAGCTGGGTTCCACCAAAAGAGAAATCAGCCATGACGGGAAGCATAAGATAGGTGTTGATATGGTCGGTATAGACGGGTGAAATGTAGTTGAGTTGTCGCTGCATGCGATGGTTGCGCTGCATGAGAGCGAGGTCGGCACGGACGGCCAACCAAGAGTTGACAGTGTAGCGGGCATTGACACCGATGTCGAAACCAAGGCGGGACTTGTAGACTTCGTCAATGCGGTCGGTATGGGAACGGGTGATGCTGGTGGAGGCAACTCCGCCACCTACTCCAACAGCCCATTGAGCCATCGAGACATTGTAAAGAGCGCAGAAGGCAAGCAACAGAAGGAGCTTGCGACCCTGGCGACAATGATTAAGGCGTATTTGTGTAGACATAATAGAATAAATATTTTGTTTTGTGTAAATAAACAGTGGGTTCGGTATTTGGAAAGGGTACAAAAAAAGATGGAAGTTGAAAAGAATTCTACCAGGAACGTTCTTCTCAACTTCCATCATTCAATAGTAAACTATACGGCTATCAGTCCTTGATGGCCTTGATGCCGGGAAGGTCTTTGCCTTCGAGATATTCCAGCATGGCACCACCGCCGGTGGAGACATAGCTCATCTGGTCGGCAATGCCCATCTGCTTGACAGCGGCCACAGAGTCGCCACCACCCACAGCGGCAAAAGCGCCCTGTTTGCAAGCCTCGGCCACATAGGTGGCGATTTCGCGGGTGCCTTTGGCAAAGGTGCTGAGTTCGAAGACACCGGCAGGGCCGTTCCAGAGGATGGTCTTGCTGTTCATAATAATATCGCGGATTGCCTTGCAGCTTTCGGGGCCGCAGTCCATGCTCTCCCAACCGTCGGGCACTGCACCAGAGGGGACAATCTGGGTGTTGGCATCGTTGCTGAACTTGTCGCCAATGACGCTGTCGACGGGGAGGTAGTACTTGACGCCCTTCTCGTCCATACGACGCATGAGGTCGCGGGCAAGGTCAAGCTTGTCGTCTTCGCAGATGCTGTTGCCAATCTTTCCGCCGAGGGCTTTGGTGAAGGTGTAGCGCATGCCGCCAATGATGATCATGTTGTCAACCTTGTCAATCATGTTTTCAAGGATGCCAATCTTGCTACTCACCTTGCTGCCGCCGATAATGGCAGTGAAGGGACGCGGGGGATTGTGCATCAGCTTTTCGAGGTTGCTGACCTCATTTTCCATGAGGAAGCCGAAGTACTTGTCGTTGGGGAAGAAACGGGCAATGACAGCCGTGGAGCTGTGCTCGCGATGGGCAGCGCCGAAAGCATCGTTGATGTAGCAGTCGCCCATGGCGGCCAACTGGCGGGCAAGCTCTTCCCCACCCTTGGTCTCTTCGGGATAGAAGCGGATGTTGTCCAGCAGCATCACTTCGCCCTCTTTGAGGTCGCGAGCCATCTGCTCGGGGACACCGGTGCCGAGGAGTTCCTGGGTGAACTTGACGGGACGGGCAATGAGTTTCTCCAAGTGCTTGGCAACAGGCTGGAGCGTGAACTCGGGTTCGAATCCACCCTTCTTGGGGCGGCCGAAGTGAGCCATGATGATGATGGAAGCGCCATCGGACAAGAGTTTTTTGATGGTGGGCAGGGCTTCGACCATGCGGGTGTCGTCGGTGATATTCTTGTTGTCATCGGTGGGTACGTTGAAATCCACGCGAAGCAGGACTTTACGTCCTTTGAAATTGACATCTCTGATTGATTTCATAAGCAATAATATTTTAGGTTACTAACTTACAAGTGTTTTGTTTAGGCCTCGGCGTGAGTGGGCTCGTGAACAGCCATACCGATGTAAAGGGCAGAGAGCATGGTGAACACAAAGGCCTGGATGTAGGCAACCAGACACTCAAGCACACTGATGAAGACGCTGAAGACAACGGATATGACGGAGACACCAGCACCTACACCCATGGAGAGGGTATTGCTGATGATGAAGATGATGACAACGAAACCAAGGATGACGATATGTCCAGCAGTCATGTTGGCAAATAGACGAATCATCAGCACAATGGGCTTGGTGAACACGCCTACAAGCTCGACAACGGGCATAAGGGGGAAGATCTTCAACCAAGCGGGAACGCCAGGGGTGTTGAAGATGTCAATCCAATAGTGTTTGTTGCCACTGAGATTGGTGATAAGGAAGGTGATGACAGCCAGTGTGGCAGTGACGGCCAGATTGCCCGTCACATTGGCGCCAGCGGGGAAGAAGGGAATGAGGCCCATGCAGTTGCTGAAGAAGATGAAAAAGAAGAGGGTGAGCATGTAGGGAAGGTACTTCTGATAGTGTGCTTCGCCTATCATGGGACGGACAATGCTGTCGCGAACAAAGACGACAAGCATCTCGACCAAAGACTGAATGCCTTTTGGAGCCTGGTTCTCGCGCTTTTTATAACCATTCTTGGCAACCATGACTATGACGATAAGCAGAATGACAATAATCATAATGGCAGCCGAGACCTTGGTGATGGAGAAGTCGAGAGGTTTGACTACGTTGCCAGCCTGATCCAAACGAGGTTGGCCAGACTCGTCAACACAGATGATTTCCTCTTTCTCGATTCCACCGCCCACAAGACGGTAGCCCTTGTAGTCGGCATGGCCGTGATGGAATTTGGAGGACATAAAGACATCCAGGTGGCCGTCATTAATAAGTATGACAGGCAGGGGGATGGCAACGGCATGCTCATTGCCGGCCTTGTCGAAATAGTCGAACATGTGCCAGGAATGGGCATCGGTAACGTGGCCAATAATGGTGGAGCCAGGATTGAACGAGGCCTCACCGCCCTCTGTCTCAGCACTGGGGGCCTCCTGGGCTGACAACTGCATTCCGATGAGGAATGTGAGGGAAAAGAGGAACGTAAAAAACTTCTTCATTGTTCTGTGGGTATTTGATTGTGACTAATCAGCTGTTTTGGTTCTGTTGTTGAATATATCCACCTGGAGGGTGTCGAAAAGGCCCAGTTGGTTTTGAGGTTCATCCTTGTGGGAGGTGGCCTTGTACTGCTTCAGCGCATCGCGAACGATGCGCCGAACAGCTGCCGGACGGCTGATGCCAAGCTCCTTGGCATACATTTTCAGCATCTCACCCTCCCTCTCGGGGAGGGTGATGCTGATTTTCTTTGCTTTCCGTGTCTTGGCCTTTTTGACCTGCGAGGTGGAACTCATGGGAAGGATTAAATTTTATAGCCTTGTTGTGCAAGAATGAGCTTTGTCTGCTCAGCACGGTCCTTGTCATTCAGCACATCGGTGGCAATCTGGTTAAGCGTGAAGATAAGCTGGCAGCATTCCTCAATGTTGTGGCGCACACCGGGAGCTTTTGAGGTGCCAGTGTACTGGTTGAAGTAGTTGAGGTTTTGCGTGTAGAACTTATAGACGCTGTCCCAGACGGCAGTGGCACGTTCAACACCATAGTCATCATAGTAGAGGTCAATGAGTATGACACTGTACTTGTCGTACGGGAAGTTCTTCTCTGGGAAGTTGGCATCGCTGAGGTCAAGCATCTTGCGTGCACGGACAGTGTCGCCCTTCTCCAACAGCTCGCGGGCGGCGATGCTGAAGGTCTGACGCTGGACGGTACCCATGTTGATGCTGACGGGATCGACATAGATGTCGGCGCTGAGGTTGCCCCACTGCAAGGGGTGCATCTGTCCGTCGGCACCCTTGTAGCCGTTGATGAAGAAGTCGTAGGACTCCTCGGTGAAGGTCTGCAATGCATAGCGATTGTCGCGCTTGTCGAAGAGGACAGGCTGCGACACACGGGCCTCGAACGGGACGAGCTTATAGTTCATGCCGTCTTGCACGCAGTAGCTGCGAATGGGCGTGAACACATCTTGGATATAGCTCGGGTTCATGATGTTGATGTCGCGCATGAACTTATTGGTGCCGATGATATCAAGAATCATGAGCTCGTGGCGGAAGAGGCTTCCCTTTTTGATTTGCCACTTGATGACGGGGTTGACATTCTCGGCAATGGCAGCCGGGATGATGCCCTTCTGCACCAAAGCAGGGATGTCGAGGGTTATCTTGAAACGTGAGGTGGGGAGGACAATCACCTCCTCGCCGCGAGCGTCGCGAGTGACGAACTTTTCGGGATGGTCGCGCAGCAGAGCCAGCACGTCAGTGACCTCGAAATAGTCGTTGGCACGGTCCTGCAGGTAGACTACATCCTTGCCCAGACCATAGAAGTCCTTGGTGAGGGTGAAGGGCATGGGGTCGGACTCGTACAGCTTGTTGAAGAGCTGCTCGACATACCAGTGCATGCCCGAAAGGGTGTAGTTCAGGATGCGGACATCGGTGCGGAAGCCTTCAACCTCCTGTGCGTACCAGAGGGGGAAGGTGTCGTTGTCGCCGAAGGTTATCAGCACGCCATTCTCATCGACGGAGGCAAGATAGTTCTTGGCAAAGTCGCGGGCGGCATACTTCTGCGAGCGGTCGTGGTCGTCCCAGTTCTCCGAAGCCATGAGAATCGGCGCGGCAAACAGGCAGAGCAGGAACACGACAGGCATGACAAACTTGTAGAACTGCTCCTTTTTGAGCAGACGGGTAATCCAGTCGGCCAAGGCCATAACACCCAAGCCAATCCAGATGGCAAAGAAGCTGAATGAACCCACAAAGGCGTAGTCACGCTCACGCGGCTGGCGGGGAGGCATGTTCAAGTAGATGCCGATGGCAATACCCGTCATAAAGAACATGATGAACACAATGAAAGCATCCTTCTTGTTCCGCATGATATGATAGACCAAGCCACACAGACCAAGCAACAGGGGCAGCAGGTAGTATACATTGCGAGCCTTGTTGTTCTTCATGTTGTCCGGCAGGTTGTCCTGCGGGCCGAGGCGGGCCTCGTCAATGGCCTTGATGCCGCAAATCCAGTTGCCGTTCACATAGTCGCGTGTGCCGTCGTCGTTGAAATAATGGCCTTGGATGTCATTCTGACGGCCAGCAAAGTTCCACATAAAGTAGCGCCAATACATGAAACCCATCTGGTATCCATGGAAGTATTTGAGGTTCTGGGCTGCCGTGGGCTTATGGTCGCCATGGCACTTGCCAGCCCAATACTCATAGAACTGCGGATGGTGACGGGACTGGTCGTCGCTATACATGCGCGGGAAGACACCCGTGTGATTCTGGCGGTAGATAAATTTCTGCTGATAGGAAGCAGGGATGTAGCGGTCGCGGCCTTTCTCATCCTTGCCGCGCACATACTTGGTGTAGCCCTGCTTGGCATCGATGGGCTTGCCGGCGGTGTAGTACTGACCCGTAAGGAAAGGCGTGTCGCCATATTGCTCGCGTCCCAAGTAGGCACGCATGGCAACAGCGTCCTTGGGGGCGTTCTCGTTGAGCGGGGTGTTCGTGTTGGCACGGATGACCAAGAGGAAGAAGGTCGAATAGCCAATCACCAGCATCAAAAAGCCCAGAATAGCCGTGTTGATGACGGGCTTGTTCTTCTTTTTGGCGGAAGTGTACCACAATCCCCAAACCACCAAGGCGGCAATCAACAGGAAGAAGAAGATGGTGCCGCTGTTGAAAGGTAGATGCAGCGTGTTGACAAAGAAGACATCGAAAGCCGAGTCGACATTGACAATGCCCGGGATGATGCCCCACAATATCAACGCCAGCAACACGACGGATATGACGCCGCTCCAGATAAAGCCCTTGACTGTGGTTTGAGGCCACTTGCGGAAATAGACCACATACACAATGGCGGGAACCGTAAGGAGGTTCAGCAGGTGGACACCGATGGCAATACCCACCAGCAGACACACCAGCACCAGCCAGCGCAACGACCGCGGGTCGTCGGCCTGTTCTTCCCATTTCAGGATAGCCCAGAACACCACAGAGGTGAAGAATGACGACATGGCGTAAACCTCGCCCTCCACAGCCGAGAACCAGAAAGTGTCGCTAAAAGTGTAGGCCAATGCACCCACCACGCCGGCAGCAAACACTGCCCACGTGCGTGCATCCTTCATGTCGGGGTTCTTGGGGTCGGGAAGCAGATGCTTGGCCAGCAGGGTGATGCTCCAGAAGAGAAACAGGATAGTAAAACCACTGCAAACTGCCGACATCACATTGACAGCATGGGCCACATTCTCAGGGGTGGAAAACATAGAGAACAAGCGGCCTATCAGCTGGAACGACGGTGCTCCCGGAGGGTGACCCACTTGAAGTTTGTTTGCCGTGGCGATATACTCGCCACAATCCCACCACGAAGCGGTGGCCTCGGCAGTCAGGATGTAAACAACACAGGCTATGATGCACACTGCCCAGCCTATGATGTTATTCATCAGATGGTATTTTTTCATAGTATTACGTAGAATGATTAATAATTCATGTTCATGTTAGTCTCTGTTCAAAGGCATCGTCATGCAGCGGGCGCCGCCACCGGCACGGGGCAGCTCGCTGGCCTTGAAGGTGACAACAAACTTGTCGTAGTCGTGCAGATCGGTCTTGCCGCTGCACACCTCGTCGGCATCCAGCACACTGAATCCCGCCTTGTTGAGACTCTCTATCGTGTTCACATTGCGCTCATAGCCTATCACCTTCCCGTCGCCCAGGGCAAAGAAGTTGGCACCGCTGTGCCACTGTTCACGGTCCTGATACCACGAGTCGGGGCCTCCGCAGTACACCGGCTCCATCTCCATGCCGCAAGCCTTCAGGCCTTCCAGCAGGTTGGCGCATTCCGTCACCTTCATCTTCCCGTGGTCCATCTCTATCAGCGTTGTGGACTTGTCGGCGAAATTGCCTGTCTTGTCCAGCATGGGTTGGTAAGCCATGCACTGATGGCTGCCCAAAAACGTGAAGACCATGTCCAGATGAATGAACGAATCCGGCTTGTGTGGCAGCTCCTGCACCAGGATACGGAAATGCTCGCGCTCCTGTCCGAACTTGTCGGCCAGATACTTGATGCCCTTATAGTTGGTGCGGATGCCCATGCCGATGCAGAGCAGGTCCGGCGAGGCTATCTGCACATCGCCGCCCTCCGTTCTGGCATTGCGGTTGTGGTCCATTGCGCAGAAAGTCTTCGTGCGGAAATAGTCCTCAAAGATGCTCTTATAGATAAGCGTCTCACGCTGGCGCACCCTGAACGACATCGAGTTTATCAGCACCTCGTTATACACCGACGACGATGCGTCGCGGGTGAAGAATAGGTTATACAACGGCTTCAGCGTGTACCGTTCATCCTTGAATGACAACGGGTCGGTGTCGTCGTGATACGGCACGCCTTCTATCAACTCCTTGGCCAACTGCTGGCTGGGATGGCGCATCAACTCGTCAATAATATGCTCGCAGCCGTCCAGCTTGCAACTCTTGCTGACTATCAGTTGCCGCACATCGTCGTTGTCCATCAAGTCCCTCAATATGTCCTCGACATAATACACCTTGGTCCATTTCTCGAACACTCCGCAGAATGATGCATACTCCCTGTCTACAATATGCTTGCTCAGGATGTCGCTATAGAGGGCCTCGTTGGCATTCTCTGGGGTCATTCGCTCTATCTCAATCCCTGGCCGATGCAACAGCACAGCATTGAGCCGTCCGTATTCACTCGAAACGTTTATCGCCGTTTTAGTACTGTCCGTTTTTTCTGTCATATATCATAATTAGTTGTTACACGTTGTATTGCAGCATCTTCTAACTGCAATACCATACTTAGCAGATTCTGCAAATATACGATTTTTTTCTGAAACACCGACTTATTTAATAGATTTTTTATACAATTTATCAACAGCCGACCTCCGTGCCATCCCATTCTACACCAGCCGCCGCGGCCTTGCAAACCATGCAAACAAGCGACACAATCAACAGCAGCACAGAAGCCAAAGGGGCTGTACAGCTCTCGAAAACCGTACAGCCCCTGACGCTTTTTCAAGCTGTATATGTCGCTCACTGCACCACGAGTTTCTTGGTGGCTATGCCGTAGGAGGTGTGCAGGGCAGCGATGTAGGTGCCGGGAGCAAGACTGCTGATGTCCACC
>ONJQ01000052.1 GCA_900318175.1 uncultured Bacteroidales bacterium | reverse complement strand
AACTTCAGCGCCTACGTCTCCACCAACTTCCGCACCACCGGCGGCGTTGGCATCAGCGATGTGAACACCGTCTCCTGCACCATCTATCCTAACCCCACCTCCAATGCCACCACCATCAGCGTCAGCGGAGTGAACGGCAAGGTGAAGATAGAAGTGGTCGACATGAACGGCCGCACCGTGGCCTCCGAAACGCTTGACTGCAGCAGCGACTGCGTCAAGACCATGGATGTAGACAATCTGGCACAGGGTGCCTACTTCGTCCGCATCACTGCCGACAACACCAACATGGTTCGCAAGTTGATTGTTCGATAACTCTTCCAAGGGTTTCCAAACCCTTTAGTTTAAGTTTACATACTGTTGCGGGTGGCCTTTCGTGCCGCCCGCAACTTTTTTATAGACAGGATAGAGGAGGTATAGATTGTATTGAGAGGATTGTGGAATGGCTCACAAATTATACCTTCTGCTTTTATTCCCATTTCCCCACCCTCTTCAACTCCCACGCCATCCCCTCTTTTAGCCCCAACTTTCATTTCTCCATTGCCTCTATTTACACACTCGGTGAGAAACTAAATAGAAACTAAATAGAAAAGAAGCAGAAAGAACATACTGATTAACAAGGGTACTATCTACGACGCTTATTTTTTTCAGTTGCACACAATAAAAAAGCCATTTTTATGTTCATGGATTTATGACAGCAACAAATACGACTCGGGAAGAACGTCGCACACGCATCATTCAGGCGTGTCTGGACCAACAACAACTGTTGGCGGACACGGCTCGGCGCGAGATGGACTCCGCCCAGCAGCAGAGCAACGACTACGGCGCCAACGTAGACCGCTACGACTCCTACCGCACCAAGATGATGCGGACGCGCGACATGTACGCCAAGCAGCTGTCCAACGCCAATGCCGGCATCAGGGTGCTGCAGGGCTTGCTGGCACACGCCCCCATGGAGCGCGCCGACCACGGGGCCATCGTCATTACTGACAGGCAGAACTTCTTCCTCAGCATCGGAGCGGGCAAGTTCCTTGTGCCTTTCCGCAGCGCCGAGGCAGTCCCCCAGCAGACCTTTTTCGCCATCAGCGCACAAACGCCCGTCTACATGGCATTGAAGGGCAGGGCGGTTGGCGACACCATCATCTTCAACGGCGTGACCCAAACAATCAAAGAAATACTATAACTACCCATAAAACGTATACACTACTCTGGCACAGCAGCCACTGGCACACAAACTGATTCATAAACCAACAAAATGACAACATATGATTGACATTCGTGAAATTGTCGGAGCCTTTTTGGTACTCTTTGCCATTATTGACATCACGGGTTCCATTCCCATCTTCCTTTCGCTGAAGCACAGCGGCAACAAGTACAACCCCCTCTATGCCGCGCTCATCTCGCTGCTGATCTTTGTCATCTTCTTCTTCCTGGGCGATGCTGCACTGAAACTCTTCGGGGTAGACATCCAGTCGTTTGCCGTGGCGGGCTCTATAGTGCTTTTCATCATGGCGTTTGAGATGATTCTGGGCGTTGAGATTTTCAAGAACGAGGCCGGCGGCGGTGGCTCCACAGTGGTGCCGATAGCCTTCCCCCTGATTGCTGGTCCCGGAGCCCTGACCACCATCATCTCCCTGCGTGCAGAGTATGCCGACGTGAACATCCTTATTGCCCTGCTGGTCAATATCATAATCGACTACACTGTGCTGCGCTACATTGACCGCCTTGAACGGTTGCTGGGTGGCACGCTAATCTCCATCCTCCGCAAGTTTTTCGGTGTCATCCTGTTAGCCATCGGTGTTAAACTGCTCACAACCAACCTGGGCAGCATGATTCACAACCTGAATATCTAACACATTACAACAGGCCTATCATGAGAATTGCGGTTTTGTTGCCTTGCTTCAATGAGGAGCCTACTATCGGGAAGGTGGTGCGGGATTTCCGCGCTGCACTGCCGGAGGCAGCGATTTATGTCTACGACAATAACTCGATGGACGGGACTGCACAAGTTGCCGCAGCGGCGGGAGCCATTGTGCGCAGGGAGCCTGTCCAGGGCAAGGGTAATGTGATTCGACGCATGTTCAGGGAGGTGGAGGCGGATGCCTACATCATGGCGGACGGGGACGACACCTACCCCGCAGACCAGGCAGAGGCGCTGTTGCGCCCAGTCTTGGAGGAGGGGGCCGACATGGTGATTGGCGACCGCCTGTCGTCCACCTATTTCGAGCAGAACAAACGGCCTTTCCACAATGGGGGCAACCGCGTTGTACGGTGGCTCATCCGCCGTTTCTGGCACACGGACATCCACGACATTATGACTGGCTACCGCGCTTTCAGCCGTGCGTTTGTGAAGAGTTTCCCTGTCATGTCGGCAGGCTTTGAGATTGAGACGGAAATGACCATCCATGCGCTGGACCGCCGTTTCCTGCTGCGCGAGGTGCCGGTGGCCTATCGTGACAGACCCGAGGGCAGCGTCTCCAAACTGAATACTTTCAGCGACGGCCTCAGCGTTCTCCGCACCATTGTTCTTCTCTATAAGGAGTACCGCCCGTTGAGGTTTTTCACATGGCTTGCCGCCTTGCTGGCCCTTGCAGGGGTGCTGATGCTTGTCCCTGTTCTCGTCGAATATTTCCACACGGGGCTTGTGCCACGCTTCCCCACGCTGATTGTGGCCTTGTTTTTGATGCTGGCAGCCCTGCTGTCGCTCTTCACCGGGCTTTGCCTTGACGTGATTGTTACCAAGGACCGCAAGAACTTCGAGCTGCAACTGGTGGAGAAATTCGGGTCCCAATCCTCAATCTCATGAAACGTCCTTGGCGCAAATATGTTATAGTCTTTTTCGGCCTCATAGCCGCTTACCTTCTCTTTGCCCTTGCGGCTTCGCTGCTCCCGGACGGCCCAATATTACGGCATGCCGCCCAAACGACGCAACGTGCCGACCTACAGACCGACTTTGCTTTTGCCATCAGCTGCCGCCCGGCCTACTATATGGACAACTTCACGGATGCACTGATTGTCAATCAAGCCTGTAGCGGCGGCAGGGAAAACCTGCTGACAAGCATACTGCTTGTGCCACGTGCCGATGGCGGCGGAGAGCAATGCAACAACCTGCTGCGGCTGACGGAGGGCGACACCACTCTGACCACCCAACATTATGGTCGCTACTGGCATGGCAGCACTTTCCTGATGCGTTTTCTGCTACTCATGGGCGATTACGTCACACTGCGCACTCTCTTTTTTATACTCTCCACCTTGCTGATGGTGTGTGTGGTGGTGGCATTGTTCCGTCGGTGCGGCCTTGCCGCAACCCTGCTTTTAGCCCTCGCCCTGGCTGTTGTGAATGTCTTCATCATGCAGTTCTCCATCCAGCTGCTGCCGGTGCTACTACTGGCGTTGATAGGTTCTCTTGACGTCCTCAACCGCGTCAAGCGGCCCGGGCAGTTGTCCCTGTTGCTCTTTGTGCTGGGTTCACTCACTGCCTATTTTGACCTCCTCACCTGTCCCATGCTCACTTGGGGCATCCCCCTTTGCGTTTATCTAATCATGCAGCAGCGCCACCCTCTCCCGGCCCCCTTCCTTCACCGACTGAAGGACTGGGTTACGGCCTCGCTGCTATGGGTGGTGGGCTACGGTGCCACGTGGGTGACCAAATGGGGCATCGCCACCTTGCTGACAGGCGAGAATGTCATCAGCGACGGTGCTGCCCAGCTGGCCGTGCGGGCAGGAGCCTCTGTCGACTATTCACGTCTCGACGCCCTAACCCGCAATCTGGACCTGCTGCCATGGTCGTTTATCAGCATCACACTCATCATCCTGGCTGCACTTGCCCTGTGGAGGTTCAACCGACAGGGATGGCCCACGGCCCTGCTGTGTCTGCTTACGGCAACGGTACCACTGGCATGGTACATTGTGGTGGCGGACCACTCCTATCTGCACTACTGGTTCACCTACCGCAGCCTTGCCGTGACCGTCATGGCTCTTTTCTTTGCCCTTGCCAGTCTGGTGGACTGGCGGAGGGTCTCCTTCCACCTTAAAACACACGGCACCCATTCATGATTTTCAGCAGTCACATCTTCTTGCTCTATTTCCTGCCGGCGTTCCTTCTGGTCTATTTCCTTGTGCCCGCACGGTGGCGCAACGGAGTGCTGTTGGTGGCCTCCATCCTGTTCTATGCTTGGGGAGCACCCGATTTCATCCTCATACTGTTGGCCTCCACGGTGGCCAATTTCTATCTGGTTCGTGCCATGCATCAAGCCCGCAGACCCGCCCTTCGCAAACTCTTCTGCACGCTTGCCATCGTGCTTTGTCTGGGGCTGCTGGCCTATTTCAAATACGCCAACTTCTTTGTCGACAATTTCAATGCCCTCCTTGCTGCCTTCGGTTTGAGGCCCGTGGCATGGGCCAAGGTCCTGCTGCCCATCGGCATCAGTTTCTTCTCCTTCCAGTCGCTCACCTACGTGGTGGACACCTACCGAGGCGTCAATGCACCCATGCGGCGGCTGACGGACTATGTGGTCTACATCATCATGTTCCCACAGCTGATTGCCGGCCCCATAGTGCGCTACACCGAGATTGCCGACCAGATTACCGCTCGCCGACGTCTGCGCTGGGAGGAATGCCTGCAAGGCTTCTACCGCTTTGTGATTGGCTTGAGCAAAAAAGTACTCATTGCCGATGTCATTGGCCGCACCGTTGACACCGTCCTCGCGTCCGACCTTGCCGCCATGGACAGCACCACTGCCTGGGTCACCATCATAGCCTACACCATGCAGCTCTATTTCGACTTCTCCGGCTACAGCGACATGGCCATCGGCCTGGGCCGCATCATGGGCTTCCGCTTCCCTGAGAATTTCGACAACCCCTACACCTCCACCTCCATCACCGAGTTCTGGCGCCGCTGGCATATCACCCTCGGCACCTTTATGCGCAACTACCTCTACATCCCCTTAGGGGGCAACCGCCGCGGCACGGCACGCACCTACCTCAACCTGTGGATAGTCTTCCTGCTGAGCGGCCTGTGGCACGGTGCCAGCTGGAACTTCGTGCTGTGGGGAGCCTACCACGGCCTCTTCCTTGTGGTGGAGCGATTCCTGTCGCGCCGCGTGCCATGGTTGGAGACTCGCCGTCGCCATCCCCTCTTTGTACTCCCCACCATCATCATCCTGCTGGTGGGTTGGGCCATCTTCCGTATTGAAGACCTTCCCTCCTGCTGGCTTTTCATCCAGCGTCTCTTCGCCTTCACGTTCCAGTCCCTCGACCTGGCCGCCAATCCGCAGTACTACACCACCATCCTCATCGCGCTTCTTTTCGCCTTCATCACCCTCTTCCCCTTTGGCCGCAAACTGCAGCGGGTGGCCTTCTATACCGACTTCCGTCCCGCGGTCCACATCCCCGTCTGGGCTGTGGCCTGCCTGTTTCTCTTCTTCTGCCTTGGAGCTCTCACCGCCACCGATTTCAGTCCTTTCATCTATTTCCGTTTTTAAAATAACGAACACACCAACACCGATACAAATCAACGCCTCTTGAAGAACACTCCCAAAATACTCTGCATCATCACTCTCGTCCTCCTGCTGCTCACCGTCGTGCAGGGCATTGTCCGCATTGTCCCCGTCCGTCCCCTCAAAGGAGCCTACGTCGGTGCTGAGAAACCGCATTTCACCGCCGCAGGTTTCCTGTCCGGACAATGGCAGGAGGCCACAGACCGCTATTTGAAGGAACACCACGGCTTCCGCGAACCCGCCATCCGCCTCTACAACCAGTACCTCTGGACCGCCTACCACCGCTCCACCAACCCCGGTTCAGTCCTCATCGGGCAGCACGACTACCTCTTCGAGCCTTGGTTTGTAGACGAGTATTACACCGGATGCTACGCCCACTTCTATCCCGACAGCGTTCCGGATTATGAGAAGACCGATGTCTTCCACCGCCGCATCAGCCGACTGCACAAAGTGCAAGAGATACTCGAAGAGCAGGGCACCCACCTCTTCCTCGCCCTCCTGCCCGGCAAGGAGCGCATCTATCCCCAGTATCTTCCCGACCGCGGGGCCCAAGCCCGCCACGACCGACACACAGGGCACCTGCGGGCCTACGACTTTTACCGCACATGGGCGCCCCACTACGGCATCCGCCATGTAGACCTCTGCCATTGCTTCGACAGCCTTCGTGGCCGCACGCCCTACCTCCTCTTCACCCAAACAGGCACCCACTGGAGCAGCATTGCCAGCACCTATGCGTTCGACTCCGTCATGCGCTACATGCAGACCTTCGGCCCCACCATCCGTCCCGTCACCCTCGGCCAGCCCTACACTGCCCGCACCCGTGAGCCCGATGCCGACCTCGACGACCTGCTGAACAAAACCTTCCACATACCCACCGAGCGCAACCAGTATGTCGACGTGACCCTCGCCGACCCTGCGCCGGACACCAATCCCTCGCTCGTCGTCATTGGCGACTCCTTCTTCTGGAACATCCTCTACAACTTCCCCATCCAGGAACTATTTTCCAATTTCCGCTACTGGTACTACTTCAGCACCATCTACTACGACCCATCCCATGACAACGTCGCCGACATCGACCTCGTTGACCAACTGCTCAATGCGGACTACGTCATGCTCTCCTACTGCACGGTGCAGCTCTACAACTGCGGCAACGGCTTTGTGGACCGTGCCCTGCTGGAGCTCTGCTACGACCCCGACGAGATTCAGGCCGTGCGCGACAGCCTTGCTGCCACCCCCTCCCCCCTCACCGTAGAGCAACGCATGGAGCGCAATCTGGAGCAATACTTCCCGGCCCTCGCCGCCTCGCACCCCACAAAACGCTGCTCCAAACTGCTGCATATTCAATAGACCGACCATCACGCGGCTGCCAGAAGCCTTCATCCATTGCGGTAAAATACCAACCACTGCAGGGAACCATTACCTTCAATGCTTCACTACGAGAGTTTCTTTCCCCCTTTTGGTTTGTTCCAGATCCGCCCTACCTTCGCTTCTTCACACTTCTGTATTACTCAATCGTTAGACCATTTGTTCCTCGTACGAGGAAGAAATGAGGAACAAATGAGGAACAAATGAGGAACAACTACTGATGAAGGAGCGTACTTGCTCCCGCCCATCGAGGAGAACGGTAGGTGAGAGAAGCGACGCGGGAGGGTGCGTGATTAGTATTCAGTGATTTCGCTGAACTGACGCCAGCCTACGGCCTGATGGTACTGCTCGTAGGTGCCTGTGGGGACGCGCACAGGGATGTCGAGGTCGACTTGGTCGAAGGAGGACTCGTCGAGGCGCGGCGGTTCCTGCGATTGTGAGACTATGTATTCAATTCGTTTGCAGCCGGCGAAAGCCCCCTCCCCAATGTCGCGGATGGTGGGAGGGAGGGTGAGCTGCGTGATGCGGTCGCAGCCGGCAAAGGCGAAATAGCGGATGGCTGTGACCGTGTAGATGGTGGTATCGTCGTCCTCGGGGTCGGCATGGCGGCCGCGCGAGCGGTCAGGGGTGACGGTCTCGGGGATGGCAAGCTGGCCGGAGGGTTTGCGGAAGCCTTTCCAGGGCTGCTCCTCGTTGTCGGCGGGGAAGGTCACCTCGACCGTGGGGCCGTCCTTGCCACCTGTGGAAGTGATGTAGAAGTAGAGCGTGTTGCCGCCTATTTTCTTTGCAAAATCATATTCTTGTGCACAGAGGCATAGCGGCAGGAAAGCCAAA
>ONJQ01000012.1 GCA_900318175.1 uncultured Bacteroidales bacterium | reverse complement strand
CCATCCCCAACCTCGGCGGCACTGCCGAGTCCCTCAACGCCGCCGTGGCCTGTGCCATCCTCATGGCGCAGATGCTGCAAAAACCGTAACGCCGCCACCACGCGTCTACGGCATCTGCGGTGCTATTCATACCTCAAAAGCGAAAAGCAGTCCCATTGTCGAATTGACACATTAACGGTTTTCCACGTTCAAAACCGCAGCGTCCCCAAAACGCCCGTTCAACGCTCCTTCTATATTGAGTCAATATTGAAGGAGTGTTGAACGAAGGTTGAAGGGTCGCTTCTGTAGCCTGAATACCTGGTATTTAAGCCATCCTCTCCGCCGCTTTCATACAAATGCTCAGTGAGTTGCATGCAGTTCACAGCCTTGGGAAGGACAACACGTCCCATCACTACCCAAAAGATTCATAGCCTTCCCCAACCTACAGACACTGGGTTCTGCGGGTGAACCGAATATAGACAGGGGCAAGGAACATCGCCCCGGAATAGCCACACCTGCATCCCACAACCCTGCAAGGGTCGCAGCGTTGTAGCATACTGCAACCCCTGCGGGGTTGATACTGCGCCCCGTCAATCCATATAGGGGTATTCAACCCCTGCCTATTGTCTGCAAGTCCTGCGGACTGACGGATTCGGGTGGCTGATTTGGGGACTTTTCTTTTTTGTTTTGTTTCTGTTTCTTTTCTTGTGTAGTGGAAATGTGAGGGGGGAACAGAAACAATATGTGAGGGGCCGACAGGGGTTGTCGGCTGGCAGGTTGTATGGCGGCTCAGAGGCACTCTTTGAGGGAGGCGAGGAACTGACGGGCTTCGGTGAGGGTTTTGACGAGTTGCATCTTGTCGTCGAGGTTGCTGTCCAGGCGGAGTTGCTGGCGGGCACCTTCGAGGGTGTAGCCGCAGTCGCGTGTGAGGTGGAGGATTTGACGCAGGAGGTCAATGTCGCTGTCGGTATAGAAGCGGTTGCCCTTCTTGTTTTTGTGGGGCCGAAGGGTGGGGAATTCGGTCTCGTAGTAGCGCAGAAGGGAGGGGTTTACTTGCAGCATTTCGGCCACTTCGCCGATGGGATGGTAGAGCTTGTCGGTCATGTTGATTCTGGTTTGTTAATGTGTTGATGAGTTAATGCTATACACATTCACACTTTACCTGTTCTCGGATTCCTAATAGCGGTAGTAGCCTTGGTTGTTTTGATAGGATTGTTGTTTCTGGTATTTGACGTCTTTGAGGCTGCTGGCTTTGATGTTGATGACGAAGTTCCAGCTTTTGTAGTAGCCGAAGGGTACCCAGTTGAAGCGCATTTCCCAGCAGTGAAGGTCGCGGTAGATGTCGAGTGAGGTGTAGGAGAGGCCTTTGTTGACGAAGTCGTAGCCGGTGGAGATGGCGACGCGCCAGTTGGATGTGAGCTCGGCGTTGGCGGAGACGCTGAGGGTTTGGATGACTTCGTTTTTGAAGTTGTATTGTGCGGCGACGTAGGTGCTGACGTAGCTGAGGGTGTAGTTGAAGGATACGTTCCAAGGCATGGAGAAGTCGGCGTAGGTACCCATGAGGAGGGCAGGGTTGTAGTTGTAGGGGGATTGCATGATGGGGGCTACAATCTGCTCGCCTTGAGGTTTGCTGGATTTCTTGTCTTTGTTTTTGTCGGGGTTGAAGGTGTTGTTGTTGATGCTGTAGGAGATTTGGGTGCTCCAGGTGGCGTTGTTGCGCTGGAGGAGCTTTTTCTGACCGGGGACTTTCCAGATGAATTGGTCGTGTTTGCGACCTTCATTGTCGATATAGTAGGGGCTGAAGGAACTGGAGTAGTTGAGGACAAGGTTTTTGAAGAGGGTGGTGCGGCCGGTGATGGTGAGGTCGGACCAGCGGAGGGAGTCGCGGGCAAAGTCGTAGCTCATGGAGAGGTTGAGGTTTTCGAGGAGGGTGATTTTGCGGGTGCCGGTGACGGTGTCCTTGGGGTTGGCGACTTTCATTTCGAGGTTGTTGCCGATGCTGAAGTTGAGACGGCCGGACTGTCCGTCGGCGGGGCCGCCGTAGAGGCTCTGCTCAAAGATGGAGTAGCGGTGGACGTAGCCAGTATTGTCGGTGTAGGACTGCCACCAGCCGAGGGAGGCTTTGCCAAAGTCGGGATGGTAGCTGAAGGTGACGGAGGGGTTGATGACGTGGCGGATGGCTTTGACCGGGCCGAAGCGGAAGTTGAACATGCCGTAGATGCGGGTGGAGAGGGAGGAGTTGAAGCTGACCTCGCGGTTGCCACGGAAACCGCGGACGGTGTCGATGGTGACGGTGTTGTTGACGGTGTCGAACGATTTGCGGATGGTGGACCAGTGCCAGCGCTCGTTGTAGGAGGCGGAGTTTGTCCAGTTGAAGTATTTGAGCACTTTGAGGGTGAGGGTGAGCGGAATGGTGTGTTGGACGCCGTATTGCATGCGCTGGAGGGTTTGGAGCTTGAAGAGGTCGGAGTCCTGGGCGTTGATGTTGTTGTCGGCAGAGAAGGTGTAGGAGAGGGAGAGGTTCTCGTACCAGCGGAGCCCCCCGGCGGATTCTTTCCGACGGAAGGGATAGAAGGTGGTGGAACTGAGGGAGAGGGAGGGAAGTTTCAGGTTGAAGAGGCCGGTCTGGGCGTTGTAGGATTCGCGGAAGGAGGCTCCGAAGTTGAAGGAGCTGCCCAACTGGGCGGTGTAGGAGATGGAGGAGGTGGTGGTGCTGTTGAAGTAGTCGTTGCGGTTGGTGGTGTTTTTGTTGTAGTTGCGGCTCTGGAGGTTGACGTTGGCCGAGAAGCGGCTGCGGGGGTTGGCTTTGTTGTCCTGATCGTGCTTCCAGGCTATTTTGAAGTCGCTGTATTTGCGGAAGGTGTTGCTGTCGCCGGGGATGCCTTCTTTGGTGATGCCGTAGCGGATGTCGAGGTTGCCTTTGTACTTGTAGCGTACGTAGTAGTTGCTACGAGCCTCGGCGGCCCAGCTGAGGTTGGTGTATAGCTCGCCGATGAGGGCGAGGTCCAGATGGTCGCCCAAGGCAAAGTAGTAGCCGCCGTCTTTGAGATAATAGCCGCGGTTGTTCATCCAGCCGTAGCTGGGCATGAGGATGCCAGAGGTGCGCTTGTGGTTCATGGGGAAGAAGGCGAAGGGGAGGACCAGGGGAGTGGGGACATCCTCGATGGTAACGTAGGCGGGGCCGGTGAAGATTTTGTCGCCGGTGATGAGTTTGGAGTGGGTGAAGTTGATGGCGAAATGGGGGTGGGCGTGGTTGCAGGTGGTGTACTGGCCGCCGTTGAGATACATGACGGAGTCGTTGACACGCTTGACGCGCGAGCCGTGGAGGAAACCGTCGCCCTGCTGGGTGATGACGCCGGAGATGAGGCCTTTGTGGGTATTGTAGTTGAAGACGATGGTGTCCGCCATGTATTCGTCCTCGCCTTGTTTGAAGAAGGGCCGGCCGTTGACCTTGCCAGCGGTGTCGGTGACGGGACGGGCGCTGAGTATCTGCTTGTCGAAGTCGACACATATATCGTCGGCTTTGAGTTCCATGCCGTCATATTCGATGGAGCCTTTGGAGAAGAGTTGTGCCTTGCGTTTGTTGATGTCGATGGCAATGGAGTCGGTGGCCTTGTAATGGACGATGGCGGTAAGGGCGTTGGGCGAGGGGAGGAGCGGAGGGAGCGAGGAGGAGCGGCTAAGGGAGTCGAGGGTGTCAGCAATGGAGGAGAGTGTGTCGGCAATAGCGAGGAGGCTGTCGGGGGTGTGATGGAGCGAATCGGGCAGGATTGTTTTTTTGGCGGAGTGAAGAGGTGACACAAGGGCAGAGGAATCGGCAGGCCGCAGGGGTGCACCGACCCCAAGGAGCACAGAATCGTTTTGTGCACCAGCCATTGCCGGAAGAGCAAGGAGGTAGACTAACAGGCAGATGTTCAAAAGTTTCCGCATATTTTATTTCACTTTCCGAATTTCGTCGTATCTTTGCAAAAGAATTTGCAAAGATACCAACTTTTTGCTGAATAATAAAAAATATAAAATATAGAACTGAAAATGAAACGTTTATTTGCCCTTTTTATTGTGCTCGCCTGCATAAATGGGTCGGTTTTTTCGCAAAAAAAGTCGGCCGGACAGGTGAAAACAGTTGTGATTGACGCTGGCCACGGCGGTGACAAACCGGGAGCGGTGGGCAGAAAAACACAGGAGAAAACGCTCACCCTGCAGATGGCCTTGAAGCTGGGAAAGTTGATAGAGGACAACTACAAGGATGTGACCATCATCTATACGCGCACCACTGATGTAGACATCACCCTTGCCGACCGTGCCCGTTTGGCCAACAAGGCAAAGGCCGACCTGTTCATTTCCATCCATTGCAACTCGTGGACAAATAGCGCGCCCACGGGTGTGGAGACATACGTCATGGGTCTGTCGCAAAGCAAGGCAAACATGGAGGTGGCTAAGAAGGAGAACGCCGATATTCTGTTGGAAAAAGGGTATAAGGACAACAGCGACTATCAGGGTTTCGACCCCAATTCGCCGGAGAGTTACGTGATGTTTGCCATGTACCAGAATGCTTATCTGGACAAGAGTCTCGACTTTGCCGGTTTTATTCAGGACCAGTATAAATCGGCCATCAAGACCATCAACCGCGGTGTGAAACAGGCCGAGATATTTGTGCTTTATAAGACCGCTATGCCCGCAGTGCTGACAGAAGTGGGCTTCATCAGCAACCCCGAGGAGGAGCAGTACATGATGTCCGACGAAGGACAGGCGGCCATCGTCTCCAGCATCTTCAAGGCTTTTGCAACCTATAAAAGCAATGTGGAGGGCACCAAGGTTCCGAAGGATTTGAAGATTGAGCTGAAGGGCTATAAGGAAAAAGCCAAGAAGGAAATCAACACACCCGTGAAGCCCAAGCCCGAAGAACCAGCCCCGACGGAGCCGGCCAAGCCCGCTGTAGAGAAAGTGCCCGAGGCACCGACTGCCGACCAGCCCACAACCTTTGTGCCTTCGACGGCACAGACCAATGTGGAGCCTCCGCTGCCGATGGACGAACCCAAAGAGGCATTGGCCCCTGTGCAGGACTCGGCCCCGCAGGTTGAGGTGACTCCTCCGACACAGAACCCCGCTGCTGAGCAGCAGAAGAGGGGAGTGGTGTACAAGGTGCAGTTCATGACCAGCGGGAATGCCCTGAAGGAAAATGCACGCGAGTTCAAGGGCATCACTGACTACGAGTACTACCTGCAACGAGGCACCTACTGCTATACCACAGGCAGTTTCGCCACAGCACAGGAGGCTGTCAAACATCAGAAAGCGGTGCGCGAAAGGGGCTTCAAGGATGCCTTTGTGGTGGCTTTCCTCGATGGAGAACGCATCTCGCTTCAAAAAGCTAAAGAATTGTTGGAACAATAGACACAACCAATAGAAATGATTCAAGTAGAACATATCACCAAGATTTACGACGGGCAGCGTGCCTTGGACGACGTCAGTTTCACCGCCAAGGAAGGCGAAGTGGTAGGACTGCTGGGGCCCAACGGCGCGGGCAAGTCGACACTAATGAAGATTCTCACCTGCTACATCCCGCCTACCGAGGGCGAGGCCTCAGTGTGTGGTCACAGTATCTACGAGGAGCCCTTGGCCGTGCGCCGGGAGATAGGCTACCTGCCTGAACACAACCCCCTGTACACTGACATGTACGTGCGCGAGTTCCTGCGCTTTGCCGCAGGGGTGTATGGCATGAAGCACTGCAACGATCGTGTGGAGGATATGATAAAGCTGGTGGGACTGACACCCGAAAGCAACAAACGCATCGGCCAACTCTCCAAGGGCTACCGGCAGCGTGTAGGCCTTGCCCAAGCGTTGATACACGACCCCAAGGTGCTTATCCTTGACGAGCCCACCACGGGTTTGGACCCCAATCAGTTGGAAGAAATCCGCGCCGTCATCAAGAATGCTGGACGGGACAAAGTGGTGCTCCTCTCCACCCACATCATGCAGGAGGTGGAGGCCATGTGTAGCCGTGCCATCATCATCAACCATGGCCGCATCGTCTCCGACGACCATCTCGGCCACATCACTTCTCAACAACTTACGGAGAAGTTCCACAACCTTACCCTCTAATTAAAACAGTTATTAATCTTGATTCTTCATCGGAATCAACACATTCAATAAAGAGATATGAATAGACAAGAGTTAATCAACCTGATACACGAGCGCCGTTCCTTCCTTTGTGTAGGATTGGACGTGGACAAGAACAAGATGCCTGAGCATCTGGCCAATGTGCCCGACGGCGTGTTCCAGTTCAACAAAGCCATCATCGATGCCACAATCGGCTACACAGTGGCTTACAAACCCAACCTCGCTTTCTATGAGGCTATGGGCATAGAGGGACTCGTCCAGCTGAAAAAGACGATGGACTACCTTCATGGTCTTGACAAGAAAGTCTTCACCATCGCTGATGCCAAGCGCGGCGACATCGGCAACACCTCTCAGCAGTACGCCAAAGCCTTCCTTGACCCTCAAGGCGACTTCAACTTCGATTCACTCACCGTTGCCCCTTATATGGGTGCAGACTCTGTCCAGCCCTTCACCGTCTATGAGGGCAAGTGGGTCATACTGCTTGCGCTGACCTCCAACAAGGGCGCTTTCGACTTCCAGTTCCTCCCAACGGGTGGGGACCAGAAACTGTTCGAGAAAGTGCTTGAGACTTCCAAACAGTGGGGAGGCCCGGAGAACATGATGTACGTGGTTGGAGCCACCAAGGCCGACATGTTGACGCAGGTGCGCGCCATTGTCCCCGACAGTTTCCTTTTGGTACCTGGTGTAGGAGCTCAAGGAGGCAGCTTGGAAGAGGTCTGCAAGTATGGCCTGACGAAGGACTGCGGACTTCTGGTCAACTCTTCCCGTGGCATCATTTACGCCTCCAAGGGGCTTGATTTTGCCGAGCGTGCTGCCGAAGAGGCTCGCAAGCTCCAGCAGCAGATGGCCGCTGTGCTCTAACTTGTAGAATGTACCAACGCATAAGAGGAATAACTAATGGACGAACAAAAATATAGTGTCAACCTGAAATCACTACGGACTCTCCTTGTGCTCAGTTTTGTGGTCTCAGGAATGTATTTTATTTCTGAATTGGTGAGTGGTTTGACCCTTCCAATGGTGACGGCATATTACAATGCACATACGGATGCGTTTCCCGACCAGTGGGGGATACTGCTTGAGCGCTCCCTCAGTGTGCCACAATGGTACTACCTGCTATCCGCCTTGCTTGACGCCACCTCCATTGCGGGTCTTTGGATGATGTGGAAGATGCGGAAGAATGGTTTCCATTACTATACCCTCTCCAAGCTCCTGCTCATGTTGATGCCAGTTCTCTTTCTGGACCGTTCCTTTGTTGGGATTGGAAACATCATGATTGGAATCCTCTTTATTGCGCTGTACTTCTATCTTCTGCGTTCTCTCGGCGTTTTCAGTTCTGGGAGCGACAATAATCATGTCGATAACAACGCCGATTTGCAAGAATAACTCTACTCTCTTAACATGAAAGCTTTTTCCCACGCTGCGGTTCATTGCTCGACGATACTTCTTCTTTTGCTGTCGTTGTGCCCTGCCCATGCTGCGGCCCAGGGGAAACGTTACAGCGACTTTTGTTCTCAGCAGGGTATCGTGTGCGAGGGTGGCCATGAGACCCCTCAGTGGAAGAATATAGGCTTGGAAGACCTGCTGGTTGTAAACAACCAGCCCACAGTCCCCACCTGTCGCGTGGTGCGGCCGGTGCACAGTGTAAACCTCATTGGGTGCCATACGGTCCTCACCAACAGCCCCACGCCCCCGGTAAATGACGCAAACGAGCAGGAAACACGTCTCACACCGGGCAGTTATATCTATTTCCTGCTCAGGCTCCGGCTTTGATTTTTGTTTTGTGATGTTTTTTGATACGTGTGGAATCGGGTCCATCCCCCAAGGGATGGACCTACGGTTCCGCATAAATAGTTGAGTAAGAATATTATTAAAACAGAAAGACAATGCAAAACATAAAACAAGCAATCTATGCCCGGCCAGAAATACGCCACTGCATCAAACCCCTCTGGTCGGCGTGGATAATCGTTCTGATTGGTGCCCTCTGCGGTGCAATCTACTTGATTGGTGGCGGCATGTCGCCCTCCCTGTCGAGCCTGTTTCTCTACATGGCGGCCTTAGGAGTGCTGACCCTACTCTTCATCATCTGTTTCTATCTGTTTGGCGACAGCTGCTTCCCTTACAGCAAGCCGCTACACCGCCGCCTGGAGCCCACCCTCACTTACTACGCCGAGTCGTCGTTGCCACAACTCACCGAGGCCTTGGAAAAAGGCGACGAAGCTGCTTTGGCTACGGCGAAACGGGTGGCTTCGCCCCAGCTGGTTCTGGTGCGCTACAGTGATGAACCCGAAACAGTCTATTATTCTCAAATCCTCCGTTACGAGGGGAAGAACCTGATTCCCCTCACGGACATTTTTATCAACAATATCAATAAATAGAGTAATCATGGAAACGATACAATCAATCGATGAATATATTGCTACCCAGATGGATGGGAAATTAGTGCGGAAGGGCAAGAACCCTCTGCTTTGGATAGTCTTAGCCCTTGTCGGCATAGCCCTCATAGTGGTTTGTTTCTCGGTTAGGCTTGACGACAGTCTGCAAACACTGCTGCTGACCCTCGGCGCAATCGCAACACTTGTGGGCATAGTGCTTTCGGCCTTGTGCCTTTCCAAAACGCTGTGGACTACTGTTATCTTCCAACACACAGCTGGGTCAAAAACAGGACGGTGTACCTCTCGTCTGCCGACTACGGCGTCTGCCGCGAGGCACTCGCTAACCAGCATTTTGACGCAATAGGAAAGCTTCAGCCGCAGGTCAGCACCAACTTGGGCATAAAACTGCTGTGGAGCACCGACGGAGCCATAGCCCTGATGCAGGCGGGACGTTTCGATATCGGTCCTTTCGAACCCGAAACCGAGGTTGTTCGGATTGAGGGTGCGGAAACCTGCAAGTTGCAATCCCTGCTTAAATAGTCAATCACCGAGTGGTGCAAGGCCGCTGGCTCTGCACCACTCCTTCAATACCTTGTAGCCAATGCAGTTAGAATTGTTGCTTTTGATTTTCTCATCTCTCTTCTTCGCCAGCATTCTGGCGGGCAAGGCGGGGAGTCGCTTTGGTGTGCCGGCACTGCTGCTCTTTCTCGGAGTGGGTATGCTGTTCGGCAGCGACGGATTGGGTATCCGTTTCGACAATATCAAAACCGCCCAAATGGTGGGCACTGTGGCACTGAGTGCCATCCTTTTTTCTGGCGGTCTCGATACCAAAATAAGCGACATCAAGCCCTTCCTTAAACCCGGAGTCACATTGGCAACCTTTGGTGTGCTTGTCACGGCACTGGCTACCGGCGTTGTACTTTATCTGCTTATGGGCCGCTCCTTCGGCATGGACCTTATGTTGTGTCTGCTTTTGGCTGCCACCATGAGCAGTACCGACTCGGCATCAGTCTTCTCCATCCTCCGGGGCAAAGGGCTGAATCTAAAGCATAATCTGCGTCCTACGCTGGAGTTGGAAAGCGGTGCCAACGACCCGATGGCATACGTCCTCACCCTCACATTCATCACGCTCTGCACCCAAGGCGGCAGCCCCGACTGGGGGCAGGCCTTGCTGATGCTGGTCACGCAGTTGGTTGTGGGCTTCGTGGCTGGCTGGCTCTTTGGCAAAGGGATGGTGTGGAGTATCAACAAGATTAATCTGGACAATGCCGCCCTCTACCCCATCCTGGTGCTGGCTGGCAGTTTCTTTGTCTTTGCCGCCACCTATTACATGCAGGGCAACAGCTATCTGGCTGTCTATATTGCGGGCCTTGTGGTGGGCAATAGCAAGTTTGTCCACAAGCGTTCTATCCGCAACTTCTTTGATGGCATCACTTGGCTTGCCCAGCTCTCCATGTTCCTCACACTCGGATTGCTTGTCAACCCCTCCGAACTCAAGCACGTGCTTGTCCCAGGGTTGATAATCAGTGTGGTGATGATTCTTGTGACGCGTCCGCTTGCGGTCTTCCTTTCACTCGCCCCGTTTAGGAACTATATGCTCAAGGACAGGCTTTTCGTCTCTTGGGTAGGGCTGCGGGGTGCCGTTCCAATAATTTTTGCCATCCTCTGCCGCGCTTCTGGAGTGCCACACAGCGATGAGATGTTCAACATCGTGTTTCTCTGCACATTGGTGAGCCTCGTGGCTCAGGGCACCTCTCTGCCCCTTGTGGCTCGGTGGTTAGGCGTGTCCGAACCGCCGGCACGCCAGCTCAACAACGCCCCACAGCATTTCGACATTGATTTCCCCGAAGAGATAAAATCCTCGTCGACAGAGATTGAAATCAAGCAGCCCATGCTGGTCAAAGGGTGCCGCCTGATGGATTTAGGGTTGCCGGAAAAGACCCTGGCCATCATGGTGAAAAGGGACGACAACTTTTTTGTCCCCACAGGCAAGACGGTCCTCCACGAGGGTGACCGCCTGATGGTGCTGACCGACAACCAGGAGGAGCTGGAAGCCAAGCTCCACATCATCGGTGCCATAGAGCCTCCTGCGGAGCCTCCCAAGCGTAGGTGGACAAGCATCTTTTTCGAGGATGAATGACGGCCCACACTCCCATAGACCTTCCTTGTCCTGTATTAGGTCACTTGTACAAGAGTTACCCATTGTTTTGCCTACCTCACTTGGATAGACCCTCCCCGAAACGAACGCATCGGAACCCCCAAGGAGCGATGCAACTTTCACCTCACTACGCATAAGTGGATGTATTCTGTAAAAAAAAGCCGTAGATGGCGGAGGCCATCTACGGCGGTGATTATTTAGAACGATGAAAGATGCTTAGAACTTGATTTCGATAGGTTGAAGCATGTTTTCGGGCTTGAGGATTTCGTCAAGCTGTTCTTTGGTGAGGAGTTTGTGCTCAAGGACGAGCTCGTAGACGCCGCGACCGGTTTCGCTGGCCTCTTTGGCAATCTTGGTGCTCTGCTTGTAGCCGATGATGGGGTTGAGCATAGTGACGATGCCGATGCTGTTCTGTACCAGCTGGCGGCAGCGCTCTTCGTTGGCTACGATGCCGTCGATGCAGAGGGTGCGGAGGGTGTCAAGACCATTCTCGAGCAGGTGGACACTCTCAAAGAGTGTATAGGCGATGACGGGTTCCATGACGTTGAGCTCGAGCTGGCCGTTGTCGCTGGCGAAGGTGATGCACATATCGTTGCCGATTACTTTGTAGCACACTTGGTTCATCACTTCGGGGATGACGGGGTTGACCTTGCCGGGCATGATGGACGAACCAGGCTGGCGCTCGGGCAGGTGAATCTCGTTCAGGCCGCAGCGGGGACCGGAGGAGAGCAGACGGAGGTCGTTGCACATCTTGTTTATCTTCAGTGCAAGGCGTTTCATAGCGGAGCTGTACTGGATCATGCAGCTGGTGGCGCTGGTGGCTTCGATGAGGTTGTCGGCCAGGTTGATGTTCCATCCGGTGACTTTGCGGAGGGCTTTGATGCAAGCTTCGCTGTAGCCGGGTTTGGAGCAGATGCCCGTTCCGATGGCGGTGGCACCCATGTTGACGGTGAGGAATTCGTCGGCGGCGTTGCGCAGGTTAGCCACTTCGCCACGCAGAGAGGCGGCGAAGCCGCCGAAGGTCTGTCCGAGGGTCATGGGGACGGCGTCCTGCAGCTGGGTGCGACCCATCTTGATTACGTGGGCAAACTCCTTGGTTTTCTTGTCGAGGGAGTCGATCATCTGCTCGAGGTGGGGCATGAAGGCGAGGTGTTCGAGGCACATGGCCATATGGATAGCGCAGGGGTAAGCGTCGTTGGTGCTCTGAGAAGCGTTGACAACGTCGTTGGGGGAGCAGAATTGGTATTCACCACGTTTGTGGCCCATTTTTTCAAGGGCGAGGTTGGCGATAACCTCGTTGGCAGCCATGTTGGTGCTGGTACCGGCACCACCCTGGATCATGTCGATGGGGAACTGCTCGTGGAAACGTCCGGAGATAAGTTGGTCGCAAGCCCAGCAGATAGCGTCGCCCTGTTCGGGAGTAATCATGCCGACTTCGACGTTGGCCATGGCGGCAGCTTTCTTGGTGATGGCCATGCCCTTGATGAAGTTGGGGTAGCTGGAAAGCAGGTTGCCGCTGATATGGAAGTTGTCCATGGCACGGCTGGTCTGCACGCCGTAGTAAACCTCTTCGGGAACTTCCTTCGAGCCGAGGAGGTCACTTTCTGTACGATAATTTTTTTTGTTAGTCATTATTGTTGTTTGATTTTGTTTATGAGTCTTGATTCATTGTCATATTGTATAGGCGGACGGAACCATCGATGGTTTTCTCTTTGGCTTCGTTGCCGTATTGGTCAACGTCGAAGACGTTGCGCGGGGAGTGGGTGATGCAGAGGGGACCGCCGATGCAGCCGCCGTCGCAGGCCATTCCTTCGAAGAAGTTGGCTGTAGCCTTTTTGGCGCGGAGCAGTGTGAGCTGGGTGCGGCATTGGTCTATGCCGTTCATGGCAATGGGTTTTACGCCGTTAATGCCCAGCTTCTCGGCCACGTAGGCCACGCCTTGTGCCAGACCGCCGCTCTTGGCAAAGATGCGGCCATAATAGGAGGCATTGTCCAGGATGGTGTCCTCGCATTGTGTGGTGTCGATGCCGCGGGCGTCGACGAAGGCTTGCAGCTCCTCGAAACTCATGACGCTGTCAATCATGCCTCCGGTCTTTGCCAGGGTGTACTCGCCTTTCTTAGCTGCGCAGGGACCGATGAAGACGACGCGGGCTGTGGGGTCGGAGTGTTTGATGAGCCTTGCAGTGGTGACCATGGGGGAGACGGAGGAGGAAATGGCATCCTTAAATTCGGGGAAGTTCTTCTCGACGAAACTGACGAATGCGGGGCAGCAGGAGGTTGTCATGACGGCACCTTCGCCTTTCTCGCGGAATTCGCGGGCTTCGTTGTAGAGGGTGATGTCGGCACCGAGGGCAGCTTCTACAACCTGGTGGAAGCCGAGTTTCTTGATGGCTGTTACCACTTGGGTGATACGCCCGAAACGGCACTGGCTGACGATGGCAGGTGCGATGACGGCGTAGACACGGTAGCGAGTGTTTTTTTCTGACTCTTGCAGAAGTTTGATAATATCGAGTACCAAGCTGCGGTCCGTGATGGCTCCAAAGGGGCATTTGTAAACGCAAGCTCCGCACGATATGCACTTGTTGTTGTCGATTACTGCCTTGTCCTCTTCGTTAATGCTGATGGCTTTCACTTTACAGCTTTGCATGCACGGACGTTTCTGGGCAATGATGGCACTGTAAGGGCATGCCTGGGAGCATTTGCCGCATTCGATGCACTTGGATTTGTCTATGACGCAGCGGTGGTTGACGATTGTGATGGCGCCACGAGGGCAGACGTCCTTGCAGGCGTGCATCAAACATCCACGACAGGCAGGGGTTACCATCATGCCTGCCGAGGGGCACTCGTCGCAAGCAGTTTCCATCACCTGCACGGGGTTGGGATTGTCCTTGTTGCCACCCATTGCCATCTGGATACGCTCTTGAACGATGGCGCGCTCCTTGTAGATGCAGCAGTTAAGCTCCGATTTGGGGCCGGGGCTGATGATTTTCGGTATTTCCATATAGGCATCATCAAGCCCTCCTTCATAGGCGCGGCGTATCACTTCTTTAAGTACTTTGTACTTAATCCATTGTACGTTGGTATCGAATAACTTCTGTTCCATAATGTCAATCGTAGTTTACTGTAACTTCTTTTCCCATGCGACGGAGGTTCTCGGCTATGTGCTCAACGAGTTTCAGTTTCATGGTGATGTCTATGTCCAAACCTTGGTGGGCAGCATTGACGTTTTGCCCCACAAAGAAGACGACGTGTGTTGCCTCTTCGAAAATGATGTTTGCCAGCAGCGACCCGCCGTCCTTCTTGCTGTAGGTTTTGGGCGTGAGGTCCTTGGTGGAAACATATTTCTCCGACAGGGTCAGCAGTCGGCGTAGGGTGATAACCCCTTCTGTAGTGAGGTCTATGCCATCAATGAAACCAATGGGAGGCACGTCGCGATCGGGGAAATCGAAACTTGTTTTGAGCTGTTTGCCAGTGCAGCGGGCCACAATCTGAGAACTGGTGCCACCACACACAATGCGTTTGTCGGCTCCCTGCATGAAACGTTCGACGTAGTATTGGTCTTTGTCCTTGTCTACAGGGGGGCCTACCATGATGTGCACCTCCATACGGGGGCGCACACGGATGGCAGCCACGGTTGTGTCGTCGCCGGGACGGTCGAGATACAGGTCGTTGCAGGCAGATGCCAGCAGACAGGCAGCAGCACGTGCGGACATGTGGTCATTGACGTTGTTGTCCAAGTGCTCCATGATCTCTTTACGCTGCCAGCCAAAGTTCAGTATCTGACCGATGCCGGCATGTATTGTGCCATCGCTCATCACAAACACCATGTCACCTGCTGAGAGTTCCAGCTCGGTGTGGAACACCTCCTTGCCACAGATGAGGTGGGGTTGGCGGTTGGGGAAATTCTGGGTGTGGCCATTGTGGTACCAAATGGCTTCCGGGTTGTCGAATTCGAACAGGTGTCCCCGTCCGTTTTTGTCGACGTGGATTACTGAGAATGTGCTGTAGGCCAACTGTCGCTCCTTGCACACCGGCAGCGTTTGGATGATGGTCTCCACGCACTCCTCAATGTCGGCTTCGTTAGCCACCATGGTGCAGAGAATCTTGCTGGTGAGTGTGGCCAGAATGTTGGCTTTCACCCCGCTGCCCAGGCCGTCAGCCAGCACAAGGGTAGTGTAGTCGCCTCGCACGCACATCTCCACATTGTCGCCGCAGAGCTCCTCGCCCACATGGTTCAGCGACGTGAATCCGTATTCAATGCAGAGTTCCTTCATTCTTTGTCCTCCGTGGCCACCGAATCGCGCAGCATTTTCTTCAGGTTGAGCAGGGCCACCTTTGTTTCAGCAGTGGTTTCACCCAGCAGTGAAGCAATCTCTTGCGCCACGCGCATTTGTTTCATAATCAGTTCGTCGGTGGTGCTGATGGTCTCCAGTTTCACCTTGTCAAGTTTCTTGTCGTAGTTCACCTGGTCCGAGATGTCCTTCATCAGGCCGAACAGCAAGTTCTGTTCACTCAGCAGACTTACCGTCAAACTCACATAGCGGTTGGTGGCACCAATGTGCAGGCACTTGTTCTCCACCCGCATTTTTTTGTTAAAGGCATTGTAGAACTCCATTGGCGGGAAGAACTCGGCAACAGGGCGTCCCACATTGCTCTCGGGACTGCCCGTCATGCCCAGCATCTTCATGGCTGTCGCGTTGGTGTCGACGATGTTCATGTCGGAGTCAACCAGTATCACGCCTTCGGGCGAATTGCGGACAATGTCCACTGCCAAGCTCTCGGCGCGTTTGCGCATGTAGGGCAAGCATATGTCAATGTCAGCGTAGCCGTTCACCACTGCCCAAGCTTTCTCGCGGCAGGTGTTGTAGCCGCATGCGCCGCAGTTCAGCTCATCCTGTTTTGTGAACTTCCCGGTGCGGTGCAGCACTTCTTCAATCTCCTTCTCGCTGGCCGGGCGGCTGTGCGAACGCAGACGGGGATAGGCCATGCTGAGCGAGACCCCAGCATCGGGTGCAGGTCCGTTGGGACGGGATGCCATCTCATGCTCCACATATGCCGAAATTTCATCCTCGGCCTTCAATATTCCGCCTTCGTGTTTGATGGAGCATGGGCCTGCAATGCAGCCGCCGGGACAAACGTTCATCTCGATGAAGACGTGGTCCAGCGTTTCGATTTGCTCCAATACCTCTGCCAAACGGGCGGCACCGTCAACTGCCATGTAGCGGTAGCCCTCAGGCAGGGCATCGAACGAGCGGATAATACCCCTCGTTACGGGGAACGCTTTGGCAAGGTTGGCGTTTTGGTTGTCGGTTTCGATGCTCAGGTGGTTGATGCTTGCCAGGTCGATCCCGTTCTCTTCAAACAGCGTTTGCAGTTCTTCAAAAGTCAATACAGCGTCGATGTTATGCTCGTCCGCCTCGCGTTTTTTGGCGATGCAGGGACCGATGAAGACAACTTTCAGGTTGGGGTCATTGCGGCGCAGCATCTTGGCGTGGGCCACCATGGGCGAATCCACAGGGGCCAGGTAAGGCAGAGCCTTGGGGTAGTACATCTGTATCAACCTGCATGCTGCCGGGCACGCCGACGTGATGAAGTTGCGCATTTCGCCTTTTGCCAGCACGCGCTTGTACTCCTCCACAACGGCTTGGGCACCCACAGCCGTCTCTTCGGCAATGGCAAAACCCAGTTTGGCCAGCGCGATGCGCAGTGTGGAGAAATCCTCCAGCTTCAAGCTGCTAATGAACGAGGGGGCCACCGTGGCAGCAACCTTTTCTTTTTGGGCAAGCATTTCGCGCACATGCGGCAATTCGCTGTGCACAATCTTTGCGTTTTGTGGGCACACCATCGTGCAATGGCCGCACAAAATGCAATGCTCCTCAATGATTTGTGCGTGGTGTGACTTCACCTCGATGGCCTTCACTGGGCATTCTCGCACACAACGGTAGCAATCCTTGCATTGCACCGTTTTTAATTCAAGATATTCTGACATGTATTATTTTTGTCTAATTCAAATTGAGTTTAGGGTAGATTTCAGAAGCAAATAACTCTTCAGCATTTTGGGCGTTGACGTTGTGGAGGATAAAACCCTCGGGGCACGTCTCGACCTGTGGTCCCTTTGCTGCGGGTTCGTCGCCGTCGCAAAGCACAGTCACCCCCTTGGCGCAGTGTCCCAGGCAGAAACTTGCCTGCAAGTCAACCAAGTCCTCCACATCGTACTTTTTCAGCACCTCCTTGAAGGCCTCAATGACATCGTATGATCCTTTTAAGTGGCAAGAACTGCCTACACAAACTTTGATAGTCATAATGTTGTTTTTTATCGTGTATATTGAGACTGGGACTTAAGCCGCAGCCGATTATTTCCTTGTCTGGGGACGTGCCCTTTTCGTTTGGCAAAACTGTGCAATGTAGTTTGGGCGATGTGGTGTTGTTGCAGTGTGGGCGGATAGTTGTTGGATCGTCTCTCTTTTGGTTTGAAAATGAGTGAAAAGGTAACCCCATCCATTTTGGTTGAATTAGGTACCTTTTTTTCTTTTTTTGCATATTTCTGCCACCATTGAGACGTTGTTTACCAACTCAATATGTGGCACTTGTCAATGTTCTCTCCTCTTTTTTATATTTGCAAAAATACAAAATAAACACAATATACAAAATAAAACTTTTTGCCAGTAGCGTATTTGACTGAAACACAGCGATAAAAAATTTTGCCATTTATACTTTTTTTATCGAATATATTACCCAAAAAACCGCTTTTCTTCATTTTTTGAGGTATTCATTACGGACAAATACCCAATGGGTTGATCCACTTATGGAAATAAAGAATAGGAGTAGGGGCGTCCGTTCAGCTGCGACGTAATAGTTCAGCCGTGAGTGCAGCCAGCGAGGCGGCAAGATTCTCGTTCTTGACCAGGATGTTGTCGGGTAGATTGATAGTGGTAGGGGCGAAGTTCCAAATGGCTTTCACTCCGCCAGCCGCCAGCAGGTCCGCTGCGTTCTGTGCCTCATTTGCCGGAACGGCAATGATTCCAATCTTGATGTGTGTACGACGGAGGAAGGAGACTAATTTTGACACAGGGAGGACAGGCTTGTCGGCAATTGACTTGTCGCGTACTGTCTTGTCGAAACCGGCCACAATGCCCAACCCATAGTTCGCAAACCCGCCATACTGCATCAGTACATGGCCTAATGCACCTACGCCCACAAGCACCGCCTCGTCGTAGTGGTCGTAGCCCAAATACATCTTCAGGTCATTAAGCAGCGTGCCGATTTTGAAGCCCAGTTTTGGCCTTCCCGGCTCGGAGCAAATGCTGGCAATATCCTTTCGCACTTGCACAGGGTTTATTGACAGGCTTTCGGCTATTGTCGTTGCCGAGATATACTCCTCGCCTAAGGCCTGTCGCTCCTCAATGATGCAATAGTAGGAAGGAAGACGGCTGAGGGTCGACTTCAAGATTATTAGTGAGTTCTGCTTGTCTTTCATGGCCTAAGGTGTTGTCTTTCGAAGGTGCAAAGATACAACTTTTTTTTCTGCCATCAATAAAATTAGTTTCCTATAACTCTCTGCTGAAGGGGATGAAAGCGTGGATTACCCCTCTTTCCATCCGTTGCAGGGCCACTGCTTCTTCGCTTCTTGTTCCTCATTTCTCTAACATTTCTCTAATATTTGTTCCTCTTAGCTTGGATAAATGATGTGCCGAATGTGGGAGGACGGTATCAGAAGGAGTGGAGGAATAGGGGAATAAAAAAAGTGCCACAACCCTTGGGAGTGGTTGTGGCACTTTTGATGTAAAGGAGTTGTTGATTAGCTATGCCGTTTGTGGCGAGGCCACGAGGTCGATGATGCGGTTAAGGTCGCTGTCGGACAGCAGGTGGTGCATGGGTAGGCAGATGACCTCGTTGGCAATACGGGTTGCGTTGGGCAGGTTCTCGGGGGCGGCACTGGGCAGAGCGCGGTAGGTGTCAAACTGGCTGATGAGCGGGTAAAAATAGCGGCGACCGAGGATTCCGTGGCTTTTAAGTTTGGCGTACAATTCGTCACGGGTCATGCCGTATTCCTCGGCGTTGACAAAGATCGGGAAGTAGCTGTAGTTGTGTTTCACACCAGGCATGTCGTCGAAGAAGCGGATGCCGGGGACGGACCGCAGAGCTTCGCGGTAGCGGATGGCCACCTGGTGGCGGGCTTCGATGCAGGTGTCCACATGCTGAAGGTTGAGCAGCCCGATGGCAGCGCGAATCTCGTCCATCTTGCCGTTGATACCGGGAGCGACGACCTCGGTCTCGCTCTCAAAGCCGAAGTTTTTGAGGTAGTCGATGCGCTTCTTCATGCTCTCGTCGTGCATGACCAGAGCTCCGCCTTCGGCGGTGTTGTAGACCTTGGTTGCGTGGAAACTGAGGGTGGAGAGGTTGCCCCAATTCAGGATGGACTGTCCTTCCACCTCGACACCAAAGGCATGGGCGGCGTCGTAGATGATGGGGAGCCCATACTTGTCGGCAATCTGTTGAATGCGTGCGCCGTCGCAGGGTTTCCCGTAGCAGTGGACAGGCATGATGGCTGTGGTGCGGGGAGTGATGGCGGCTTCGATGCGGTCAGGGTCAAGACCGCAGTTGCTTGGGTCAATGTCCACAAAAACAGGTTTCAGCCCGTTCCACCAGATGCTGTGTGTTGTGGCCACAAAACTGTAAGGGGTGGTGATGACCTCCCCGCTGACGCGAAGGGCCTGAAGGGCTGTGAGCAGCGGGAGGGTGCCATTGGTGAAAAGACTGATGTATGGCACCTTCAGGTATTTGCACAGGGCATTCTCCAGCTGTTCGTGGAATTTGCCGTTGTTGGTTATCCATTTTGTGGCCCAGATTTCCTTCAGCAACTTGTTGAGGTCGTCCGGGTCAGGGAGCAACGGCGAGGTGACGGTGATGGGCGTTTCGTTTTCCACTGCCAAAGGGGGTCTATTTCTTAAATTTGAATATCTTGGCTAAGGGGTTCTTGCTTTTCTTTACCTCTTCTTCAGGGTTGTAGTCATAACCGTAGCCATAACCGTAGCCGTAGCCATATCCATAACCGTAGCCATATCCATAACCGTAACGGTTGCCATAGAGGGATTGCTTCTCGTACTTGACACCATTCAGGATAATGCACATGCTGGGGAAGGCCTTTTCTTTGTACATACGCTCAACGTCGAGGAGCATGCGCTTGTCGAATTTGCGGGCGCGAATCATGAAACAGGTATGATCTGCAACACGTTTGATGAGGTCTGTGTCAACAACCATGCCGGCAGGCGAGCCGTCGATGATGATATAATCGTAACGCTTCCGAAGTATTTCAAAGAGCTCGTCGAACCGGGCAGAGCTGAGCAGTTCGGCAGGGTTGGGTGGAATTGGGCCCGAGAAGAGCGTATCGACTCCGGGAGCCACGACTCCTCGTTGTATAAGTTTGTCAATATCGGTCTCTTTCTCCGTCAGGTAATTGACCAGACCCGGTTTGTGGCGGCTATAGAAACGGTGCGAAAGTGAACCTTTGCGCAGGTCTATGTCCATCAGCAATACCCTCTTGTTGGTAAGGCTTATGCATGCTGCCAGATTGCTGGTCGTAAAGGTCTTGCCCGAACCAGCCATGAGCGAGGTGAACAGTAGCACCTTGGCTTCACCCTGCTTGCCGCTGAGGAACTCGATTTTGGCACGCAGGTGGCGGAACGATTCCGAGATGCCCTCACGGTCGCTACCGGCTACGATGATATTGTCTGGCACATTAATTGCCTCCTTGAACCGCTTGTCTTTCTTCTTGTCGTCCTTGTCCTTCTCCACCTTGCCGAGGTCGCTTTCGGACAGGGCGGGTATTTCGCACAGGAAGGGGACAGTCGTCGCGGCCTCAATGTCGGCGTAGGTCTTCACCTGCGTGTCGAAGAGTCGTCTCAGCAGGTAGAACGCCACGGGGATTATCAGGCCGATGATGAAGCCCAAGAAGGTGATGTGCTGTGTGTTGGGGTATACAGGCGAGTTGTTCACCAAGGCGGCGTCGATGACTTTGGCGCTGCCCTCCAATGAGGGCTGGCTGATCATCAGCTCCTCGCGCCGTGTGAGGAGGGAGACGTACAGCTGCTCTTTGATTTTCTGGTTACGCTCCATGCCTTCAAGGTAGATTTGCTTTTGAGGGACGGAACGCATCTTGATGGAGGCCGAATTGGCCATGTTGCGCTCGTTGATGATGCGCTGTTCCAGTGAGGCCATGTACCCTTCAGTCATGCTGGCTAGGTCTTGTTGCAGCTGGCGTTGGTTCTCGATGGTCTTGGCGGCCACGGGGTTGTTCATCGTCCCGGACTCGATGTAGCGGGCCACGGACTGTGCATTCTGGTTATAAGTGTTGAGGTATTGCACAATGACCGGGTTGGTCATACTCCCGATGGGGATGATGCGGCTGCCGTCGTTGGAGCGGACGGCTGCCAAAAGCATGCGAACCATCTCCAATTCCGCCTGCAGCCGTTTGGCCTCCTGATCCGATTGCAGCGAGGTGTGGATATACGATTCTCCCACCGAGGCCGACGTCACCACATCGTTGCTGCTGCGATAGTTGGCCATGGCGGACTCCTGCGCGTCGAGGTCACCGCTGATGATGTTGATACGTTCGTTGATGTAGTTGTACGTGTCCGAAATGATGCGTTTCTTGTCGTTCACCGCGCCGTCGTTGTAAACGCGGATCAGTGCGTTGATAAAGTCCGCACAACGCTGTGCCGACCCGTCGCGCATGCTCAGGTTCAGGATGGTATTCTTCTCGCTGTCGCGTTCCACGACCAGTTTGCCGCGGTAGTAGTCAGCCACCGACTCCACAGGCCTGTTGTGCACAATGATGTCCTGACCGATATAGTCCTCCTCGAAAGCCCACGTCTTGCGGATGGACAGTCGGCCCATCGGGGTGATGACCGTCTTGTCGAAGGGGATATAAAGAGAGTGGTGTCCCGCGCTGTGCAGCAGGGCATAGTTCTTGTTGATGATGGTCACCGTCATCTTGCCCGGCAGGGTGAAGCCCTCCTCCCTGTCCGCCGTGACAATTTCGATGGGAGACGAGCGGTAGAGCTCCTTGTCGCGGTGGATGAAGCGCGTCTTGGTGGAGTAGGACATGTTCAGGTCCAACTCCTCCACCACCTTGCGTACGGTGGTTTTTGAGGTGAGAATCATGATTTCGTTGTTGATGGTGCTGGAATAGAAAGACCTCAGCCCAAGAGAGGTGCGCAGCGTCGCCTCGCGCGTGTCGTCGTCGCTGATGCCCAACTCGTTGCCGCTACGTATAAGAATCTTGGCGTGGGAGGCGTAGGTCTTTTCCTGACGCCGTGCGTAGAAGTTGGCTATCACTGCGCCCACAATGGCGAAGAGCAGCAACCAATGCACGTTGCGCAACAGCAGGAAGACGATGTCCTTGATGCGGAAGGTGACTGACTGTTTGTCGTCGAGAAACGAAAGGTCTGTCTGTGACTGTTCAGTGTTTTTGTCGGCCATAACGGATGGATAGATTATTTATGGTTATGCAAAAAAATGGTTTACTTCTTGATGAGGTTGATGATTGTCAGCACCAGGGTGATGGTGGACATGGCCGTCGTGGCCCACATGCTGACGAAGTTGCGCGCCTCCTGGCGCGTGGTGGAAGTGTTGTAATTCTGCGTGATGATGAAGTCGTTCTGTTGCAGCATAAAGAACGGGTCCTGAAAGACTGACGATGAGCGGGGATCAAGGTAGCGCATCACCATCTTGCCGTCAATCTCGCGCATCACGGCTATTTTGTTGCGGCTGGTGTAGATACTCAAGTCGCCGCACAGCGCAAGGGCTTCAAGGAACGTGCAACGCTCGTTGGTGATAGTGATGGATTTGCCGCCCTCGGCGCCGAGGAAGAAAATCTTGAAGTTGGCGAACCGCACCATAATGACAGCTTGGTTCAGCAAGTTCTCGCTTTCCAGTCGGTGCTTGATATTGTCCTGTAACTCCAGTCGGGTCATGCCTGAGACGTGTATGTTCCCAAGCACGGGGAATTGAATGTCGCCGTTGACGTCAACCAGATAGGCACCGCGTTGTGCACCGCCGCTACCGATGTTTTTCGAACTTATGTTGAAGGGCTTTGCAAGGTCCTCTTCGCCAGAAGGTCCAAAAACGTAGATGTCCAATTCGTCATAAGGACATATCTTTGCTTGGAACTTGTTTTCGAGTTCAATTTGGCTTCCGTGCCGCATGTCTTGTAGGTAGTTTACTTGGCTCGGCGTGACGCAGGATGTGAGAGCCAGTGTTCCACAGAGGGCTACTAATAAGAGGGGTTTTATTAATCTCATCTTCATTGTTTATTTTTTTATAACGTGATTGTCGGTGTTATTATTGTATCATCGAAAATTAAAATTCAATAGGTGTCAGCTCTTCCAGTATGCAGCAACGAGCCGGTTGTATATGTTGGCCACAATTTTATTGTCTCGCGCCAAGAGTTTCAGCCTGTTGCGGAGGTATTCCCTTGTGTGTAGCCAGTACCATTGCGTCAAGCTGTCGGTCCAGAGGGTATGGGCAAGAATCATGGCTTTTTCAGGGAAAGTGCCGGCATTGATGCTCTCGACGATTTCGGGGGTGGAATGGAATGCAAGTTGGAAGGGGCTCTCCACTATGTCGCGGGTGGCAAATCGTCCACCATCCCAGGCGTACCCCGTGTCGGTCAGGTAGTAGATTTGGTTGAAGTCGATTGAGAGGTAGGGCTCGCCAATCAGTCCGAAGTCAGCGAGTGAATGGTTTTTCCACAGCAGTCGGTTGTCGTATTGGGAGGTGGAACTGCCATGCATACACACGCTCCGTACGGGAAAGTAGGTTCGGAAGTAGGAGAGGTTGCTCCTGAAAGTTTCCATGGCCATTACCTCATCGCCTTTGGCTGAAGCCAAGTCCTCGTAATGGTAGCCTACCTCGTGCCCCATTTCCACAATCTCTTTGATGACTTCGGGCACGTTGCTCTGCTTCACGATGCGGAAGAAATAGGTAGCCTTGATGCCAAGAGCTTTCTCGACATGCGCTATGGCCAGTGCGTTCCAGGCCAGTTCATCTACATCGTGCCTCATCACGACCGTCTTCCCTTCGTGGGGGGTGGTAATGAATTCCTCGAAGGTCTGAAACTGGTAGCCGGATTGTTGCAGGGCAAGGAGGAGGGTCTTGTAGGCTTTCAGGGTGAAGTCGCGCATGTGTTAAAGTGTAAAGTGATTATCGGATACCCTCTTTGTCAAAAGGTTCAAGCAGGGGGTTGAGGTCTTTTACCACTTTAGCGGGGACGCCGGCCACGAGCACACGTGGCGGCACATCCTTGGTGACGACAGCGCCTGTGGCCACGACGGACTCGTCGCCGACGGTCACGCCCGGCACTATGGTCACATTGGGCATAATCCACACTCCTTTTCCAATGGTGGTCTTTTTAATATCGCGAGGATATATTTTCTTCAAGATGGTGTCCGACGGGATGTTGGCGTGTGCCGTGATGATGGCACGGTCGCCAATGGATGAGTAGTCGCCGATGGTAATCTGGTCCGTAAACACGCGGTCGAATATCACCTCGTGGCCAATGTATACGCCTTTGCCGATGTTCACTCCGCGCCACCGTTGCATGACTGTGCGCCACGATTTGACAGGGGTGATGAATATCAGTTTATCGAGAAAGAACCGCCATAGGAATTTGATGGCGTACCATACTTTGCCCCAAGGGCTGTCCAATCCGTAAAATTGTAGTACTTCTTTTGCTGGCATGTTTCAATATGATTTTTCAGGGATAGACTGGAAGTTAAATTGAAGGCTGAAAAAGAAGATAACGTGGACATTATATTTGCCTAAAACAATACCACCTGTCTCCGTTTTCTTCCTGTTTAACTTCTCGGATAATCCCTTTTTTTATTTTCAATTTTTGTGTTCGGTCTTTCTATCTTCGCTCCTTTCCGGTTCATTGTTGCTCAGTGATTTTTTCATTTATCTAATGTTTGAGGAACAAATGAGGAACAAATGAGGAACAAATGACCTACAAGGAGCGAAGTTTTAGGAGACGACGGGTTAGCTTGCTGCCGATTTGTTCCGGTTGTACAGGTTACGACAGGTAATAAACTCGAAATCTTTCTGTTGGAAGAACTTTAGTTCGCGCTCAAATATGGGCAGGGCTTTTTCGCCAAGGTTTTTCACTTTCAGTTTGTGGCGCAATACGTCGGCGAGGAGGTAGGAGATGTAGTTATTGGTGCGGCGCTCAATTTTGGTGGTTTCACGGTCTTCGTCGATGAATTCGTTGGGATGGGTGAGGAAGACGAACTGGCGGCCAGTGCAGAGGGTTTCCCAGTAGAGAGTGGTTCGGGTCAACCGATTGAGGGCGGGCGCAATGCGCATGAAGGTGCCGATATAGGGGAATCCGAAGGCGGAGATGGGCACTTCCATGATGTCCGAGTTGCCACGTTGGAAGATGTTGTCTGGGTTGGTGAAGTAGTATTTCCTTGGTGCGGTAAGCCAGTGGAGCTTTTTCAATGCTCCGAATGAGAACATCATGTCCAACCGTTGGGACGAGACGGAGCTGTCCACCTTGAAACCAGCCTCCTGCATAATGGTGGGGAAGGTCTTGTCGACTCTTGCCGCAGGAGCGCGGAAGGAGATGACCTCTTCCCCTATGATGTCCTCCAATATCTGCTTGGACTGCTTGAGGTGGGCGAGTTGCTGCTGGGGGGTGAGTACGTCGAAGGCTTGATCCACCTCGTGCGTCAAGCCGTGTGAGCCCACTTCATGACCCCGTTGGTGCGCCATTTTCACAACATCCGGGTACAGCTGGGCGATGTGGCCGGTGTAGAAGAATGTTGCTTTGACTTGGTATTTGTCGTACAAGTCGAGCAGCCGGGGCATTCCTTGGGTCAGGACGTATTGGCCAGTCTTGTCTCTCAATTTGTGGTTGAGGATAGATGTGGTTTCTACGTCGTTGGTGATTAAGCACGTCTTCTCCTTCGTCATGGGTTTGCGGGTTTGGGGATGCGTCTATAGGTTGGTGAGCAGATTGGTGATGGTGGCGTTGATGTCGCCGGTGTGGGCATAGTATTTCTCCCGTTTTTGTTGCCACTCGGTCTTGTGGTTCTGCGAGGCCAGTTCCTCGGCTTTCTTTATGGCGTCGTCAGGGTCGGCAATGTTGAAGAGCATGCCGTATGTCTCTTGGAGCATGATGAAGTTGGACATGTCTTTGGGACCCACAAACGAGTTGGAGCGGATGGCGGGCGTGCCGACCAGAGCTGCCTCGGTGGCCATGGTCTGAGAGTCGCCCACGTAGAGGCTGGCGGCACTGAGAACATGGTGTATGAGTGCTGCCGGGGTGGGCAGTTGGTATTTGGCAAGGTTTTCGGGAAGGGGCTTTTCCGACGAGATGTAGACGGTCATGTATTTAGAGACTGTGCGGACTAACTCTTCTTTCTGCTGGAGTGTGAAGCCAGAACGGCCTACGTCATGGTTGGCCTCCCATCCCACAAAGCGGAGTATGGCGTATGGCTGGGTTAGGTTGTAGCGCTGGATGACAGAGGGGTCGGCTTGAAACACGGTGGGGGAGAGGTAGCAGTCCTCGAAGAGGCCAGGTACGCGGATGTGTTTCGAGCCATAGTCAAGTTTGAAGGACTGCGCCGTGATGACTTTGGTGCAGATTGGCACCACAAAAAGGTTGTTGAGCGGAATGACTTCCGAGTCGATAAAGATGATGGATTTGCGGCGCATCAGTTTGGCCGTGAAGGTGCCGTACCAGGAGCCTTTCGAAACGTAGAAGTCAGGCCGGAACCGACGTGCTATTGCCAGATAGTTCTTGATGATGGCAAAGGTGCCCAGTATTTTGGTGGTCATGCTTTTGTGGTGATTGCCAAAGATGGTGTAGGGGACGTTTTCCTCTTCCAATACTTTGAGAAGCACGTCTTTGTCCCGTGCTAAGACAAGGATTTCGTGTCCTTGTTTCTGCAGGGACTGCATGATGTATTTGAATTGATAGTAGTGCTTTGGGTGATTGAGTTCGAAAATGTATTTCATAATGATTGAGAATTGAAAAAGACTTACGCATTCACACATTCCCACGTTCACACATTCCCACATTCATATCGGCTTTGTAGGTCTTGACGACTTTGGCTGGAGAGCCGACAGCGACGCTGTAGGGCGGGACGTCGTGCGTGACCAGGCTCCCAGCCCCGACGATGGCTCCTCGGCCGATGGTGACTCCGGGCATGATGATGCTGCCAATGCCGATGTGGCAGTCGTCCTCCAGCACTACTTTGGCCGTTTTGAATGGCCAGTTCTTGCCCTGGATGCCGGGGGTGTAGTAGTCCATGTCGCGTTTGTGGCAGATGATGATGACTCCGTAAGTGATGTATACTCCGCTGCCAATCTCGATGAGTTCGGGGTTGTGATCGTCGAGTACGACGTGGCGCGAGATGTGGGTATGCTTGCCTATCTTCACTCCACGCAGCCGATGGATGGCGGTGGTGAGCTGATAGGGGAAGGTGAACATGGCTATGTCCGAAAGGGTGTGTGTCCAGATGCCTTTGAGAACGGATTTCACCGTGCGTCGTTCAACGTATTCCATTGAAAATCGATAATTAAGAATTAAATAATAAAAGAAGACTCACACATTCGCGCTTTCATTGAAATGTGTACTCAGTCGATGCAGTCCTCTATGGTGTGGAATCCGTAGTAGGCGGGTATGCCGGACTTCATGGGTTCTTTCAGGTCGGGGCTGTCGATAAGCAGGTGGTTGTCGGGACCGATGATGGCTTCTTGTCGCACCATCTGCGCCCAACGCAGTATCTCGTCAATGGTGGGGGTGGGGATGCCCAGCTGTTCGGCCATCCATTTGGCTATGCAGTTGCCGTAGTAAATGTCGTCGAGGAAAAACCGGCTGGTGCGGTCTATCTCCCAAAGGCCCTCGGCGTTCTGAACGACGGGGGTGCCGATGGAGGTGAGGGTTTGCGAGGTGACGAAAGATTGCTTGATGTCGGTGTTGTGGGACTGGTAGGAGAAACGCTCCAGGGCTAAGTAGTCCATCATGTAGCGGTAGTCCCGCTCGGGGTGGAGTGCTTTGATGGCGTTGCGCACAAGGGTGTATTCGGCGTCGAGAGAGGAGAGGAGATTGGCGGAGATGTCGTCGTAGTCCTTATAGAACCAGGGCACGTCGTCGCGATGCTGCCAAGTGAGCCCGTGCACTTTGTAGAGACCCAGACAGCGGGAGGTGTGGATGATCTGATTGTCCACAGAGAGGGTGAGGGAGAGGAAGTTGCTGCATTGCTGCACGGCGCCTTTGCCAAACCAGTGGTGACAGATGTGGTCCAGCAGCTCGGCGTTGATGGTGGGGAAGTAGGATGCGGGGGTGCAGGCGGCGTAGTTGGCGGCCTTGCAGCCGTAGGTGACGCCTGTCTTGCCATACTGGATGATGCGGCAGACCCAGGGGATGAGCCCGAAGGCGAAGGCGACGATGTTGTCGAGGCCGTAGAGGGTTTTGACTTCGTTGATCATCCAGTTCCATCCGCCTTGTCCGTAGAGGGTGCCGATGAAGACGGTTTTGTGATGGTCGATGTAGGGCGCGATGGCATGGAGTGCCACGCGGTATTGGTGGACGGGCATGCAGAAGACGATGTAGTCCGCTGATGGGATGAGCTCGGCAGGGTTGCTGGAGGCGGCGGTGAGGGCGCCGCTGTAGGTGCCGAGTACTTCGCCCGCGGGGTTGTGCCACTCAAGGTCTATGCGACTGTGCCACTGTGCGGGTCGGGAGGTATAGATGGATACGTCGAATATGGAGCCGTCCAACAGGGGGATGAGTGTGTGGGCGCTGCTGCCCCCACCACAGATGACGAGTTTTTTCTTCATGTGTTTGGATAATGATATTCGGATATGCAGTAGTCTTCTTTACCGGAGGGCAGGCAGGGAATCTCGTCGACAAACAACAGGCGTACTGCGGAGCCTTTGAAGTGGTTGCAGTAGTTCTGCCGTATGTAGTCGAACTGGTCGGTGGGCTCATCCTTGCGTTTGAGTTTGAGCAGGAGGGTGATGTCGCCGGCGCTGTCCTGACGGATTTGGTATTTGTCTATTTTGTTGTAGAGTTCTTGGTGAGCAGGCGTTTGAAAGTCGAGGTTGGGGTAGAGCATGATGGGTAGCATGGTAGGGGATATGGGCGTGCCCTGCTTGTTGTAGAGGAGACGTCCGGCGCGGCCCATCACCTCACCGATGAGGCGCGTGTGGCGACCGCATGTGCAGGGCTCGGTTTTGAGGTAGGCCATGTCGCCCACATGGTAGCGCAGGAAGGGGAAGGCGTAGTTGTCCAGATCGGTGGTGCAGACGTAGCCTGTCTGGCCGTCGGGGAGGGGGTGGCCCTGCTGGTCGGTGATTTCGATGATGCAGGACTGCTCGGTGATGTGGAAGCCAGAGTGGCACGGGCATTCGTGTGAGAGGATGCCGCCGTCGCCTGCGCCGTAAGCGTCGTAGACGGGTGCATGGAATACCTCCTCAAGCTTGCGGCGGTATTCGCCCACCAGCACTTCGCCGGTGGTCAAGACGGCCTTGATGGGGCAGAGGGGTAGGCGATGCTCCTCGATGTAGCGGGCAAGGATGTAGAGTGACGAGCCGTAGCCCCTCAACGCGGCGGGACGCAACCGCATCAGGGCTTCGTAGTGGCGCTGCATACAGGCGTCGGTGACGTCCGCGCTGCTGAATTTGTAGTTGCGCATGATGACTCGGTCGTAGAGCCCTTTGAACGACAGGAGCGATTTTTTCTGATTGATTGAGTTGCCTCCGAGCGAGAAAATCTTGTCGCCAAGATGTATGCCGTACCACTCCCAGGCTCGCAGTGTGGAGGCTTTCCAGCAGCTCCATTCACGGGCGTCGGTGCAGAAGTTCAGCGGTGTGCCTGTGCTGCCGCCTGTGGAGCTTTTCCGCAGCCGTTTGGGGTCCACGGCCGTGCTGAACATTTCGTTGTAGTTGTCGCGGATGGTCTGCTTGGTGAGCGGGGGCAGCACTTTCAGGTCCTCACGGCAGCGTATTTGCTCGGGTTTCACGCCGAGGCTGTCGAAGAGGTGCCGATAGTAGGGAACCGTCTCGTAGCAGTGGGCCACGAGACGTTGGAGTTTCGCGTTCTGCAGGTTGCGGATTTCCTCCTCGCTCAGGCTGTCTTGGCTCCGCAAGCGTTTCAACTCGCGCCCCACGCAACTGTGGTTCACCCAGTCGCCAAGGGGCAGGAAGAGGTATAGGTCAAGGATATTATAAAGAGTCATAGATATTGATGATTTTCTGAGCAATGCAGTGGGTTGTGATGCCGTATTCCTCGATGCGCTTTCGCCCTTCGGTGCGCCCGCCACGGTCCAGTGCCTGACGGATGCAGGAGGCAAGCGCCGCGATGTCGCCCACGGGTGCCACGTAAGTCCCCTCGACGCCTTGAGTAATCCAGCTGACGTCACCCACATCTGTGCTCACAATGGGGCAGTTGCACGCCATGGCCTCCTTGATGACATTGGGCGACCCTTCCGAAACGGAGGTCAGCAGCAGCAGGTCGGCAGCGCACAAGTAGCGAACCACCTCGTCGTGGGGCTTGCCGTAGAGGGGGAAGAGCACCGTGTTCGGGTCGTTGAGCCTTTGGGTCGCCGCTTCCGCCCAGTCGTAGCGTTTCTCAGGCCGTGCCGGGTCCGAGCACCACACAATGTATCGCTTCCCCTCCTCAAAGCCACAAAGGCTTCTGGCCTCGTCGTGGGGGATGATGGAAAACTGCTCCAGATTCACCCCGTTGGGGATTACAGGGAGTTGCATCTCCAGCTGGTCGGCCGTACGCTGAGACTTCACAATGGTCGCATCCCATACATGCTTGATGCAGAACCGTACCCAACGCCTCTTGAAGTTCCTGTGTGGGAAACTGCCGAGGATGGAGACCACCACTTTGGTACGGTAGCAGAGTGCAGCTACAGTGGCCACAATGCCGCACACAGAATAGTGGGCATGCACCACGTCGGGACGTTCACTTCGGATGGCCTTCCGCAGTTGGAGTATGGCGCGGGCGTAAGCCTTCCAACCTTTGCCGCGGATCGGGAAGAGAACCATCTCCAAGCCTTCCCTGCTGAGGGAGTCATACTGCGACTGGACAAAGGGGCTTACGCACCCTACACTCTTGTTGCCGCTGGCAACGAAAAATACCTTCATCGAACGTATGCTTGAATTCGTTATTGCTTGAATGTGTGAACTCGTGGATGAGTGAATTTTGTCACTTTTTCAAAGCGTTCTCCGTCCAATACCATTCGCAAGCTGCGGCAAAGCCGCTGCGTGCGTCGAACTGGGGGTTGTAGCCGAGAACCTTTTGAGCCTTCTCTATCGAAGCTTGTGAGTGTGGAATGTCGCCTGGACGATTGTCGCGGTGCACGGGTTCGATTGTGGCAATCGCAGCGTCGAAACGAGATAGGTTCATTCTCAAGCAGTCGAACAGTTCGTTCAGTGTTATGTTGCCGCCGAAGGCCACATTGAAGACACTGTCGCGCGGGCAGCCCGCGGGCAGCGACGCGTTGTAGGACGCAAGCCGCTCGCTCAGTTCCTCCGACGGGATTAGCGCGGCCAGGCGGTTGGCCTGAATCACATTGTCGATATAGGTGAAGTCGCGCGAGTAAGACCCGTCCCCGTTGATAAACGGCGGCTCATGCTCCATCAGAGCCTTCACCCAGAGGGGTATCACCGCTGCGTAGGCACCGTTGGGGTCCTGCCGCCGTCCGAAGACGTTGAAATAGCGCAGGCCGACAGTTTCCAAGCCGTACAGATTCGAGAAAACGGTTGCATACAGCTCGTTCACAAACTTCGTGATGGCGTATGGCGAGAGGGGCCTTCCGATCACATGCTCCCTTTTGGGCAGTGTGGTGCTGTCGCCATAGGTGGATGAACTGGCGGCATACACAAACCTCTTCACCCCCGCATCGCGGGCGGCAACGAGCATGTTTAGGAACCCGTCCACATTGTTCGCATTCGTATTGATGGGGTCGTTGATGCTGCGGGGCACACTGCCCAGTGCAGCCTCATGCAGCACCACGTCGCAGCCCGCCACCACGCGGCGGCACGTCTCTAAATCGCGAATATCACCCTCCACAAAGTGGAAGTTGGGTAGAGTGAGCAGCGGCTCGATATTGCGTTTGAAACCCGTTGAGAGATTATCCAGGCAGGTGACCTCGAAACCCTCCTTCGAGAAGAATTCGCACAAGTTGGACCCGATAAAGCCAGCGCCTCCCGTGATGGTTATTTTTTTTACTGACATATAGTATCGCTATGATGATTAATCGATAAAAAACAAATGCACTCACTCTTTTGTTACTTTCCGAGTTTGTGCTTCATCCTAACACATTCAAAAGTGGAAAAAAGATTCCCACATTCAAGAATTCTCACATTCAAGGATTCCCCTGTACAGGGAGTCCAATGCCCCGATGTGGCTCTCTATGCTGTAAGTATCTCTCACCTCATATGCACTTTTGCGAGCCTTGGCTTCATACTCCTCACGGTGGGACAGGAAATCTTTGAAGACCCCCAGCAGCGACTCCTCGTCGTCCGACTTGTAGAGCGTGGCCCATCGTCCCTCCTGCGTAATCTCCCTCATTGTGCACCAGTCGTTCACAAAAGTGGGCACACCGCACGCTATGGCCTCAATCACCGCCAGCCCGAAACTGTCGTGACGAGTGGAATAGACAAAAGCGTCCATCCTGCTGAGAATCTCTGGCACATCGTCGCGTAGCCCCGCGAACGTGACCTCTTTCTCCAGCCCCTGCTCGCTGCAATACCTCACGCACTCGTCGTACAACTCCATCTCCTTGGGGCGTGCTGCCCCCACAAAAGTGAAATGGAAGGCAACACCCTCCTCCTTCAACAGCCGGAGGAATCGGCAAACAAGCAGATGGTTCCTACCGTCGCCGAAACTGCCTACCATGCACATCCTTATGCCGTCTTCCCCTCTCGTGGCCCCAGTTGTATCCTCGACAGGCGAGGCCACCCTTATGCTCAACTTGCCAAAATCTATTCCGTTGTGTACAACCGCCAGCTTCCCCTCGCATCCGAAAACACCGCGCTCCACAAACGCACTCTTTAGCCCCTCGCTGACGAAGACCACCCTGTCACTCCCCCTGAAAATAAAACGCCTCAGCACCCGTGGCGCACCCACAAACCCGAAGCCGTGGAACGTCGTCACTACCCTCACCCCCGTAAACCACGAGCAAACAATGGCCAATATCGCGTTTAGCGATGTCTGCGCATGGACAATTCTGATGTCGTTAGCCCGGATGGCACGGCACAGCCTCCAAATATACACTACCCAACTCCTTTTGCGAGGAATCCTCAACATCCTCGCGCCAGTCGCGGCCATCTGCTCCGACAGCACACCATCGTTTCTATAGAGACACACTACCCCGAACGGCAACGACCTATGGCGCCTCAGCACGTCCAGTGCCAGCGTCTCCGCGCCGCCGCGGTTCAGTGCCCCGAAAAAGAAAGCCACCTTCATCTCGAATGTGTTTTTGCGTTAATGTGTCAATGCGTGAATCAATTCATCTTTCCCGGTCTCAAAATAACCTACAGAATGCCGCGGGCGCCCAGCTTGAACACAGCCCAGCCGACAACCAGCACCGGCACAAAGACAAACCACATCCTCAGCCACTGATAGTTCTTTGCATTCAGCAGTGTCACCCCATACGCGGCAATAATCAGCAGGAACGGCAGTCCTGGCAACAGAAAACGCTCGGCATTGGCGAAACCGCTCATGCAAATCACACCCAGATACGACACCACAAAGGCACCCACCAATGACAAGTCGCGCCAATTCCTCTTGACAAAGACAGCGCTGAAGAGAGCCAGCAGCACAAAACCGCCCAAGAAACTGCGTACATAGTTGCCCCCGCTTATCAGCTGCTGGTTATACTGCTCGTCCACATCCACCATCGTGGGAAACGGAAGTACAAACATGATGGGGGCCATCACCGTGCCTGTGGCATACTTAGCCCACTTCACACCCTTTCTCATCTGGTGTTCGCGTTTGGCCGCCTGGTTCTCGTCGCGTTGGCTCCAATACCGCTCTGCATCGTTGGCAATGGAACCGCCCGCCATCACCAGCAGCCCCATCACCGCCCAGAATATCAGCACTGTCTTGTTCCAGCGGCTCATCACCGACTGGTTGGAAAACACCAGCGCCGTCACTATGGCAAAAACCACCGTGATGCCCAGAACCGTGCGGAAGGTAAACAGCGACAAAGCCAGTGCCACCACAAGCACAATTTTCCAAACGGAAATCCGCTTGCTCCGCAACAGATCGTCCGCCCGCTCTAGCGCAGCGATTGTCAGAAACAGCATCTCGGTCTCCTTCAGGTGCAGACCGCAGTACAATATCAAGTTCGGTGCCAAACAGCAGAAGATGCCTGCCATCCGGCCTGCCTCCTTCCCCAAGTTGCGGCTCGCCAGTCGGTAAACCAACACACAGCTGAAGGCACTCATCAACGCCTTCAGGACACGGGTCACAAAGATGTTGGGACCGATAATGTTGTACAGCACCATCAGGTAGAAAGGATATCCACTGTCGCTCAGCTCCGTGTTGTTCAGACGCTCCATCGCCTTGCTCCACCCCAGGTCGACATGCCACTCCGCCGCCGTGTGATAACCCAACGAATCACTCGCGCCGAACTCGAAGGGTATACCAGTCTTGATGAAATAATATACGTACGAGAAAATCACCCACACCAATCGGAATATCAAAGCTGTGACGAACAGCTTCCGCACATATACCTTCTCGTCGCTGTCCATCCACCTTTTCGTGTAGCGCGCCGACAGCCCGAAAAACATCACTACCCAAGTGATGCCGACGATGAGGAAATCAAGCCCCATCATATATTTCATAAACACCACGCTCACCACTGCCAACGACAGCAGGTAAATCGTGATAGCCTTTGTTGATATTTGTTTGGGAAAGAAAGGTACCAATTCAGATTATAGATTAATGGTGAAACGATTGAATGTGCGAATTCGTGAATGTGCAAATGCGGGTATTCGATAATGTGTTTTTCTTATTTTGGATTTCCACTCTGAAAGTGTTTTTTTACCTATCGGTGCATTGTTATTCGAATCAGCATTTGCTTAATGTTAGAGCCGGCCTTCATCAGTCGGTATTTAAAGTGCTCAAACCATCGTGGCGAATGGTATTTCTTGAATATAGAGGATGGCTGTTTAGACCAATCCACTTTGTCCAACAACCTCATTGCCTCGTCGTGATACTTGTCTGACAGATAGTATCGAAATAGGCCTCCGCATCTGAGCCTGTCCAACAAGTATTTCAGGTCTGCATTTTGTTTCTCTTGCTCGGCAAGGTAGTCAAGGTTCCAAAGCATGTGGCTCTGGGGCGGATGCAGTCTGCGTGTGGCTCGTTCGCCGGCGGGGATATCCTGGAAGTAGTTTGATAAGGGGGTATTCTCGAATGCTACTTTGTGTTTCAAGGCTAACCTTATCCATAGGTCGAAGTCTTCGCCCAGGGTGAGCTTTGTGTTGAATCCGCCAGCTTCGGTGATGGCGGTCTTCAGGACGACAGCCGAGCTTGAACTTACTGGCATGCAGAGGGTGGCGGCATAGACTTGGCAGTAGTTGATATATCCCCGCTCGAAGTCCGCAGGAACACCCACAGGGGCTATGCGGCGACGACCGTTCTTAACGAGGTAGAACCCCGACGCATAAACCGACGCATCGGGACATTGGACCATCAACTGCTCCATTAGCTGCAGGAAAGTGGGTTCCCACCAGTCGTCGGCATCCAGAAAGCAAATATATTGACCCTGGGCGGCGGCGATGCCAGTGTTTCGGGCTGCTGCAACGCCTTGGTTTGATTGGCGTATAACCCGACAGTTTTTCAACTCCGCGAGTCGCTGGTCGACAAGTTCGTATGAGCCGTCCGTGCTCCCGTCGTCCACCACAATGAGTTCTACATCCTCCCGCTCCTGCATGGGGGCTGGTGTTTGTGACAGCACGCTTTCTACAGCACGGAGTATGTAGTTGCGCTTGTTGTAGAGGGGTATGACGACAGTGAATTTCATTGACGTTTTTTTTCTATTTTGAATAGGATCCGCTCCAAACAGCGGACCATGCGGTAGGCAAAGGGGTGACGGTGGAGGCGGCGCATGAAGATGATGTCGTCAGAGAAGGCGTCGTAGTCCTCCAGCACAGCCTGTGGGAGCGTAGCCTCCAGCACCGCTCGTTTCTCCCGTGCTATGAGGTCGTGGTTCTTGCCATCGGACTCGCTGATGCCCGTCATGTCGAAGTAGATAGTGTCTATGTCCACGTGCAGGGGCTGTATCTGTCCGAGGGCGACGACCTTCATAAACCAAGACCAGTCGGAGCATATACGCAGCGACTCGTCATACAGCCCGAATTGCTCAAAGAGCTCCCGACGTATGCAGGTGCCGACGTGGTCCAAAGTGCCGCGATAGAAGCTGAACATGGTGAATCGTGCATCTGGCGACACTCGGTTACGTTGCGTCCGTCCGTCGGGCCATGTGTTGATGGTGGAGCCGTAAAGGATGGGGGGATTGCCGTGAAACTCTATCTGCGCCAGGAGTTGTTGCAGTATGGTGGGACCAGTGAGCCAGTCGCCAGAGTTGAGCATCATGACGTATTCGCCCGTGGCCATGCGGATGCCTTTGTTCATGGCATTGTAGATGCCGCTGTCTGGCTCGGAGAGCCATCGCATGGCTGGGTGTTGGCTGTACTTTTCGATTGTCTGCACGCTGCCGTCGGTGCTGGCACCGTCCACTACGATGAATTCGAAATCCGTGGCGGTCTGTTCGACGATGCTGCCGAGGGTCTTCTCAAGACCTGCAGCGTTGTCCTTGTTTACGGTTACGATGGAGAGTTTCATGATTTTGATTGAATGATGGCACCGAGGGTGTCGGAGGTGACGAATTGGGTGTCCGGCCAGTTGCGGAGTATTTCGCTGAGTAGGCGGCGGAGGGCGGGGAGGTTGCGGTCGGTGTTTCGTTTGTCGATGGAGCCGATAAAGTTTACTCGGTGGGAGCAGATATTGGCCGCTTTTCCCCAGCGGAAGGCCTTCTTGATGTGGTGTAGGCATTCGCCCACATTGTCAGCCTCGGGTTTGAGTGAGGGTTCGAAAAAGCAGTTTCGCATGAGGTATATGAGGCCGTGTGGGCTTTGGGTGCCCTGAAAGCAGCGCCTCTTGAGGATGGTCCCTTGGTCGTCACCCACGGGGATCTTCTGGCACACGGTACCTTGCAAGTATTTGATGCCCGCTGCGGTGAGGTGGGGCTCGATGTCGGGGCTCCACTCGTAGGTGGGGGCTATGAAGCTTTCTGATCGGAAGCCGAATATGGTGTTGAAGAGTTCAGCTCCTTCGCATATGATGGTTCGGTAGTGTTCTATGTCGGTGGGCAGGGCGGAGTTGAAGGCCCCTAAGTAGTACTGCTTGATGGTGGGGGCGGAGTCCTGTGTGAGGCCGAAGGTGCCTAACTGGAATGCAAGGAGTGTGGCGGGCTCAGCAGAGCGGAGGGCGGCGAGCCATTTCTTCACGTTGAGATGTTCCCTGCCGTGCAGTTGGGGGTGGAAGAGCTTCGCATCCATGCCTTGCTGCCAGAGGGCGAAGGCGTCTGTATGGCGTGGACTTTTGGCGAGGGTGTGGGTAAAGGGCTCGTAGTAGTAGTTCTCGAAATTGGAGGCAGCAATCTTTTCGAAGTCTGGATTGGCCGTGACGGCGTTGGCGGTGATGACCGCGGGGTTGCCGTAGCAGTCCTTGACGGAGTTGAGCACTTCAAACAGGTTGCTGAGGTCCTCGGAGGTGGCGAGGTTGTCGTATCGGCAGTAGGGGTCGAGATCCACTCTCACGCCGTGAGCAAGGAACTGGTTGTAGGCAGCGGCGGAGGGCATTCGGACACTCCCCCAGTCGTCGGATTCAATCACAACGAGGTGCTTGCGGGTGTGCCAGCCGGGGATATTGTAGAGGTCTTTACGAGTGAGCACTTATTAATTTGAAGAATGAAAAGTGAAAGGTGAAAAAGGATTCAAGCATTAACAAATTAACGCATTCAAGAATTTCTAAAGGGGAGTGTCAATGCATTTTCGGTCTATTCCTTGGTTGTATCTGTAGTTTGATGTCCCGTCGGTCAGTACGGGGTTGATGCCCAGTGCCTTCAACCACTGTTGTGTAGATGGGTTGAAGCGGCCCCAAGGGTAGGCGAAGTAGGGAATGAAGGCTGGATGCTTCTCCAGCACATTTCTGCTATCCACCATCGAGGCCGTAAACTGCTCACGGGTCATGGTGGAATGGTCCACATGTTCGAACCCGTGCATTCCGATGGTAACCAACGGCGAGTTAATCTGTTCTAAATCATTGTGGGTGATATATTCGGGCTCTTCAGCGTAGCCTTCCCTTTTGCTCACTCCGTCCAAGTATTTGGCATTGAGGAACAGGGTGATGGGAATGCCTTCTGCTTCGAGCCAGGGGAGGATGGAGAGTATGCTCTTCATCCCGTCGTCGCAGGTGAGGACGGCATATCTCTTAGTGCGCAGCAAGTCTTGTCGCAGTCTGCGGTGGGCTTCCGGTAGGGGAATGAAGGTGTAGGTGCGCCGCAGGTCGTCGAGCCTCTGCTTGAAGTCCTGCGTCGAGCTCCAGTCCCCCCTCTGGCAACGGGCGGGGTTGAAGCTGTCCGAGATGGCGTGGAAGACAAACACCTCAATGGGGCGGACTCCAAAACGGTTGCCTGACCGTTTCAGTCTTTTTGTTATCTTCTTAATGTAGCTGTTGGGGTTCACGGCGAACGGGGTGAGGGTATGAGGTTACACAAAGCAGTCGCCGTCGCCGCCCTGTGAAACGGGGTCGGTGGGCAGTTGAAACTGCTGGGGGTAGGAGAATGAAATCTGGTCTGTGCGCTGTTTGGAAAACACCTTGTTGCGCAGCAGGTAGTCGCTCAACAGGGGGTCGCGCGTGGTGAAGCAGGGGTTGCCGTGGTGGAGGATGTGCTGCAGGATGGAGTTGAACACCTCCTCTTTGTAATCCCTGTCGTAGTAGAGGTACTTGATGGAGAGGTCCTGCTCCGCATTGCGGATGATGTAGTGGCCCACCATCTGCCCGCCCACATTCACTTTCACCCCCTTTATCCAGTAGCGGGTGTCGCAGTCTCCGAAGGGGTTGGCGTCCGAGGTTCTGCCGCGGAGAGGCGTGCAATGCTTGAAGGGGTATTGCAGAATCCAGTTGAGCATCTCCCTTGTGCGCGGGATGATGTCCCCCGCGGCGTGCTTGGCGATGAAGCCGTATGTGTCTTGGTCAATCGAGTCTTGATAGATGAGCTCGTAGCGTGACTGCCGGATTATCCCTTTGAGCCGTGGGTTCATGTTGCGCAGCAGGTTTTTGGCGCCCTCGCGAAAGGTGACCACGCGGCCCAATGTCCCCTGCGGGTAGACCCGCGTGCCGAAGCGGAACTCCTGTAGGTAGGTCAACCGGTGGCCGAAGTTGTTAAAGATAGCCACCGTCTCCGGTGCTCCCATCGTGTCCAGGCAATGCTCCGTACCGTACTCTTCGCCTAGGGTCCGCATCAGGACTAATGGGAATCCCTTGCCACGGTAGTCGGGATGGCACCAGAGGGTGCTGAACCACCAGTATCTCACGCCCCCTATCAGTTCGGGGAAAGCGGCGGTAAAGGCAATGGCCTCCTTGCCACCCGTGAGGACTGCCGCCAACAAAGGATCCTCCGGCTTGACATAAGGGTTGTGGACCAGCGCGCGCGCCCGTGTCCGGGAGATGATGCCCGAGTCAAGCCCTGCAACCGGCTGCCCGCTGTCAAGCCACTGGCTCAACTCCGAGGCGGTGAAAGTTTTGATTTCAATTTCGCCGTAATCAATCATTGGCTGCAAGATGTTGCATGGTGATGTCGATGATGGCTCCCATGGTTTGCATTTTGATGATTTCGAGTATCTTGAACTTGATGTTGAAGGTGGTTTCGATTTCGGTGAGCAGTTGGGTGTAGGTGAGTGAGGTCCAGGCAGCGAGTTGGTCGGGACCGAGATTATCCGTGATTTGCAGGGTGGGGTCGCCGAATACACGCTGTGCCACGGTTTGTATGGTCTGGCTGATGTCGTTGCGTGAAGGGGTGTTCATCTTCTTGAATGTATTAATGTGTGAATTCTTGAATGTGTTAATGCGTTATTGTGTGAGTCCTTTTCACTTGGCTAATGCCTATTTGAGGAGTGGATTTTTGCGTATGTCGCCAGTATTGAGGAAGTGGACGAGGTCCAGCGTCTCGTACCACCGCAGGGAGTGGTGCATGGGGCCGTATTCGAGTAGCTCGAAGGGACGGTATTCAGGGTGTGTGATGGCGAATTCGGAGGGTTGGCGCTGGCCACTGAGGGTGGTAAAAATGACTTTGTGTGGCCACGTGATGCGGTTGAAGGCGGCTGCCTGTTGCGGCGTGCAGTTGTCGCCATCCATCAGAATGACGATGTTGTCCCAGTTGACGCGCCGTTTGCGCTCTTCCCATTTAGTGAAGGCTTGCTCGCGGCTTTTGTAGTGCGAGAAATAGATGGTGACGGGGCCATAGTCGCCCCGCAGGGTGGCAACGGGGTAGTTATACTCAGAGGGGACAAAGTTGAGGGGCAGGGAGAGGTAGTGGCGCAGATGGTTGCAGAAGGTAAAGAACTGCTCGTGGTCGCGGATGCCGCAGTTGATGGTGGGGGAGAGGAATTGCAGCCCCAGTTCGTGGTAGACGATGCCGCCGATGCAGGTGTTTGTTATCAGCGAGAAGTTGCGGTTGCGCAGCCGCATCCGGTTGGCGAACCTCAGGGTGTGAACGGCTACTTTTCGCAGGGGTGTGTTCTTTTTTAGAGCTGACATGGAGGTGAGTGTTTTGCGGTGATGCTATACGAAGGCGTCCCCGTCGCCTCCTTGAGCCGTGGCGTGGGAGGGAAGGGAGAACGAAGGCGGGAAGGAGTATGAGATGTTATCCTTCGTCGCTCGGCTGAAGATGCCGAGGCGTCCTACGTAATCCGATAGTTCTTTGCTGCGGGTGGTGAAGCTTTGTGCTTGGAGCTCGACGATGTGCCGGGCTATGGAGTCGAAAGCGGCCTCGGCGTGGGCAGGATGATAGTAGAGGTATTTGATGGAGAGCTCGTTGTCGGCTTGACGTATGATGTAGAATGCCGCAAGTGTATTGTTCAACATGATTTTCACTCCGCTGATCCAGTATCGCCCGACGCTGTCGGGGAACGGGTTGGAGGAGGCTGCGCGCGCAGCGAGGGGGGCCGTGTGGAGAAAAGGGTGCTGCATAATCCAGTCCAACATTTCGGCACTACGTGGCAGCAGGTCTTTCGCCGAATGGGCCCGGATGAATTGCGCTGTCTGCGGGTTGATGTGGTTGACGTATTCTATTGAATACCTGCAGCTGACGTGCTGTTCTTTCAGCTGTTTGCGCTTGGCGAGGGGCTGCCAGCCCCGGTGCAGGCAATAGGCTGCGAGCCGTCTCGGCGAAGGGTGCTTGAGTGTGGTGAGGGTGTGCTTGTATTGCGGGAAGTATTGGGTCTGATAGCCGAAATATTTGAATATTTCGATGGTCTCGTCGGCAGCCCACGAGTCCAGGCAGCGGGCAGGTGTGTAGTGTTCCAACAGTGTCCCGACAGCTATGAGGGCGTAGCCTTTCCCACGGTGGTCTGGATGGCACCAGAGGGTGCTGAACCAGTAGTAGATTTCCCCGCCCACAAGGTCGGGGAAAAGGGCTGTGAAGGCCACCGTCTCGCCCTCCTCGACAACTGTTGCCACAACTACGTCGTCGGGTTTGGCGTATGGGTTGTGTGCAATGGCTCTGGCTCGTGTCCGCGTGATGACTGCCTCGCTGAGCCCCAACGTCTCGTTGCCCTCAAGCCATTGGCCCAGCTGGCCGACGGTGTATGTCCTTATCTCTACCAATTTAGTTTCTATTTAGTTTCTGTTTTCTTTCTATTTAGTTTCTCTTTTATTTGTTGTTGAGAAAGAAAAGAGGAGTAATTGAGAATTCTTGAATGTGTGAATGTGTGAACGTGTCAATACGTGAGTCTTTTATCACTTTCACGCTGTTACTGTTTCTTTCAGAGCGGTGCGGTCTATCTTTTCGGACTTGTTGGTAGGGAAGTTTTTCAGAAAGATTATCTTGGAGGGGAGCATGTAGTGCGGAAGCTTTGCTTGGAGGTATTGTTTCAGTGGTGCGGGGTCGGTGGTCTCCGTCTCGACGAAGAGGGCAATCTCGGTCAGTCCTGCATTGTTGGTAAAGGCGATGGCAACGGTGCGGTATTGGCCGGAATAGTAGTTGCGGGCGTGGTACTCTATCTCGCCCAGTTCTACGCGGTAGCCTTGTATTTTGGCTTGGAGGTCTATGCGTCCGTAGTAGAGGATGTTGCCGTCCTCCAGTTGTGCGCAGAGGTCGCCGGTACGGTAAAAGCGCATGGATGTGCCTTGGCATGTCAGGGTGGTGAAGGCGGTGCTGTTCCGCTCAGGGTTGTTCCAATAGCCTTGGGTCACCTGGTGTCCTGCAATGTACAGCTCGCCTTTCTGCCCAGCGGGCAGTTGGTGGCCCTCTTCGTCTACAATCACGGCGTGGACGTTGGCAAGTGGCTTACCGATGGCTACCACACCGTTGGCGGAGAGGTTGGCTCTTTGGCGGCTCAGATGGTAGCAGGTGCAGTAGATGGTGCCCTCGGTGGGACCGTAGAAGTCGTACACCTCAGCGTTGGGTGCACAGGCGAACCAGTCCTCGATGAGGTCCACGGGGCAGGCTTCGGCGGTGAGGATGGTGGTGCGGAGACTCTCGGTGCCGAGCTGGTCGAAGTAGGGTCTGAGGTAGGTGAGCATGGAGGGTGCCATGGCGGCGGAGGTGATGCCCTGCTCCATGAGCAGGGAAGCGGCATGGATGTATTTCACCTGCCCATAGGGAATGGTGTAGACGCACCCGCCCCGCAGCAGGGCTGTGAGGAAGGCTTGGATGCTGACGTCGAAGGTGAGGTCAAAGGCTTGCAGGCAGCGGTCGTCGGATCCCAGTGCAAAGCCCGTTTGCCAGAAGGAGTCGATGAATGCTGCCAGGTTGAGCCGTGAGATGCTCACGCCCTTAGGGGTTCCCGTACTGCCGGAGGTGAAAAGGATGTAGGCTAAGCGGCTATCCTCCACTTCGCAGGGTGGGACGCTTGCCGCTGGTGCCGTTGACTCCCAGTGTGCGGTGCAATGTGCTTGCACACCGTGGCTTGTGGCGGAGGCAGTCAGTGTGCTGCCTTCGGTAGCGTGCAGCAGAAGCGTGGTGCCCGTCTGGGATATGATGTTAAGGTTCCGCTCGTCGGGTTGCAGCGGGTGCAGGGGGACGTAGGCCAATCCCTCCCACCACAAGGCTATGATGGAGGCGTAGGTGTCGATATGGTCACCCACCAGCAGGGATACGACCTGCCCTTTGGGCTTCAGTTGGCGGACCTGCGTGCGGATTGTGTTTACCCGCTGGGCCAGATGGCCATAAGTGTAGAACCGACCACCGATGCAGAATGCGGGTTTTTCAGTATACAATTGTAGGCTCTCGCTGAGCGGGAGGATTACTTGTTCGGTGAAGGAGATGGATGGCATTTGCGTTGCTTGATGATGAAACGTGCGAATTTGGCTGTGGCGTGCAAGTCGTTCGACGTGAGGAGATACTCCCACGTCATCTTGACAGCTTTTTTCCTGTCGTGGTTGGCGTAGTAGGCAATGCAGGAGGAAAGGGTGTTGAGGAAGTTTTTTTTGGCAAAGCGGTTGCGGTTGACGTGGTAGAATTCACGGTCTATGGGGTAAGAGGTTGCGCAGTATTTGCCGTCGGAAATCATGCTGTTGACGCCCCCGGCGTGGTAGCGGTAGACCCCGCCCACGAAGCCGAAGAGGCGACCCTTGCCTACGTTGAGGAGGTGGTAGATTTCGTGCATGTCGCGGTAGTGCTTATATAGTTTCTGCCACTGGGGTGTGAAACAGCTGCGTCGGAATACCATGGTGAGGGGTTGGGTAATCCACCGCTCAAAGAACATGTCGAGGCTGATGTCCACAGCCTCCTCGCCGTGGGCGAAGTAGCGACCGCAAAAGTCGTCGCTTAACGCGCCGGTGTATGTGTTGAGGTGTTGGCAGCGGTGGAAACAGACTGAGTACTCCGGGTGCAACTCCATGAAGTCCACTTGACGCTGCAGCTTGTGTGGGTCGGTCCAGTAGTCGTCGCCCTCGCAATAGGCTATGTATTTGCCACGTGCGCGCTTGTAGTTGAACTCAATGTCCATACGGCCGCCGTAGCCTTGTTGGAATTTGTTCTGCGTCTCGTAGAGGGGGAACACGATGTCAGGGTACCGCTTTTCATATTCCCGCAAAATGGCCTCCGTCTGGTCGGTGGAAGCGTCGTCGTGAATCAGGATTTCAAAGGGGAAGGAGGTCTGCTGCATCAGGAATCCATCAAGGCATTGACGGATAAACTGCTCGTGGTTGAAGGTGAGACAACAGATGCTGACGAGAGGTGTGTTGTCACTCATATTCGATAACAAAATGGTTGTCGACCTGTTCCTCTAACTGGGTCATGGCATCGGGCCCATCGGTGCAAGCGATGTAGTAGCCTATGCGGTTGCCGCCGTCGGTGGGGCGTTTGATGCGGTCGCCCTCCTTGAAGTTGAGTTGCCAGTGAAGTATGGATGGTTGTGCATCGAGGAAGTCACGTCCCTTGATGTTTTTCACCACTCCGCCCTCTTCGGAGGTGTCGAAGAATTTGACCATGGCCACTCGGTTGTTCCGCAGACTTTGCGGGTCGATGACGGTGGTGACGGGATTGCCGACAAACATGTCGATGAGTATTTTGTAGTTGTCGATACCGGTGAGGGCGGGGACGACGTGGGAGGAGAGGAGGCCTCCACCTCCGCGGGCCCCAATCTCCAACAGGTAGAACTGGCCGTTCTCGTAGCGGTATTCGGCATGGGTGAAGCCGAAGGGGAGGCCGGAAAGCTCGACAAACTGGTTGTTCACTGCCCTAAGGCGATCATAGTCGTATCGGGGGTTGGTGTAGGAGAAGTAGAGGTAGTTGTCCAGGTTTTTGTTGTATGGGAACTGGGTCTTCTCCGATATGGCGAGGCAGACGTGCCCCTGCGGAAGCCGGATGCCGTCCACGGAGAATTCGGCGCCGGAGATGAACTGCTCGCAGATGACGGCGTGGCGGTGATGGGAGTAGGCGATGGATTGGTCGAAGAGGGAGATCAACTGTTCCTCGCTCTGGATGGTGAAGACCCCACGGCTACTGTTGGCATCGATTGGTTTGATGACCATCTTAAGGTCGGCCTCCGCGCTCCGGGCTTTCAGCCCCTGGTAAAAGGCGACGGCCTCGTCGACAGTCTCGCATACCTTGTAGTCGGGGCATGGGAGACCGTGGTCGCGACAGAAGTTGCGCATCAGTGATTTGTCTGTATAGAGTCGGGCCATAGGTTCGGTCTGCGAGGGGAGACCCATCTGCGAGGAGACGTAGGCAAGGGTGGGGGTGGCGATGTCGCATTCGTCGGACATGACGGCGACGACGCCGAGCCGCCGAGCCGCGGCAAGCACTGCTTCGCGGTCGAGGATGTCGGAGTAGACTTTTTCGTCGGCATATTTGAAGGCGGGAGCATCGGGGTAGGGATGAACTACGGCCACGCGGTAGCCCAACTCTTTGATTCGTTTAATCAAGGGAATCTGCCACACTGTTCCGGGCAGTACCATGATACAGTTGTCCATCTGTCAGTCAGATTATTTTGTTTATTCTTTGCAAGTTAATTGTGTCCGCTGTGGTGAGGTCTTTTTTGAACGACCCGTCGCCATTGGCTACACCAAGGATGGAGTGGGCGTCGAGGTAGTTGTCCACAACGATGTCGCCGGGGAGGCCGACATAGCCCCCACTGACGATGGGGATGCCACCGATGGAGGTCCGACCGAGGCGTGAAGAGATGAGTTGGGCAGTCTCCATGAGGTTGACCACGATGCCGGAGATGCCGGCACGGTCGTCGGAGCGATAGATGCTGGCCCCGTTGTCGCGCTGGGTGTCGATGAAGGGTTGCGAAAAGTTCTGGGTTCCGATGTCGTAGATAAACTTGAATCGTGAAGCTGAGAGCTGGTGCAGCCAAGGGCTGGTGTGTTGGATTTCGCAGCCAATCAACACATCAAGGTCGACGCAGGAGGTGCTGTCCACAAAGTGGATGTGTTCTGAATCGATAGTGATGGTTCCGCAAGTGATGGGGAACTGAGGGGATGGATACTCCTCACGGAGGAGGGATACATCTATGCCTTTGTTGATTAATTCCAACACCATCTGTGTAGCCAGTGGGTTGCGGCCTATCAGCAGTCGGGTGCATTCAAAGACGTTCTTGTCGAGGTCCTTTCGCTCTATTTCCATCATAAAAGCGATGGCTGAAGATATCCAGGTGGCATAGTCGCTATAGTATGCCACAGTCATTCCCTTGCTCTGGGCCAGCTGTTGGGCTTTAAGGCATAGCTGGCGGGAGTTGCTCCGTTTGTTGTCCATGTCAATCATCACGGTGTCTACAATGCCCACGGACTCCTCGATAATATAAGGGAGGTATTGCTCGTCGCCCAAAGCGACGAAGCCAATGATGTTGGTGATGCTTTCGCGCACGGAGGGCACGCGGGGGAATGTGTCCTCAGCGTGGGTATGTTGAAGCAGGATGAGCACAGAGCGCTTGTTGGTGAGTGTAACCAAGCGGTCCATCTCATGAATCATCTGTTTGAAACTGTCTTTAAAATCGGTCATACTAATTTGGTACCAAGGTATTTCGCTTAAAAGGTTTTGTGTGAGTAGGCCGGAGTGAATTCAAATTTCATTCCTTCTTTAAGACGTTTTGCAGCAAACTCGAATAATTCTTCAGAGGGGTTGATAACATTGATTTTGCATACTTCGGCCATTAATTGGTCGGGGTCGATGCCATATTTGTCGGAGACTTTTTCGAGCAGGGTGGTGAAGGAGTCGTGGAAGTTGACGATGCCGACGTTGATTTCCCGCTTGGAGCTGCCCTTGGGCATTAGGTTGCCGATAACCTCTTCAGCCGTGGTGGCCAGCTGGAGGGCGTTGCAGCTGGAGGGCATGAGGTGGGCTTTCTGTAGGATGGCCACGAGTGACTCCAATTGCGCATTGCCGGCTCCACGCCCTACGCCTTTCAATGTGCCGTCGACAAAGGTGGCACCGGCCTCGACGGCGGCCAGGCTGTTGGCATTGGCGAGGAGAAGGTTGTTGTGGCCATGGAATCCGACATGGATATCGTAGAATTCCTTGATGGCTTCGACGTATGCTGCCACCTGCCGGGGGAGCATGCCGCCGGCGGAGTCAACGATGTAGATGCAGTCGGCTCCGGCGTCGACTATTTTTTCGGCCACCTGGGTCAACTGATAGCGGCTGATGGCATAGGTCTTCATGACGTTGCAGCTGACGAAGAGACCTAATGATTTGGCACAATGGATGTGTTTGATGGCGGCGTCGACGTTGTTTGCGTTGGCTCCTATGCGGAGGAACCCGCCACCGTGGTCTTTGAACCATCTCATGTCGTCAGCGTTGCCATAGAAAAAGAACATTCCTATCAGGGAATCGCCTTTGCAGGGCATGCAGATGTCGATGAAATCGTTGTCGGAAAGGGGGAAGTCGAATTTGTGGCATGATCCCAAGCCGAAGTTGTTGCCGATTTCTATATAATGTATGCCGGCAGAGGACAATGTGGAGACGATTTTCCGCAGCGCGTCGGGCGTCCATTTGTTTTTGGTGACGTATCCACCGTCTCTTATGGTGCAGTCTAATATATTCATGAAGGTCTTGGTGTAGGGGCTATTGCATGACGAGCCGATAGAGTTTGTCTAAGGTCTTATCATCTTTGTGTGAACCTTTCCGGATTTGCTTGTACTGGAGGAGGATTCTTGCCAACCGAATCTTGCCCATGAAGTCCTTTTGACCGTTGGCAAAATAGTGTGAGACAAACCCTTTAAATTGTTTTATGTATTGAATGGTTGTGTCTTGTAGTTGGATTTTGCGTAAGATGGATTCTTTCGCAATGTGCACAAGGTTGAGATTGGGTTGAGCCAAAAGGAGATTTTTGAATTGGGGGAATAGGTTGGCATGGTGGAAGGGAAGCAGGGCATAGAGCAGCTCGCGGTCCCACCCCTTGTCAGAATTGCTTATACTTGTCCCGTATTGGACCCATACGTAGTCGGCTCGGTCAACAAAGACCACTTTGCCCAATTGAAGGTGATGGTAGGTTATGACGGTGTCGTCGTACCATTTGCCGTATTTTTCAGCAGGGTTCATGGTGGTGTCGCGCCGAATCATATATGTTGGGTTGACTCCGATTAAATCATTCTGAATGATGTCGGAATAGTCGAGGACGGTGCCATCTTTCAGAATCGGGTGACGGGGCCAAGCGTGGCCAGAGTCTATGGGCTCGCCGTCTCGCACTTGCCAAACACGCTGTTGGCACATGGCGCATTCGGGGTGACTTAGCAGCGCGTCCAGCTGGGTCTGGTAGATGTCGTCGCTCCGCAGGTAGTCGTCGGCATCTATGTTTACAAAGAATTGTCCTTTGGAATGTTTGTAGACTGTGGCTTTGTTCCATCCGCAGCGTTCGGAACGCGTCAGGGGGTGGCATTCGTCGGAGTTGCAGCGAATGGGGTGTATGACGGGATGTCTCTCTGCGTACTGCTCGATAATCTGCCAGGTTCCGTCGTTGGAACGGTCGTCGGAGACGATGATTTCGTAGGGGACCTTCAGCCGTTGTGCCAGAATGCTGTCCAAGCACCGCGCTATGTAGGGGCGTTGGTTGTGAGAGATGACAAGTATGCTGAGAACGATTTCCTGCTGGAGCATTGCCTTTATTGCCATTTGGACTGGAGTACGACTTTGGAGGCACGGTCGTAGGGTGTGATGCGACGGATGAAGGTGGTGTTTTGGCTTACAGAGAAACGCAGGCAACTGAGCACCTGGTCGTACATGGTGTAAGGGTTGCCCAGCCAGACGCTTGACATGTAGCATCCGGGAGCGAGGTTGATATTCTCAATCCGGCAATGGACGGTTCTTTTCTCGCCTTTGCTGAGATGGGGGATGTGGTATTCGTCGTCGTAATTGGATACGTGGGCAATTTGCTTTCCGAGTTCGTCGGTGATGTCGAAGCTGATGTCGACGATGTCCGCATCGATGTGGGATTCGATGTCAACTTCGATATCCAAGCTCTCTCCAAGGGTGACATTTTCTTTGCTCAGGCGGCAGTCTCGCACTAGGACGCCTCCGTTTCCTATGCGGTTGAAGTCGCCGACGGACTTCATGCTGCCGAGGTAGTAGTCGACAACGTCCTCGACGTTGCCACGCATCTCGACGAGGCCGTTCTTGAGGAGTATTCCCGTCTTGCAGAGTTGGCGGATGCTGGCCATGTTGTGGCTGACGAAGAGGACTGTGCGCCCTTCGCCCTGGCTGACGTTCTGCATCTTGCCGATGGCTTTTTTCTGGAATTCGGCATCGCCGACGGCGAGGACTTCATCAACGACGAGGATTTCGGGTTCGAGGAAAGCCGCAACGGCGAAGCCAAGGCGGACGGTCATGCCGGAGCTGTAGCGCTTGACGGGGGTGTCAATGTAGCGTTCGCAGCCGCTGAAGTCGACAATTTCGTCGAGTTTGCGCGAGATTTCGGATTTGGTCATGCCGAGGATGGCACCATTGAGGTAGATGTTTTCACGGCCCGTCATTTCGGGGTGGAAGCCGGTGCCGACTTCGAGTAGGGAGCCGATGCGTCCGCGGGCGCGGATGGTGCCTGTGGTGGGACCGGTGACCTTGGAGAGGAGTTTCAGGAGGGTGCTCTTGCCTGCACCGTTGCGGCCTATGATGCCGACGACGTCGCCCTGCTCGACTTTGAAGTCGATGTCCTTGAGTGCCCAGACGTATTCGCTGTCGGCTTTGGAGGCGCGGTCGTTGACGGAGCCTATCTTGAGGTAGGGGTCTTCTTTGCCCAATATGTTAATGGTCCACCAGCGTTGGATGTCGTGGCTGAGGGTTTTGGTGGAGACGAGGCCAAGGCGGTATTGCTTGGACACGTTGTTGAATTCGATTGCTGTTGCCATAATGGGTTATCTTTCGGCTCTGATGGGGTTTTGAAGAAAATCTTGGTAGGCCATACGCAGTCCATCGGGCAGCTCGGTTCGGTAGGTCCAGCCCAGTTGTGCGGCTTTGCTGACGTCGAGGAGCTTACGCGGGGTGCCGTTGGGACGTGTGGTGTCCCAGAGGATGCGGCCTGTGAATCCCACGGTCTCGGCCACCAGTTGGGTGAGCTCTTTGATGGTTATTTCTTTGCCAGTGCCGGCGTTGACGGTTTCGTCTCCCTCGTAGTGGTTCATGAGGTGGAGGCAGAGCTCGGCCAAGTCGTCCACATAGAGGAACTCGCGCAGGGGTGTGCCGTCACCCCAGCAGACCACTTCTGCAGCACCAGAGGTTTTGGCTTCATGGAAGCGGCGGATGAGGGCGGGAAGGACGTGGCTGTGCTCCGGGTGGTAGTTATCGTTGGGGCCGTAGAGGTTGGTGGGCATGACGCTGATGTAGTGGGTGCCGTACTGGCGGTTGAGGTACTGGCAGTAGCGCAGGCCTGAGATTTTGGCCAGTGCGTAGGCCTCGTTGGTGGGTTCGAGGGCGGAGGTGAGGAGGCAGTCCTCTCGCATGGGTTGCGGCGCTAAGCGGGGATAGATGCAGGATGAACCGAGAAAGAGCAACTTGCGGCAGCCGTTTTGCCATGCTGCGTGAATCACGTTCATTTCGAGCATCATGTTCTGATACATGAAATCGGCAGGTGCTGTTTGGTTGGCCACGATGCCACCCACCTTCGCTGCAGCGAGGAAGACGTATTCCGGTCGCTCTTGTGTAAAGAAATTGTTGACGGCGGACTGATTGCAGAGGTCCAACTGGGCGTGCGTGCGCAATAAGAGGTTGTTGTATCCCTTTCGTTGCAGTTCCCGCACGATAGCGGACCCCACCATGCCGCGGTGTCCGGCAACATATATTTTTGCGTCGAGGTTCATTTGACAATTCCTTTCTCCAAATATTCTGCCAAGTTGCAGCGCACTTTTGTGGCGGCATCGTCTGATGCCACTTTGGCTATGTCGCTCTCCACCATAAGTTTGACCAACTGGTCAAAAGGGGTCTTTCTGGGGTTCCAGCCGAGTTGGCGAGCGGCTTTGGCGGGGTTGCCCAGTAGGTTGACCACATCGGTGGGACGGTAGAAGTCGGGACTGACGGCAACCAGCTCTTTGCCAATGAGGTCGTTTGCAGAGGGCATAGTAGGGTCGACTGCTGTGCAGATGCCCCGCTCGTCGGGGCCTTCGCCCTCCCAGCGCAACTCTATGCCGGCATAGTGGAAAGCCAGCTGGCAGAACTCTCGTACTGTGTGTTGCTCGCCGGTGGCTATGACATAGTCGTCGGGATGAGGGCATTGCAGTATCATCCACATGCATTCAACGTAGTCTTTGGCGTAGCCCCAGTCGCGCAGCGAAGAGAGGTTGCCGAGAAGCAGCTTTTGCTGCTTGCCATAGCGGATGCGGGCTGCGGCAAGGGTGATTTTGCGCGTCACGAAGGTCTCGCCACGTCGTTCGCTCTCATGGTTGAAGAGGATGCCGTTGCAGCAATAGATGTTGTAGGCATCGCGGTACTCCTTGACAATCCAGTAGCCGTAGAGTTTTGCCACGGCGTAGGGACTAAAGGGGTGGAAAGGCGTCTCCTCGTCCTGTGGCACCTGCTCCACGCGCCCATAAAGCTCCGAAGTGCTGGCTTGGTAGATGCGGCAGTGGTCCGCCAAGCCGCATTGACGCACAGCTTCCAGTATCCGCAGAACCCCCGTGGCGTCCACGTTGGCCGTGTATTCGGGGGCGTCGAAGCTCACTTGTACATGGCTTTGGGCGGCAAGGTTGTAGACTTCGTCCGGCATGACGTTGCGCATCACTTGAATGATGCTCAGCGTGTCGCCCAGATCGCCATAGTGCAGGTGAAAGTTCTTGTGCCCCTCCAGATGTGCTATGCGCTCGCGATAGTCCACCGACGAACGGCGTATGATACCGTGGACGTCGTAGCCCTTTTCTAACAGGAATTCGGCCAAATAGCTTCCATCCTGTCCTGTGATGCCCGTGATTAGAGCCTTTTTCATTGTTTTGCTTTGATAAGTGTAAAATGGGTGGAGGTGTGATAATCGGATTGATCCGCTTGCGGATTGACCCTTTTGACCCTGTTCAGACTGTGTCCATAAAGCTCTTCTGTGTCTTGTTAAAGACTACTATGCCCACTCCGATAAGTGCCACCATGAAGAAGAAGCTGTAGGCCATCCATCCCCACCCGATGAACTCCCCGGCTCCGAGGAAACCGTACTTGAACGTCTCGATGACGGGCGTGACGGGGTTGAGGCGCATGATGTTGTACATATTCATGCCAGCCACCATCTTTCCCTTAACCAAGCTCAGGGGGTACACAATGGGGGTGGCGTACATCCACAAATGGACGATGAAAGAGAAGAGAATTTGCAAGTCGCGGTACTTTGTAGTCAAGCTGGAGATGATGATGCCGAAACCCAGAGCCAGTCCAGCCATCATGACCACCAGCAGGGGGAAGAGCAGCACATACATGTTGACGTGTGCAGGGCATCCAATAATGCTGTAAATCAGATATACAATCAAGAACAGCGACAGCTGAATGCCGAAGCGCAACAGGTTGGAAATAACGTTTGCCACTGGGACGACAAGACGGGGGAAATAGACCTTGCCGAACAGACCACTGTTGTTGACAAAAGTGTTGGATGTTTTGTTCAGACAGTCAGAGAAGTATTGCCACATACAGGTACCGGTCAGATAGAACAAGGGCTGAGGAATGCCGTCAGTGCCGATTCCGGCAATGCCGCCAAACACCACCATGTACATCAGTACGGTCATGACAGGCTGTATTATGAACCACAGCGGGCCCAGAGCTGTTTGTTTGTATTGGGTGATGATGTCGCGTTTGACAAACAACGAGGTGAGGTCGCGGTAGTGCCACAACTCTTTGAAGTCAACCGACCACAGTTTGTCTTTCGGTTTGATGATTGTTGTCCATTCTTGTGTCTCGTTCATGAACCTTTCGGAATAAAATCAGTGTGAATGTTTATGGTGTATAAGGATGTTCCCCACGATGCCCCAGAAGTATTTCCAGTCGGTGCGCAACGGATGTTTCAGATATGCTTCAACATAGCGGCGTTCCGATTCCTGTATTTCTTCCAGCGTCTCGGGTTGTTTCTTCTCGTAATAAAGCGGGGGCAGCAGCCCCGGTTTTGTCTGTATACGCAGTTGCTGCATCTCGGGAGTGTAAAGGTCAAAGAATTGGCGGGAGAGCGGTCGCACGCCTACCAGTTTCATCTCCCCTTTCAGCATGTTCACTACCATGGGCAACTCGTCCAACCATGTCTTGCGCAGTATGCCACCAAGGGTATTCACGCGGTAGTCGTGATAGAATTTCCCCGTCTTGTCCAGACGCCTGTGTTGGTAGACATACTCCTGAAGGTACTCGCTGTAGGAATACATGGTTCGGAACTTGTAGACTGTAATCATTTTGCCGTCTTTGCCTACGCGATTTAGCTTAGCGATGGGCGACGAACTCGGAGTCCCCTCGGTGATGGGCTCCTTGGCTTTGCGGGCAATGATGCGAAATTCGCCGTGTATTGTGCTTTCGTACACCACTTCAAATCCCGCATGATACATTCGTCCCAGTATCTCCACGCGGTGGAACGTGCGGTTTCGCCCTTTTGTCACGGCAAAGTAGATGCCTTTCAAGGCCTTGATTTTTGGGAACACACGGTGCCAGATGTAGTGGAAGCCATAGTAGATGCGGTTGATTCCCCGCGGAAGCACGCGGTAAATCACCGCCTTCTTGACTGACGATGTGCGGCAGTTGCACACCAAGTATCCTCCATCGGAGAGGTGACGATTGGCGTTGGCCAAAAAGACGTCAAGCTCATAGATGGTGTGAAGGGGGCGCATCACAAGGATGGCGTGGTACGGTTCCCCGTTTTCACGTGAAGGGATGGGGTCGCCGCCATTGTTGCGGATGTCCCAGAACAACGTTGTGGGCGCAAATTCGTTGCGGTGGTCTAAGCACCATCGGTATACTTGTTTGATAGGCATACCTTCCACAGCGACGAACATCTTTCTTACGTCCTCGTCCTCAATCGACTCCGGGTCGATGGTGTCACACCCTTCGCTACCTACTTCGGTGAAGTTTTTTCTGGGGTAGTAGTATTGCTCTTTGAGGGGGTCTAAAGGGAACAAAGGTCGTCTCATAGTTTAAAACTCACTGCTGTTTTTGCTTATAACGGTTTGAGATAGAAATCTTGAAGTTGTCTCTGGTACCGATATGGGCTCCAGAAACTGTGGGTGGATGTAGGTCGTGGCCAGTGCCGCCACGCCGCGGATGCTGACCACCAGTCGGCGGTCCTTCTTTATCCTTACGATGTGGCCCTCTGCCCCTTTGAACGGTCCGTCGGTCACTCGTACACGGTCGCCACGGTGATACTCTGGCTTGTCGTCGCCCAGATAGGTAAGTCCCTGTTTCCCTGCGCTGCACACAAACATGAAAATCTCCATTTCGTGGTTCGGAATAGGGGAGGGCTTACGTGTCAGTGGATCCCGATAAATCCACAGGCGGGAGAAGAAGTCCTGCTCAAAGTGGACAAGATAGTCGTCGGTTGCTTCCAAGAAAACCAGAGAGGAGATGATCTCGGGGATAAAGTACACGACATTGTCCGTCACCAACCGCTCACGTATGGGTTGCACCCTGTTGTACTGTACCTTTGCCGCGTACCACTTTTTCTCCGTTAGTGCTGCTTCCATATCGTTTTTGGGGTGATGTTGTTTTTCCTTATTCCTCCCATTTGTGGGGGACAATTTCTCCTCTCCCTCGCACTGGTGTGTGAGGGCTTTGGAAGATTTGGGGCTATCATTCTGCCCTTTCAACGCTTGTCCCTATCCAAGGACACAGGGCGTAATCCACCAAAATTCTGTTTATTATAAATATAATAACCCAAAATTCGTATCTGCAAAGATACGTTTTTTTTCTTATTTTTGGATTTTTTTGTCTGCTTTTCTGTGTTTTTTAGTGTCGTGTCCCCCGGCAACGCACCCGTTCCTCCATTCCTTGTCCTACCTCTTCCTCACTGTTAGGGTTTAGTTTCTCCTCCCAAAGAGTCTAACTAAGGATGAAATGGGTGAGGTACAGTGTTGTGACAGGGTGAATACGGCTACTTTTCATGTCCTGTTTTCGCCACCTCTAAAGGCAAAAACAGAATCCGCCTCAGGCATTCCCTGTGGCGGATTCTGATTGGATGGCGGCATGGTGTGCTGCCGTGTGCGAAAGGATTACAAGCCGAGGGCTTTCATGCCTTGGATGTAACGGATGTCGCGGGGGATGTTGTGGGTGCTGATCTTGTCCAGGTCTTCCTGAAGGTCAGGACGGATTTTGCCGTTCTTGGCGGAGTAGCTACGGGCAAACTCAATGTCGCCCTCGCCTTCCACTTGCAGGATCAGTGCGGCCCAGCTCTTCATGGCAGCCTCGGCCTTCTCAACATCGACCACATATTTGCCTTCGCTATTGCGAGTGAAGGCACCGTTATCTTGAAGGTAGTTGAAGCACATCATGTTGGCAATGCCGTGGGCCTCGGTGGCACCAAAGCGCACACTGCGCAGAATGCCAGCGATGAAGGTGACAAAGGCGTCCTCCTTGGTGCAGTTAGTGATTTCGCCCATCTCAATCAAGCGGGTGGTGAGGAACAGACCGCAGATGTCGGCTTTGGCCTCTTCCCAGGCGCTGTACTGGCTGCCTAAGGCTTCGCGGAGGCTCTTGCCATCGGTGACGGTCTCTTTGATGCCGAGGCCATGTGCCACCTCATGGAAGCATACGTTGCTGAAGAAGGCATTGAAGTTCACGTTGTCCAACTGGCTCTTGTCCACAAGCAGCTCGGCAATGGGCATGAGGATGGTCTCGAACTTGGCTTGCATGGCATTCTTCAATTGCAGACGGCGGGCACCTTTCTCCTTGTGGATGCGCTCATCGTTGGGCAGGTTGATGGCAATGGTCTTCGAGCCCGCATTGCAATCACCGGCATAGTAGATGACGTCATACACATTCAGGTCACTCTCTGCACCGGCCATGGCGGGTTTATACTTCGGGTCGCAGGGCAGTTCGCTCTGCAGCTGGGGCAGCATGGTGACGAACTTGGCCAGGTCATTGCTCCACTTCTCATCCTTCACCAGGATGAAGGATTCGTAGCTGGTCTTGCTGCCATAGAGGGCGTCGTCGTAGTTCTCGATAGGGCCAACCACAAAGTCCAGGCGGCTCTGTTTCATGTCCATCCAGGCAAGGTCGCTGGCGTAGTAGTCGTCGGTCATGAGGGCTTTGCGGCGTTCGGTGAGGTACTTCTTCAGTCCGGCATCTTCTGCCAGTTCGATGGCCACACCCATCAGGCTGTCCACCTTTGCCAGACGGTCGGCATACTCCACGTGGTAGGGCACCACCTTGAGGGCGCCGTTTTCGTCGCGGCGGATAACGGTGTACTGGCTGCTCTTCTCCGGGTCGGCGAGGGCATCATACTCCTCGGCGGTCATGTCGATGGGGTAGAAATTGCAGCCCGCGGGGCGTTCGCCGTATCCGGGGATGAAGGGGCGTTCCTCGCCTAGGCGGTCCCAAGCGCCGTACTGAATCATGGCAAAAGCCTTCATGGCGGGGTCGGTGATAGTGTCGAGGCTGGCACGGTTCTCGGGTCCGAAGTACTGGTCCCAATACAAGTCATCCATGATGTCGGCAATCTGGATGAAGACCGGGATGAGCTGTTTCTCTTTTTCGGTCAGAACACTCAAGTCGGTGGTTAAAGTGAACTCGGCATACTCGTCAACTTTCTGTTGAATTTCCGATTTTTCTTCCGTTTTGTTGCCCTTGCAACCCACTGCAGCGAGCATTGTGATGGTCATAATTGATAATGCTAATCTTTTCATTTTTAATTGTTTTAGTATAGCTTGATAAAAATTCTTTCATTGCAAATATACATTTTTTTTTGCTATTTCTAAAAAAAGGTGTACCTTTGCATCCGATTTCAGACGAGGGAAAGACTCCTAACTGACTGAAAAAATCAACACACGGAAAGGTGCTCGAGTGGTTGAAGAGGCCCGCCTGGAAAGCGAGTAAGCGTTAAAAGCGCTTCAAGGGTTCGAATCCCTTCCTTTCCGCCAAGAGAAAAACGTTGCAGCAGTCGCCGCAACGTTTTTTTTATTGAGCCTGTCCTAATACGATAATTGTAATCTTGAGATTGCAATTTTTTTTGTAATCCCCAGTTTACAAAATATTCTTATTATCGCATTCGTAATATTTTATATAAATAGCTTATTTAGTGTATTTACAGCAAAATACAATCGTATTAGCACGCAGTTTGTTCGTGGGTTGGAGCAAGTAATAGAATGGAATGCCCCCCTTATCGGGATTCGGGGTGCATAAGGTGTTGGGAAAACCACTCTTTTGTTGCGGCATATCAAGTTGCGCCACAAACTCAATCAAACGTTGTTGTATGCCAGCGCGGACAAAATCTGGTTCGATGCACATAGTATTTATGAATTGGCTACAGAGTTTGCAAAACGTGGCGTACGTTGGCTTTATCTCGATGAGGTACATAAATACCCCAATTGGAGTCAGGAACTGAAAAACATCTATTACGACCTCCCCGACCTCCATGTTGTCTTCACCGGCTCTTCGTTACTACAGATTCTCAATTCCCGTTCCGACCTCAGTCGTCATGCCGTGGTATATGAGATGCAAGGATTCTCGTTCCGCGAGTATCTAAACTGGAACCTTAACCTTGATTTGCCAACAGTATCACTTCATCAGTTGTTGACAGAACATACTGAGATTGCCATGCAGACCCTGCAGAAAGTGAAGGTATTGCAGCATTTCGACGACTACCTTCAGCATAGCCATTATCCTTGTCTATAAAGAACTGCCTTCCCTGTTCTACAGTCGGTTGGCTGAGGGGGTAAACATGGTTCTTGAAGTGGAGATTCCCCAGCTCCGCGATGTTGAAACAGTATACACCCCCAAGATAATACTCTGTTTTCGATATTATTTGTAGGCGTCTTTGTGGGCGGGTTCTACGTGGATGGTGACGTGTGTGTCGGTGCCGAAGCGTTGTCTCAGGGCTTGCTCTATCTCGTAGGTGCGTGTGTGGGCGATGCTGAGGGGGGTGCTGCCGTCCATGCGGATGTGCAGCTCGATGGCGTAGCGGCTGCCGATGCGGCGTGTGCGCAGGTGGTGAGGGTCTTGCACATCGGGGAAGGAGTTGACAATGGCGAGGATTTCGCTCTCCACCTCTTCAGGCAGGGAGGCTTCCATCAGTTCGTCAAGCCCCTGTTTCAACAGTTTCCATGCCACACGCATAATGAAGAATGACACAACTAACGAGGCTAACGGGTCGAGAACGGTCCACCGCTTGCCCAGCAGGATGGCTCCGCCGATACCCACCAAGGTGCCGAGCGACGAGAGCGCGTCGCTGCGATGGTGCCATGCATTGGCTTCCACGGCTGGGGAATTTAAAACCCGTCCTTTGTGGACGGTATAGTGATAAACAAGCTCTTTGATGGCTATGGAAACCATTGCCGCCCACAATGCCAGCATGCCGGGCGTCGCCAGCATCCCTCCTTGCAGCCAGTATAGGAAGGCCGTCACTGCTTTATAGCCGATTCCGATAGCAACCGCAGACAATGCAATACCTATGAGTGTCGTGGCCAATGTTTCGTATTTGCCGTGTCCGTAATCATGTCCGCAGTCCTCTGGTTTCCCACTTATGCGTACAAAACACAGTACAATCGCGTCGGTTAGCAGGTCAGATAAAGAGTGTACGGCGTCGGCAACCATGGCGGCGCTGTTGCCCACAACTCCGGCAATAAACTTGAATACCGTCAGCAGTACGTTGGCCGCACTGCCCACCAAAGTCACTTTGAATATCTCTTTCTCACGATTCATTGTTTGAATAAACAATCCGAGGTATAACGCACAAAGTAGGGGGTTATTGTGTTGCGTGTTGTCGCTTGTTGCCAGTGAAGGGGGTAGGGGTCAGTCCAAATGGATTTCCGGCAAGTCTATTTCGCTGTGGCAATGGCATTCACTGTTTTTCATCGGGCAGTTGCTGCACCCACACGAACAACCTTTTTTATTCCGCAGTGTGCGCACCAGCCCACGGACGGCAAACCCGACGGCTGCCGCCACAATGAGCAGTGTTATGATGGTCTGTAGCATGGCTATAGGAGCAATGAACCGATTTGGAAGAATGCTGTGGAGACGAGCCATGCCAGCCCGATGGTGTAGGCCACGGTGAAGAGTGCCCATTTCCATTTGCCGCTCTCGTTCTTGATGGCCACCACGGTGCTGATGCACGGCATGTACAGGAGTATGAACAGCAGCATGCTGGCCGCCGAGAGGGGTGTCATGTTGTCGCGCACCAGTTCGGAGATACGGTTTTCGCCCTCCTCCTCTTCAAAGCTGGCTTCAAGTTTCTGCGCTTCGTCGTCGGAGGTGGCATATACCACGGCCATGGTGCTGGCTACCACTTCCTTGGCTCCCACGCCGGCCAGCAGCGAGACGCTCTGCCGCCAGTCGAAGCCGCAGGGACGCATGGCGGGTTCGATGGTCTTTCCTATCTTGGCCATGTAGGAATTTTCGGCTTGCAGTTGACGGTTGTCGTTGGTGGGGAAGTAGCTGAGTGCCCAAACGATGATGCTGGCTCCGAGGATGATGGTGGCCATTTTCTTCAGGTATTCCTTGCCTTTCTCCCAAGTGTGGCGGAGCACTGCTTTGGCGGTGGGCATGCGGTAGGGCGGCAGCTCCATGACGAAGGGCAGGCTCTCGCCTTTGACAAAGAAGCGGCTGAACAGTTTGGCCATCAGCACGGCCATTATCATGCCCAGCAAGTAGAGCCCCGTAAGGACAATGGCGGCGTATTTGCTGAAAAATGCCGACACAAGGATGACGTAGACGGGTATGCGTGCCGAGCAACTCATCATCGGGATGACCAGCATGGTGAGTAGGCGGCTTTTGCGGTCTTCGATGGTACGTGTGGCCATAATGGCGGGGACGTTGCATCCGAACCCCATAATCATGGGGATGAAACTTTTCCCGTGCAGACCCATGCGGTGCATCAGTTTGTCCATGATGAAGGCGGCGCGGGCCATATAGCCGCTGTCTTCCATGAAGGAGATGAAAAGGTAGAGGATGAGGATGTTGGGCAGGAATACAAGCACTGAGCCCACACCGGCAATAATGCCGTCGCAGAGCAGGCTTTTGAGTGGCCCATCGCTCATGGCCGAACCCACCACTTCGCCCAGCCAGCTGAAAAGGGAGTCGAGCCAGTCCATGGGGTACTGCCCCACAGCAAAGGTGCAGAAGAAGGTGATGAACATGACGATGAGGAACACAGGGTAGCCTATCCAGCGGTGGGTTACCACGGCGTCAATCTTGTCCGTCAGCCGGTGGAGGGTGCTCTTCTCGTTCTTTTTGTAGCATTCGGCCAGGGCACCGCGGACGAAGGCGTATTTGGCGTCGGTGATGGCGGACTCAATATCCTGCGGGCTTTGCTCCAAGCTCACTTTGTGGCCGCTGTTCTCGGTGTTGTTCACCAGCCGGTGGCCGCTGCTGCGCTTGTAGTCCTGGGCAATGGTGTTGCGCATGGCCATTACGCTGCCATCGGGGTCGCGCTGCTCGATGTACTTCTCAAGCTGGTGGTCGTTTTCGAGCAGTTTGATGGCAAGGAAGCGGGTGGAGAGGCTGTCGCTGAAGCCGTGCTCATAGAGCTCGGTGCGCAGGGTGGCGATGCAGCGTTCCAGCTCGGGGCCGTGGTTCACATGGATGTGGCGCGTCTTGGTGTCACGGCCTTCAAACACTTCTATTATCTTGTTGAAGAGGTCGGCGATGCCCTGCCCGTTGCGCCCGGTGGTGGGCACTATGGGCATTCCGAGCAGGGTGGAGAGCTGCTCGATGTCCAGTTGGTCGCCGCTTCTCTGCAACTCGTCGTACATGTTGAGGGCCATCACCATGGTGATGTCCATGTCGATGAGCTGGGTGGTGAGGTACAGGTTGCGCTCCAGGTTGCTGCCGTCCACCACGTTGAGGATGATGTCCGGGTCTTTCTCCAATATGTGCTTGCGCACGTAGAGTTCCTCGGGCGAGTAGGCACTGAGGCTGTAGGTGCCGGGCAGGTCAACGAGGTTGAATGTGTAGCCCCCATACTGGAAGGTGCCTACTTTCTCGTCCACCGTCACGCCGCTGTAGTTCCCCACGCGCTCGTGGGCATGGGCCGCAATGTTGAATATGCTTGTCTTGCCGCAGTTGGGGTTGCCCACCAGTGCCACATTGATGGTGTGGGTGCGGTGTTCGGCAATGTGCTCCAACTTCTGTTGCGGTGCGGCAATGCCTTTGAAGTCTGTGTGGTTTACTATTTCTTTCTCAGCCTCTTCGGCGGTGACTATCTCCACCTTCATGGCGTCGCTGCGTCGCAGCGACACTTCGAAGTTCAGAATACGGTATTTTATTGGGTCCTTCAGCGGGGCATTGAGTATGGATTGAACAGTGACCCCTTTGATGAAGCCCATCTCGATAATGCGTTTGCGGAAAGCTCCGTGACCCGCCACGCGGACCACTACACCGCTCTCACCAGTCTGTAAATCTGATAGTAGCATTTTCGGTAGTCTTTTAAGTTCTTTTGCAAAGATAAGTGATATTTTTTATATGAGTTATCACTATTTTTAGTGATTTGGATTTTTTTTTCTCCATGTCAAAAGAAATTGTTATCTTTGCATTGCCAAACAGCATTTGTCGCCCGAATTGCTATACTTGTGTTCGCCAGACTGAAAAAATGCGATTTCTGTATCGGCAAAGAGGGGATTAAATACTCTTATATTGTAAAGGTATTGTAAACGCCAGTCGAAATGTCAGAATCTGAACATAACGTAGCGAGTACTGCAAAGGCGATGACCGACAACGAGTTGAAGGAGCTGTACGCCATGCTGATGCAGAGCGCACTGAAAGCCACGCCCGTCTTCGACGAGGCGCAAGACTTGGTGCAAGAGAGTCTCACGCGCACTATGGAACAAATCAGTCTCGGTGTCGGCGTTCGTTACTTCAAGGCCTATTGCTTCCAGGTGCTTGCCTCGCTCAAATCGCGTATGTTCAAGGAGCAGAAACGCAATCAGCTGGTAGCTGACGTGCCGGAAGGTGCGTCAATCTCATCAGTGGACAACGATTCGATGGATATGCTGGTGGAGGAAATTCTTTTACTGCTCCCCGAAACCGAGCGCAGGATTATAGAGCTGTATGATTTTGACTCGCTCCCCCTTGAAGAGGTGGCGCAGCGTGTAGGCCTCAGCCACAGCTACACAGAGCGGCTGCTCGGCAAGGCCCATTCCTTTATTAAAAACACATTATCTCAACATTATGGGCAGTAATCATTTTATTATCCAGACCGAAAGCGGCGACTATATGGCCGCTACCGACAGCCGTGATGACGAGTTGTTGCAGATTCACCTCGCAGCTGCCCGCCGTTGGCGCCAAGGCGATGCGGACTTCCGCCAGGCTTTCCATGAAGGCATTGCCAAGCGTGGTGCCTCGCGATTCCCCGTTTGGGCTCGTGTAGTCGTGCCTGCCTTCTTGGTCGCGTCCGTTTCTTTCCTGTATTACTATCAGTGGTCAACCCGCCCCTGCGATTCCTATTCCAGCAATGGGGATTTCACAGCGCAGGAAGGGGTCGAGTTGGTCCATGCATCAATTGCAACCATCTGAATGACATGAAGAGAACAGCTATTATCGTCTTTGCCATGCTGTTATTTGCAGGGTGCGGTCCTCGAAAGGTCACCGAGTTCTATATCGCTCAATCAATCAAGGGTGGCAATTGGGACACCATCGTTCTGAAAAAGACCTTTATTTTAACTTCTAATACAATAACAATATGAAAAAAACAACTCTTCGAAACGCAGCATTCTTACTTTTCTTAACTATTGCTGCACATGTTGCCGCTCAGCCGGTGAGGCAGATTGTTTCCTTAGCCGGCGAACATGGCAAAAACCTATTGACGCGGACGTTCCTTCTGGGCAACGACCTGGTGTACGAGTACAACACCGACCTCAATCGCCATGCCTTCCTCTGCCAGGATCCCGAACAGATCACCAACTACCTCCGCTACCAGTTACCCCTGTTGGTCAACCACTACGGTGGCGTGGACTACACCGTCACCGACATGAAAGTGGTAGGCAATGTCTGCTTCTTTTGCGGCACTATGTCCGAGCCGACCGACAACCCCGTTTCACCGAGAGACCGCTCCTCGATACTGAAAAACACAGGCTACATCGGGCGCATAGCTCTCGACAGCATAAATCAATCCCTTTTCATAGCTCAGGATAATGGACAACCCGATATGCTGCGGACCGATGGTTTAAACATCAAAGTCAAATTCTTTAAGGTGAAAAAGACAAAGTCCCTTGAGAAGATGGCTGTGGATATTCGAGGAACGGACACGCTGATTGCTCTGACAGGGCAAACCGACAGTTCGATAACAATGCCCTGTATTACGTTAATCAAAAACTTAGCAGCACCGTCGGAGTATGAAACACATTTTTACTGGATTGACGACTCCACCGAGCATTTCACCGATGTGGCCATAGGCCACAAAAACATCTTCACCGTCTCGCGCTTTGATGGGCAACATACCTCCTTCGGTCTCAGAGCCTCAAACAAACTCAATGCCTTCACAACCGATTTTATAGATGAATTCAAAAATCTCTACACATTTGATGTCGGCACCATGCATCCCCTTTCCAGCACCTATTCCTACACATGGCACCCCGACGATGCCGAGATTCATCTTGTGGCCGCGCCCATGAACAACGATGTGACGGTGGCACGCGAGGCACGCAAATTCAACAACCCCAACGACAGCTCCAATTACACCGAGATGGTGAGCCTTTTCCATTTATCCTGCTCGTCTACAGGCAGTTTCTCTATGGTCAACGCCAAGACCTTTCCATGCCACTCCGCCACCGAACCCTTTTTGATAGAAGCGCAATCCGTTGGTTACACCGACACCATTGCCCTCCTCACCTCCATCAACGACGCCCAGTACATCCAATCTGAACTAATGCTGTTCCGCTGGGGCTCTTCCTCCGCCACCCTCTTCGGGCACTACCAGCAGCCAGCCTCCGACATGGATGTTACCCCCGGCAGGATGTCCATTGTTGGTCAGCTGCCCAACAGTGGTTCCCCATACCTCTACAGCGATAACCCTCGTGACACTTCCAACGGCCGGCCATGCTATTGGGTCACTCACTCCTCGCCAATCTCCCTTACCCCGATGGTTGTGCCCCTCCATACCCAAAGCAATTGTATAAAATATGCTTACAATATGAATCTTTTCACCCACTTTCGTGTAACACCCACCAGCATCGCCCAGCAGACCATCTGCTCCGACGACCGCTCAACACCTACAGAATAACAACTCAACATGGACTTAATAAAAAACGCTCTATCATGAAAACACATCCTTCAAAAAAATCCTTTCGGGCTATCTTTCTTTCAGCTCTAATGATGTTTGCTGCCTCACTGTCGCTGGCAGCCCAGACCTATGACACACTCTCTGGCCCTGGAGGCCGTCTGCCCGGCTACTATTACCCTTGGTGGTATGACGAGTGCCATGCGTATACCGACACCACATGCATCTTTCTTGATAGAAACCACGGCGCCATTCACATCAATTGGTACGGAACCGGCAACCACCCTGACTATCTTCACGCCACTTCGAACTTTGTCGACTATCCTGCTGCAATTGTGGGCATAGGTGTCTTTACCATTGACCATGATTTGCATGGAGGCGTAGAAGTAGGCGCCCCTATCATCGAAGGACCACGCGAACCGGAGTACATCTATATCTTCACCTATGACAGCATCAAGAATGTCACCAACGTCCTTGGCAAATTCCGTTGGGACACCTGCCAAACCAAACTCATCAAACTGCCCCGCCATGCCGACACTGCGCGTTTTGGGCACTGCCTCTCCTATTTCAACGAAGTCCACCTCGACACTGCTATCATCGTGGACTCCATGTTCTACATGGCCGGCACCTGGGAAAACAACCGCGGCTACCCATACCTGTTGACCTCCCCGCCCACGTTCTACACCTATATTGAGCCCATGCCTATTGTGCCCCCCGACCCTGATGCTCACAGTGAGTGGTGCGTCTTCCCCCAAAGAATGGGACTTTTCCATATCACTGATTCCCACTTCTGGCTGAAACCCTTCAGAGAAACATTTCCCGAATTCGGCCCTTATATAGTTATGATAGACTTCGCCAACTTAGACACCCGTTCCTCCGACAACGTCAGGGGTACCGCCGGCCCCTCCGGCAGGCTCTCTATGCACGTCAACCAGCGTATCTATGCCAATCCCCATCCCGGCTACCGCTTCTCCCACTGGAACGACGGCGACACCTCCAACCCCCGATACATCCTCCTCGAAAGCGACACCAGTTTCGTGGCTTATTTCGCCTCCCTCGACCAGTATTATGTCGAAGCCCGCACCGACAACCCCTACGGGATTGTCACAGGCTCAGGCTACTACTATGAAGGCGACACCGTGCCCATCCACGCCACCTCCAGATCTTCCCGCTACCGCTTCGCCAGATGGAACGACGGCGACACCACCAACCCCCGCAACATAGTGGTGACACAGGACACCGCCTTCATCGCCATCTTCGCATCCGACCAAGGCATCGACAGCCCGGAGGCGGACTACCCCCTCTTCACCATCATGCCTAACCCCGCACGCAGCGTTGCCACCCTCATCCTCTCCGACGCAGTCCCCTCACCCAGCCAATGCAGTCTCACCTTCCGCGATGCCGCCGGGCGCGAACTCTACACCATCCACTCCCTAACCCCCACCATCACACTCAACCTTGCCGACCTCCCAGCGGGAGTCTACCTCGTCACCCTCACCACGCCACAATCCACCGCCACCCAACGTCTCATAGTGGAATAGCACCAAAAGGCAGCACATCCCGCTGGTGAAGTACATTGTATTTATACAAATATTATATCCTTAGAAACTGATCACGTTTTTCTATTTTCGCGGAGCGGGGCCATCGGCCCCGCTCCGCTTATTTTTTTGTCTCCCACCCGCAAGGGTGCAGGTCCGCTCCCTGCCGTCCACTCCCTCCCCCGTTGTCGCACCATTTGTCCAATGAAAAAGGAACAAATGAGGAACAAATG
>ONJQ01000013.1 GCA_900318175.1 uncultured Bacteroidales bacterium | reverse complement strand
CCGACACATTAAGTGCCAACATGGCGGTGTACACAAGGTACATCATCTGAATCATTTTTTGTCTCGGGGTTTCCGGACAGTTTGAAGCACTCATATCTTCTAATTAGTGTGGTTTTATTGTTGAGTATTAATAAAGTCGATTATAGTCTGGTCTGCATAGCAGCGAGCATGTTGCCATAGACATTGTTGAGCTCAGCCACCTTGCGGGTGAGGGCGTCAATCTGGTCTTTGTACTTAAGCACGCCTTCGGCGGAGTCGGCAAAGTTGGACATCATAGTCTGGATGCGCTCCTCGACGGCCTTGGTGGCTTCGAGCTGGCTGGTGGATGTCTGCAGCTGCATTTCGTACATGGCGTTCACGGAAGCAAGGCTGCTTGCCAGTTTCTTCATCTCGTCAGCATAAGAGGCATCGCCACTGGTAAGAGCTTGGGCAGTCTCTTGATAAATAGTGGTGAGGTTGTTGACAGCTTCGGTAGCCTGCTTGAGGTTGCCAACTGCTTCGGCAGCACCGTCAAGGGTATTGACAAATTTGTCAGTAGAAGCGGCAGCATTGGCCATACCATTCATGGCTTGTGCGCTGTCAGCTAAATTCTCCATACCTTGGCCAAGGCGTTCGATGAGTTCGGGAGTGATTTTTGCATCTTCCAGCATCTTGTCCAGACGGGCTGTGAGCGGGTCTTCGGCCTCGGGGATAGAAACAAGATTGTCCATGCTATTAAGGCTGTTGGGGGCAGTGTCTTTTGCGTTCAGACCTTCACCGCCTTCCATACCGGCCAACTGGGGGTATACCAGCGTCCAGTCAAACTCGACGTGAGGAGGTTCGAATGCGGAAAGAAAGAAGATGACGGTCTCAGTACCCATACCGATAATCAGCATTAGTTCACCGCCGGGCCAGTGGTTAATCTTGAAAAGAGCTCCAATAATAACAATGGCTGCGCCCCAACCGTATAGTTTTGCCATGAAGTTTTTGTAACCATTACTGCGTACAAGATTGTCAATAAAGCTCATGATGTGATGATTTAGTGTTGCTTAATATTATTTTTTGATGTATTTATTCTTTGGGTATAGGTCTCTGAGTCCTATTGGCCTCAGAGACCTTCCTTTTGTGAATCTATTGTTATCAATAAACGTTAGATGCGGTCTTCAGGTTATCACCCTTGATACGGCCCAGATAGGGCTGGATGCAACGGAATCCGATGTAGCACTTGCTGGTATCCTGGAACTCGAAGGAACGAGTCTGAACCTGGATGAAGTACTTCTGGTCTTTCCAGCTGCCGCCACGGACAACTTTACGCTTCTGAGCAATGGGGTCGCTCTCTTTGGCGTTGTAGTTGTAGTAAGGGGAGAGGGCGTTGGCCACGATGTAGGTGTTCTCATCGTAAGCATCGGCGCACCACTCGGACACATTGCCAGACATGTCGTACAGACCGTAGTCGTTGGGAGCGTAGTGACCGACAATCAGCGTGCGGACACCACCGTCGTCGTCGTAAGCGCCACGGAGGGGCTCATAGTTTGCCAGAAAGCATCCGTTAGGATTGCGCACATAAGGACCGCCCCAAGGATAGCTTTCGGCAGCGATACCGCCGCGGGCTGCAAATTCCCATTCAGCCTCGGAAGGCAGACGGAAATCGTTCATGTGAGCGTAGTTGATGCTCTCCAAGTAATCGTTCAGGAAGTGGCTGCGCCAGATGCAGAAAGCTTTTGCCTGGAGCCAGCTGACACCCACAACAGGATAGTTGTCGTAAGCTGACGAGCAGAAATAATTGCGGGTGAAATCGTCGTTCATGGAGTAGGTATAGTCGTGCACCCAGCAGAGCGTGTCGGGATAGACGTTGATTCTCTCCTTGTGGACGAAGGCGGTGCGGTTGTTCAGACCACGGGGACGGGCGGTGTAGAGCGTGCCACGATGCTCCTCCTTGTTCTGTACACCGGCTTCCTTGCGGGCGGCATCGGCATAGTCAATCCAATAATATTCGTAGTTCAACTTGGAAGCGTCGATTTCGCGGCGACCGAAGTATCTGTCTTTCTCGGCCACATAAAGGTCGTTCAGAGCTTCGCGGGTCTCGGCATCGTTCCAGCGTATTTTGGTTTTCTTGTTCAATCTGGGGGGATTCAGGGGTTCGCCGTATTCGTTCTCTTCAATCTGCCATTCGCCATCGACGCCACCTTCGGCAAGCATTCTGCGGACAATAGAGTCGGTGACCCAGAATACGAATTGACGGTACTCGTTGTTGGTGATTTCGGTTTCATCCATGAAGAAGGAGGAAACCTGCATGGTGCGGGGCTGGGAGGTGACACCATAGGTGTTGTTCTGAACACCTGATCCCATGCTGAAATTACCTTGGTTGATAAAGACCATACCCTTGAGGTCAATGTCTTCAAACTGGGAGCGATCCAGAACTCCTACTAACTCGCCATTTTCTGACCGTGATGAGCAACCGTAGAAGAATAGTACTGAGGCTGCTAACAAGAAAAACAACTTTTTCATATTGAGTATTGTATTTGTTTATTCGTGTGTATTAATTGATTCGATGTTTCGTTTTTGTTTCTAAAAAGGCTTTTATTTGTGCCCCTTTATACGTAGTTTCGATTAAAAAGTTTCGTTTTTAAATGTTTTTACATTTTGTATGGGTTACAACAGATAGATGGTGTTGCCGTATGACGTGTTGGGTTTGCGCGGGACAACCACCTTGAAGCAGAACTTCAAGTACAATTCAAGGGTACCCATGCTGCGTCCGGGCTTGTACGTACCTAAGCGGCTGGTCGTGATGTCGTAAGCCAGACCGACACGGAATTTCTTCCAATGCACACCGGCCAGGGCATAGACAGCGTCATTCACACGGTAGCCCAAACCTCCCCAAAAAGCGTTGCGGTAGTCAATCAGGCAAGACAAATCGGCTTGGAAGAGGCTGAAATTTGCGGTCTTCAACAAGGCCGAAGGCTTGATGCGGATTGAGGGTGCACTCGAAGGTGTGTATTCATAACCGCCCATGGCATAAACCGTGCGGGCGTTGGTGAACATTATCTCATCGCTATGAGCAGCGAGCAAATTCTTAACAGAAAGGCCTAAATAGTATTTGCCGGGCACTTGGTAGTAGATACCTACCGACCCGTCAATCATGGTTGCGGCATCTCCCAATCCGGAGAGCATAGGGTCGTTGGGGTCGCGGCCTATCAGCCCACTTTTGTCCAAGTTGCTGTTCACCACGTTCAACTCAACTCCCGCCGAGAGGTTTCCTTCGCCCCAGAACATGCGGAAAGCGTAGTCCACGGATAGTTGGATGTTGTTGTGATAACCGATTTTGTCGGAGACTACTGTGAAGCCAAGACCACCATGGAGGAATTTCACCGGCATATCGAAAGTGAAAAGAATGTCGGTAGGGGTGGAACCGGCTGACGTACCGCCTGTTGGGTTGTCAAGGTGAAAGCCTATCCACTGTTGTCTGTACATGGCTGAGGCGCAGATGGAGCCCGAACTGCCTGCATAGCCGGGATTGTACGACATCCTGTTGAACATGTATTGTGAAAATTGGGGCTCCGTCTGGGCCATGGCAACACATGAAAATCCCAATGCTATCAGCAAAAGTGACAGTTTATTGCTTAGTTTGATTTTCATGCGAGCACTCATTTTAGTATCATGTAACTGTTTAATAATCTTTTATATATATGCAATTCTGAGCTGCTTTTTCTATGAAAAGGCAATTCAGATTTTGACTTGCAAAGATAGCAATAATTATTCACATGGCGTTTTTTTTTTGTATTTTTTTTTCTTTTTTTCTTTTCGAGCCTCTCTTGTTAGTTGAATTATACGCTCCTACAGCGTCTTAAAAGATATTTGTTAAAAAGAGTTTGTTTTATTGTTCATGAGGGATGAGACAGCTCTCTGGATAGTCGTCAATAAGCATCGCCTGTGTGCGGACTGCGTGGCTGCGTGTATCGCCCAGCGAAAGGATGACGTGGACCTGATTGTTCAACTGGTTTCTACGGAACAAAGTCTTCTCTTGCAGCTCTTTGGGCAGACGGCTGGCTTCCCGTTGTGCGGCAATCTGCGAATTGACGATGCAAAGCTCTATGTCATATAGCCGTCCGGTGACCTCGGTGTGTTCTTTGGGATGCTCCTCGGGTCTCGTAGTGGGCTGGGGTATAGGATCCGGGACGGGGGGCGGCAGTGGGGGCAGCGAGTCCTCCGGCTCCAGTTCCACCACCTCGGGCTCGGTGCGTTTCTTGCTCCGTGTCGAAGGCTTGTCGGCCTTTGGGGGGCTGCTCTCTTGTTTATCAGTAGGCGAGATGGGGTAAGGCGAGATGCGTTTCCGTCGGCTACGGTCGCGGAAGGCAAGATAGTCCTCCCGGTCCATGGCCAGCGTGTCCTGGTTGACCCACAGGGAGTAGCCCGTAGTGGGATCGAGCGTGGTGACGACCACCCTCCCCGAGCCTTTGATGCCTATGCTGTGTACGGCCAGTTTTGTCATGTCCAAGATTCCGGCCTTGGGGCAGCGGTCGTTCACCCGCACAACTATCTTCAGGTTTGTCACTGGATAAGTGACAAGCAGATAGGTGCCCATTGGAATGGTCTTATGGGCGGCGGTGTACTGGTTTTGCCGGAACACCTCGCCGTTCGAGGTTTTGCGCCCAACGAAACGGTCGGAATAATATGTCCCCAACATCACCGTCCCGTTAGGCATTTGGTCACTGGTGTTTTCCACCTGGTTTGTGTCCGTCTGTCCATGGGCTGGCAATGCCACCAGCAGCATTATTATTATAAGAAGTATTTTCTCGATAACGTTTATTATTTGTTGTTATTACCAATTCATAGCGTCGTGTCCCTTTACCGAGGGGTCGAACCAGTTGCCCTGCAACCGGAGCACCTGCTCAATAATGTCGCGCACACAGCCCTTTCCGCCCTCATACAGTGATATGTAGTCGCTTATGGCCTTAATCTCTGTAGCGGCATCGGCGGGGCAGGCTGCCACGCCGCAGTGCGACATGATTTCGTAGTCCGGAATGTCATCGCCCATGCACACCACTTGGTTCTCCGTCAAGTGGTTGCTGGCCAGAAACTCACGGTATGTGGTCAACTTGTTGGCACATCCCGTGTAGCATTGCTTCACGCCCAAGGCGGCCATGCGGTTGTTTATGCTCAACGAGGTGGCACCCGAAATCAGTGCTATCGTATAGCCTTTTTTCACAGCATATTGTATGGCAAATCCGTCCTTGATGTTCCCGCAGCGCACTGTCTCGCCGTCGGCGTATGTCCATACGTTGCCGTCGGTCATCACGCCGTCAAAGTCAAACACAAAAGCTTTTATGTCGTGCAGTTTCTCTTTGTAGTTAATCATTCCGTGTCAGTAGTTGGTTATATTTGTGTTAATTAGTATTCTTTGTGTTGGTTTGGCCGTCATTGTGGCGTGTGGCATATTCCAGCAGGTCTTCGTACACCGTCCGCCAACCCTTCCAGTCAAAGTCGTCGCTCAGGTTCTGGTTGTGGAATATGCAGCTGAAGGTACCATCCACCGCGCGCACCTCGTCCACCAACGTGTGCAAATGCCTCTTGGCCTCGTCCGGGGTCACGCCCATGTGTGTGTGGAAGGTGGTGTCCATGGCTACGAAGGGGTGGATGCTCAAGGTGCTCTCCTGGTCGCTGTTCAAGTCGAAGAAAGGCACAGTGGTGCATGTCCCGCAGCGGAATCCAGGCATCTCGGCAAATCCCATCGTGTAATCGTGAAGAATGTTGTTCTGCAATAGGTTGCGATAGGCATACGGCAGGTTGAAACGAAGGAAGTGGAACCTGTTGCGGACAATGGAGCGATGCAGGATGTCCGACAGCCGTTCGATTTCCTTTCCCATCCGGGAAGGCTCCTCGGCGGAGTAGTACGACCCGTGGACACCCATCTTGGCATAGTCGCCCAGATGTTGCAGCAGTTGTCGGAACTCGCTGCAGTGTGGCGATGCGGGCTTGTCGTAGATGCCGTAGTCGCCCATCAAGGCAAAGAAGATGAGGTTGCTGCGATAGGAATATTGTTGGCTCAGCCGCAGTATGTAGTCGAACGTGTCGTATGGGTCTTCCTCCTTTTTCATCAGCACTCTCATGCGGTGGCGCACCTCCTCCGGGTCGTGCCTGTGGATGCCGTCGCGCAGCACCCCCATCACCGTTCTGAAGATGCCTTTGTGCAGGTAGCAGTAGGCGGCGTCGATGTCAATGGTCTGTTCGAACATGAATGCACGGCTGCGGAATGTGAGTTCGGGGTATCGCTCCACAAGGATATCCTTCAGCATCAACGCCCAACGGTCCACCACGGCTGTTTGCAGGAAGCCCTCGCGGTAGGCGAGGCTCTCCGTTGCCATGAACCGTCCGTGGATGTCCGTGCGGTGTGGCAGGTATTCTTCGTAGCGCGAAAGCATGAAGAAGGTGGCTGCAAAGGGGTCGAAGGGCAGCGCCGACCCGCGTCCGTAGACGGGAAACAGCACCGTCGTCCCCGCATAGGTGAAGGGGTGACAGTCCTGCTCCTCGATGGTGGTTTCGAACAGCAGTTTGGCCGCCTTCACAAACGGTGCATCGCAGTTTTCCAACGGTTTATAGGCGTACCAAAGGCGCGGCCCGTCATGGTTGGCAAAGGCGCGGGGGTCGGTTGTGATGGCGAAGTCTGTTTGCAATAAATCCCTCATGACCACATTGATGGTGTAGCCAGCACGGTTGGTCAGTTTTGGGACAAATATCAGCAGCATGGCTGTTGCTTTTAAAATGCAAAAATACAACTATTTTTTTAATAAGCAAGAAAAGTTGCCATACTTGCCGTTATTTTAAGGCAGAAACAACAGCTCGGCATCGCTGTCAACCGCAAGCCTTACGCGCCGTCCCATGGCCAGGGCCAGATTGTTGGTTCCGATGTGCCCTGCCGGAAATCCGAAGCAGACAGGATAGCCGTATTCAGCCACCGCGTCGCGTACTATCTGTTCGGCTGTCCGTCCAAAGGGGATCGTGTTGTCGTGCATGTCGCTCATGGCTCCCACCACCAGCCCGTTCAGTCCGGCCAGATGACCGCTGCGTTTCAGGTTCATCATCATGCGGTCTATATGGTACAGGTATTCGTCCAGGTCTTCGATGAAGAGGATTTTGCCATCTGTGTCGATATCGCTTGCCGAACCGCACAGGCTGTACAGTATCGACAGATTGCCGCCTACAAGCAGCCCCTCGGACACTCCGTCCCTGTTCAGCTCGTGGCCTTTGCAACGGTATTGCATCGCCTCTCCCCACAGCATGCGCCTGAGCGACTCGGTCGAGGCGAGGCAGGCTTCCTCTGCCCCGGCAGGAATGTCGATAGGCATTGTGCCGTGCAAGGTTGCCATATTCACGCAAGTGTGCAGATGGCAGTGGAGAACGGTGATGTCGCTATATCCCACAATCCACTTGGGATGTTTGCGGAGGGGCGAGAAATCCAGTCGGTCGACGATACGCACTGTCCCATATCCCCCTCGGGCGCAGAAGATAGCCGCTATTTCGGGGTCGTCAATCAGACTTTGCAGTAGCTCTGTACGGGTCGTGTCACTGCCGGCAAACTGGTTTTCGGCCTCAAAAAGATGGTTCGGCAGCACCACTTCAAGCCCCCATGATTCGAATAGACGTATCGCAGGTTCCAACTCGGTGCGGCTGATCTTTCGTGCTGGTGCGGCTATCGCCACGCGGTCGCCCTGTCGCAACGGCGGTGGAACAATGGGTATGGATTCTGTATACATTTGTATTATAATCGTTTTGTTGTCTGCTAAGAGAAACATGCCGGTTGCAATAGAGCCTTGCTACAGGGCAGGCTTGTCCATGAGTGGGTGTCAGCGGTATCAAGGACGGTGCATCCGTCGGTTTCTGTTTTGCAAAAGTACTGAAATAAATCCGAATAATGGATTTCTCGTTAGCGGTTTACAATATAAAAGCATCCCCAGTTGTCGGGGACGGACACAGGTGGTTCCTCTTTATGATGTTGATAACGAAATTATTGATGTATGGCAAAGCAGGGAGCGCTCGTTTTCCTCGGTTAGGGGCACAGGCGGTCGTTGGCCGTTGACGTCTTGGACAGAATTGGCAGGGAAATGCTCCGAATCCTGTTCCTGTTAGAGAAATTCACATTCCGCTCTTTGTCCGCATCCTCATCCTCACATCTACGTCCCTTCTATCATCATTTATCCTTTGATAATGGGAGAACGATGGGAGAACGAGCGAAGGAAGAGCCATGTGTCTATCTGTTTTGAGTTAGCTTTGTTCGGACCTGGTTGCGACAGATTGCTATTGTGGAGTGAAACGCCATAGGTGTTGGGAGGTCTGTTTTAGGGCGTGGCATTTTTTAGTTTTTGGGAACGAAGGTCCTTCATGGTTGATTTTAGGATTTATTAAAGGTTGGATGATTTTTTTTTATACCTTGTATTGTATTATTGTTTTGAAAGTGTGCATTGATATACAACATGTTATTGTGTTTGTCGCTTTTTTTTCCTATGGAATGGAAAAATATTTATAATTTTGCACGGTCATAATTGATATGGATTGATATGTTAAGATAACAAATAGCAGGAAAAGCATTGCGTATTTGTTTATTTGAAGTTGTTACAGCAAATGATATATGCACATAAGTCCATGCTTTTCCAATAATGTAATTTCGTCCATTAGGGGCTTGGGACAAAAATAGTAATGTAAAATGAACAAATGTAAAATGAACAAGAAACAGCAAAAAAGCAGTTACAATCCTCCTGTTGTAAAATCTGTGTCATTCACAATTGAAAGGGGCTATGCGGATTCTCCTCTGCAGCTTGGGGAGTATAGTGATGATACCGACTTGATAAAACCCGGTACCCACCAGTTGGAAGAACAACAATCATGGGCAGGTTCTGTTTTATAAATGCTTTAAAAAAGATAAATCGAATGAAAAAATATTCTATTATTTGCATATTTCTGGCCACGTTTGTTTTGTTAAACGGTTGCAAGAAAGATCAAGATACTGTTACGCTTAGTGCCGTCATAAATCATCCGTCGAAAGTATTTATCAATGACCAGCGCTATCCTTGTTGGGAAGGAGGTGACGCAATATATATCAACGATGATTCGTATAGTATAAATGGAAATAGCATCAATACCAACAATCGCACAATTGCCGAAATCCAAGGGGTGACGGTAAGCACTAACGGGTATCGTGCCATCTATCCTGCCAGTATTGTTGCCGAAGGTTCAGATATCAGCGGCACTAACCCCGTAACTGTTACTTTGCCCAGACGGCAAGTATATGGAATGACAGAGGTGGGCGGCAATGATTATCAAAAGATTAGAATTCCCATGGGTGCTTATATCAGTAGTGGCAAAACGCTGCAGTTTAGCAATCTTTGTTCCGTAGTGAGGGTGACTGTCGACAATCCTTCCACTGCCGCAGAGGCTAAGGAAATTCAGGAAATCTCGCTCAATGCCCGGGATGCTTATCTCAGTGGCACGGGTAGTGCTTCCATTACAGAGAACGACGAAACCAATAAAATCTCCATCGTTGCCGGGGGGAACAAGGATGTCACACTGTCTCGCTCTAACCCTAACCACACGATGAAAACTCTCAATCCTGGAGAGAGTGCCCCGTTTGACATCTATGTGCCAGAATTCGGTTCCTTGACCAATTCTGACGAAATCATCATCACCGTCAAGGCCACTACCGGTTATAAGAAAATCAAAGTCGAAAACGCCTATTTAAACCACAGCAGCATCGTTTCAATTATGGTTGATGTTGCAACCTTGAAACCTTTGCCAGCCAAGCTTGTCGGTGGCCCGACATTCAATTCGCGTGTTTTGCCAAACCTCAGTGGCATCACAAAAATACTGTTTAAATATAATGACGAGAGTGACCACACCGGAGCTGTCGAACTTCAGACCGAAGACAGCCCCACACCGATTTACGGCTATGTGGGCGTAGACGAGAGCAACAATCCCTGTTATGTGGTTTCCACTGCAGCCGACAGTATTTTGGCAAACAGTGAATGTGGTAGAATGTTTAAAAATATGACCTCGTTGCAAGAGATTGAATTCGGTTCGCAATTCAACACGAAAAACACTACCTCTATGTATGAGATGTTCTATCATTGTACAGGTCTTACTACCGTCACTCTTCCTTCAACATTCTATACCAACCGGGTGAACCGAATGGATGCCATGTTTTCTGAATGTACCAATTTGGAAAGCATCACCATCCCCGAAGAGTTTAATACGGCCAATGTGACAACGATGTGGAGCATGTTCAAGGATTGTTCACATCTGACATCGATTAACTTCCCTAATAACTTCAACACAAGTAGCGTGACGACGATGCAGGCTATGTTTGACAATTGCTCCAGACTGGTAAGTCTCGACCTCTCCACTTTCAACACTGCCCAGGTGCAAACAATGTATGCCATGTTCCGTAATTGCAAGAAGTTGGAAGACCTCACTCTTCCCAGCAACTTCAACACAGCAAGAGTTACATCGATGCGTGAAATGTTCAGTGGTTGCGAGAAATTGGAGTCGCTCACCCTTCCCAGCGATTTTACCACAGCAAGTGTTACGACAATGGAAGGTATGTTTAAAAATTGTAAAAAGTTTACGACACTCGACCTTTCCCAATTCAACACTGCCAATGTAAGAGTTATGGCACAGATGTTTTACAATTGTGAAAAAATGCAGGAACTCAGATTGGGTACTGATTTCACCATGGCCACTGTTGAGGCGAACCTTGGTAATTACGATTCCCAGAACAATCTCATGGGAAGATATGGGAATATGTTTTATTTTACAGGCAAAACTGCAAACGGGAATCCGTCGCAGAGATGTACGGTCTATTGTACATCGGACGTGCAAGAGTTTTTTGCAGACGATAGGGATGGTACTATAAATCAAACTTATAGCCATATTGCAGTGAATAATGCCCATGCTGATTATTGCATATTTACAGATATTGTATCTCAATAAGTACTTTCTGATAACAGATATTTGCGAGGGTGTCCTGAAAGACGGGACACCCTCGTCGTTTTACGGACACGCCGAAAAAAGACTTCATGAATGCAGGCATTCTGCCTATACAAAACGTGATGTAATTGTGGGAAGTTGGCCTTTTCAATGCGGTTACGATACAAACTGTACCAGCGTTTTTTTATGCATCGGAAATGAAAAAAACATACTATTTAACATTTATTTGAGCATCGGGATGCACACCCCGATGGATGTCTACTGCGGTGCTGAACCCGGCAAAAACCAATGGAAAAAAGTAATATATGCCGACAATTAAAAAATAGTCGTAACTTTCACCGCCAAACAGTCAGGGATGGCTCTGCATTATCCATTGTCATCACCCTTGTCAAACGATTCAGTACGGCAGCAGATTTATTTGACAAGCTAATCAGTTTAACCAGCAAAAATCTGTCAAGCGATTTCAGGAAAACACAGTTTTCCCCGCTACGACTCTTCCATCGCTCTTCCTCCGCTCTTCCTCCGCTCTTCCTCCGTTCTTCCTCCGTTCTTCCTCCGCTCTTCCTTCGCTCCTTTTAGGTCAGTTCTCTAATTGTTCTTCCTCATTTCTTCCTTTTTCATTGGACAAATAAACCAACAAGTGATGGCGAAATGAGGAACAAGGAGTGGACTGACTGCGGACGTGCAGCCTGTCTGTCCCCGGGTTTGTACCTTGAAATGGGTTCTGTAGGGAAGTATTGTGGAGGTCGGGCCGTAACCGCTGGACGGTATGTGTCGGACTGTCAAGTGCCCATCTGCCACTGAATAGGCGCGTCGGGAGCCGTGTTGTTGGGCGTCCGGCAGCCATTGGGATATAAAAAAATGCAACTATCAAGCGAATTGTCATTTGTTGTCTATAGTGTTTATTGTGTGTTTGTTGCGATTTGTCTGAATCCGAAATCCGCATTTGGGGGTGGGATTTTTTTTCGATGGTCGGTTGTTGGATTTGATTTTTTTCGTATATTTGCAAAATCATTTTAATAAACTAAAACAAATCTATTTTTATCATGATACTGCGAGAAATAGTTGAAAAGCTCAATGCTACAGTGTATCTTGGCCAGTCACGTTTGGACGAGGAAGTAACCACAGCGTTTGCATCGGATTTAATGAGCGATGTGCTGACCTTGAAGGATACGCCGATGCTTATAACGGGGCTCTGCAATGTGCAGACCATCAGGACGTGCGACATGGCCACGCTGGATATTGTGGTCTTTGTGCGCAACAAGAAGCCCACACCCGACATGGTGGAATTGGCCGAGGACAACGACATGGTGTTGATTGCTACCAGCTATTCGATGTTCAAGACCTGCGGCTTGCTGTTTGATGCCGGCATACAGCCCCTTTACTAATCATTAGGAATTATACAAAGTACTATGCATCAGGAATACACTGTAATAGAAGGCGACTTCACGAATGCGGGCACGGCATCGAGCTCCGTCAAGAAGACGCTGAAGCAACTGGGAGTGTCCCCCCAGATTGTGAAACGGGTGGTGGTGGCCCTCTACGAGGCCGAAGTCAACGCCATAGCCCACGCCTACGGCGGCAAGGTGCTGGTGGACATAGAGGCCGACAAGATACACATGGTTGTGGCCGACAAGGGCCCCGGCATCCCGGACATTGCCCAGGCCATGCAGGAGGGCTATTCGACGGCGCGGCCCGAGGTGCGCGACATGGGTTTCGGCGCCGGCATGGGTCTGCCCAACATGCAGAAGAATGTCGATGTGCTCAACGTCACCTCCGAGGTGGGCGTGGGCACAACGGTTGAGATGATTGTCAATTTCGTTTAATGCCTTAAAATCTGAATGCTCATGTTTTACCATGCTCTTGAAATCGACGACGGCAATTGTATTGGTTGTTCCCGTTGCATGAAGGTTTGCCCCACGGAGGCTATCCGCATCAGCAACGGCAAAGCTTTTATCATGGAGGACCGCTGCATAGACTGCGGCAAATGCCACGAAACGTGTCCGGTCGACGCTATCTTTATCAAGCAGGACGATTTCAAGAAGGTGCATGAGTTCCCGCACTCGGTGGCGCTGCTGCCAGCGGTGTTCCTGGGTCAGTTCCCTGACGATATCAGGGTGTCCCGTATCTATGCCGCCTTGAAGGATTTGGGGTTCAAGCATGTGTTCGAGGTCGAGTCCGCTGCAGGCATCTATGCCGATGTCAAACACAAATACGCCCGCGAACATCAGGACGACGAGCCGCTTATCTCCAGTTTCTGCCCTGCCATCGTGCGGCTGATACAGATTAAGTACCCTTCGCTGGTTGGGAACATCATCCCCGTGAAGGCTCCGTTGGACATTTCGGCCATGTATGTGCTGAAGATGCTGACCGAGGAGCGCGGGGTGCCACGCGAGGAGATAGGCCTGTTCTATGTCACCCCTTGCGCAGCCAAGATCGCTGCCGTCAAGGCCCCTGTGGGCGAAAAACGCTCCATTATTGACGGCGTGATTAACATGGACGCCTTGTTCAACAAGGTGTACCGCAAAATCAAGGAGCAGGGGAAGGGCTACACTTATACAACGTTGCAAACGCCGCAGCTGTCGGCGGATGCCATCCTCTCCACGCTGACCAACGGCGAACGGCGCATCTGCCTGGCCAAAAGGTCGTATGCTATTGACGGCATCCAGAATGTGATGGATTTCCTTGACAAGCTGGAAAACGAGGAGGTCGAGGGTGTCGAGTTTCTGGAACTCAGGGCTTGCGACCAGAGTTGCGCAGGTGCCTTGCTCTCGTGCGAGAACCGTTTCCTCTGCGGCGAGCGCATGTATGCCCGCGCCCGCAAAGCCGCCGAGCGTGAACGCAACGGCGAGATGGCTCGCGCCCGCGAGATGGACGCCTACCACGACTATCTGGTGGAGAACTCGTTTGCCGAGCCGGCGCAGGCACGCTCCATGCTTACGTTGGACAAGGACTTGACCCGCGCTTATCAGAAGCTTGAGAAAATCAATAAGTTGAAGATGTATCTGCCTCAGGTGGACTGCGGCATGTGCGGAGCGCCTACCTGCGAAGCCTTTGCCACCGACGTGGTGTGCAAGCAGGTGGGATTGACACGCTGCGTCTTCTACCAGCGCCATCTGGAGCGCATGGACGACATCACACGGCAGGAATGCCTTGCCGCCACCCGCTCCGTCTGGGGCGAGGACCCCATCGGCGACAACGACCCTCCGGATGTGAAGTAACCCCAGCCAGGAGCTACACGATTGTAAGTGAGAAATAAAAGAGGGGCGGCCACGCGGTGGCTGCCCCTCGGTTGTTTATATCTGCCTGTACGGTTTATAGGAATATGTAGCGGGCGATGAAGAGTACGGCCAAAATCCACATGGTGACGGAGATTTTCTTGGCTTTGCCGCAGAGGGCGTTGATGAGGACGTAGGAAATCATGCCAATGAGGATACCGTCGCTGATGCTGTAGCAGAGGGGCATGAGGATGATGGTGAGGAAGGCGGGGATGGACTCGCTGAAGTCGTCCAGATCGATCTGCTTGATGGGGCTGAGCATCATCAGACCTACGATGACCAGAGCGGCCGTGGTTGCAGCAGAGGGGATGTGGGTGAAGATGGGAGCAAAAAACAGTGCAATGGCAAAGCAGCAGACGGTGGTGAAGGCGGTGAGGCCCGTGCGTCCACCGGCACCCACACCGGCAGCACTCTCCACATAGGTGGTGGTTGTAGAGGTGCCGAGGCAAGCGCCGCAGGTGGTGGCAATAGCGTCGGCCATGAAGACCTTGTTGATGCCGTCGATGTTGCCCTTTTCGTCAACCATGCCGGCTTTCTGTGAGACGCCAATCACGGTGCCCATAGTGTCGAACATGTCGATGAAGAGGAAGGTGAAGAGGACGACGAGCATGTCAAGCGAGAGGACTTCGCTCCATTGGAACTGGCAGAAGATGGGTGCCACCGAGGGAGGGACGTCGACCACGCGGTCAAAGACGGTGAGGGCTCCGTGGGTCACAGTGCCGTCGGCTCCGGAGATTTGCCAGATGGGCAGCATGCCCAGCAGGGCGGTGACGATGATGCCGATGAGGATGTTGCCGGGCACCTTGAGGATGAGCAGCACACCCGTGATGATGATGCCGATGATGGCCAGCAGGGCGGTGCCGTGGCAGATGTCGCCGAGGTGGACCAGCGTGGCTTCGTCGTTGATGATGATGCCGCCGTTCTTCAGGCCGATGAAGGCAATGAACAGGCCGATACCGGCACCAATGGCGTGGCGCAGATTCATGGGAATGGCATCCACAATCCACTGACGCACCTTGGTGAGGGTGAGGATGATGAAGATGATACCTTCAAGTAATATGGCTGTGAGGGCAAACTGCCACGAATGGCCCATGCCGAGGCACACGCCGAACACAAAGAAGGCGTTGAGGCCCATGCCGGGAGCCAGCGCAAAGGGTTTCTTGGCATAGATGGCCATCACAAGTGTACCAATTATGGCGGCCAAAGCGGTTGCCGTAAAGACGGCGCCGCCGGGCATGCCCTGATCGGCCAATGCACTGAAGATGCCGGGGTTCACCGCCAGGATGTAAGCCATGGCAAGGAAGGTGGTAATGCCTGCCATGATTTCGGTCCGCATCTCATGCTGTGCGGGGTCGAATCCGAAAAGTTTCTTTAACATAGTTATATTGTATTAGGTTCGAAGATTTGTTTTCGTTGGGGATTAGAAAGCCCACTTGATACCGGCACAGGGAGCCACGTTGAAGCCCTTGTTCTTGATGAAGTCGGCACCGCTGCGCCAACCGCCGGCAAAGTTGTAGGCCAGTTCCACCTCGCCACCAACCATCAGGTGGTTGCAGCCGAAGTGCTGACCGATGTTGTACCAGATTTGGGGTTCGGAGAGGATAACCAGCTTGGTGTTGACCCATTTCAGGTTGTTGTCAACACCCCAGTTGCAGTTTTCGCCCCACACATCGAGGAATCCGCTGAAGGTAAGGCCCTTCACGCCAAAGAGATTCTGCATGCCCCACACAAAGGTGAACTGGATGGGGATGTCGCTCACTTTATCGAACGGACGCAGAGCAAGGGGTGTTTTGTCGAGCTCCTTCTGGCCACTGATGCGTTTGTACATCAGTTCGAAGGTGAAGGTGTTGGTGAAGCTTTCATTGTGGAGGAAGTACTCGATACCGAACAGCCAGGCGTTGTTTGCAAACTGGCCGCCGTTCCACTCCACATGGAGGCTGAGGGGTGCGAGGGCGGTGTGCTGCCAGAAGTTCAGAGCACGTGCAATCTCGGTGTAATAGCCTGTAGGTGTGAGCCCGTCGGTAGGATGGTAGATGTCGTTGAAGAAGAAAGTGCTACCCCAAGCGTCGCTCTTGAACATCTCAAGGGTTGTGGTGAGGTGACCTCTATTGAAGTCGTACATTTCTTGAATGTTGGTCTGGGCCTTGGCTCCGACCACTGCCAGCAGCATAGCTGCAACTAATACTACTTTTTTCATAGTGGTACTTTTTGGGTTGATAATAATTGATTTATAGTGTTTGTTTAACATTTCGGTTTGTCTAAACGACACTGCAAATGTACAAACAAAAAACGACACGACAAAATTTTTAACATTCCAGCATCCCGAAAAGAACACTCAAAAAACAGTCAGAAGCAGAATCTGTGGCCTGTTCAGGTTGGTAATAGACCACTGCCGTGGCATTGTGGAGCCGATGGCTCCCTTAGGCTGTAGGGGAATAGCTTCCGGTGGCCCCCCCCTTGGGGTAAAGAGGTGCTTCAGGGCTCTGAGACAGGCTCGGGCGCGGGGAGGGTGAGGAAGTCGCCATGGGCTTGGATGTGCTCTATGAGCCGGGCGTAGAAGCGGTGGCGGGAGAGGGTCTCGGCGTTGCCGACGATGATGAGTTTCATGCGGGCGCGGGTGATGGCCACATTCATTCGGCGCAGGTCGTTGAGGAAGCCGATGGTGCCTTGGTCATTGTCCCGCACCATGCTGATGACGATGACGTCGCGCTCCTGCCCTTGAAAGCCGTCGACGGTGTTGACGGAGATGTGGCGGCGGAGTGTGCGGAAGAATTTCTGCCACTTGAGAAGACGGCGAATGAGGCGCACCTGGGCGCGGTAGGGGGAGATGATGCCGAAGTCGACACGGTCGTCCTGTATGCGTGTGAGGCCTATCATTTCAATGTAGTCGCGCAGCAGGTGGATGAGCAGGCGTGCCTCCTCGGAGTTGGAGCGGCTGAGGAGACGGTTTTGCTTTTCGCCAAAGCCGCAGAGGGAGGTGTCGACCCAGGTGAGAGGGGTGTCCAGCGGCGAGACCAGGCGGTCGGCCACTTGGGGTGCGGCTTTGAGCTGGCCGTGGTAGAACCACTGCGAGGGAAAGGCCATGATGTCGCGGTGCATGCGGTATTGGGTGGTGAGAAGGGTGACGCAGGTGGGTTTGCTGCGGACCACTTTTTGCATAAGGGTACGGTCCAGCCCGCCATGTGCGGCATCCGGGCACTTGATGGTTGGTGGCAGCTGCTGGTGGTCGCCGCTGAAGACGACACGGTCGGCCTTGAGGATGGCTGCCCAGCAGGCGGGTTCGAGGGCTTGGGCGGCTTCGTCGATGAAGAGGGTGGGGAAACGGCGGCGTTCCAGGATGCGATAGGCGCTGCCAATGAGGGTGCAGGAGATGACACGGGCTTGGTTGAAGAGGTCGGTCTGGATGCGGATTTCGAGCTCGGTGGCACGGCTTTGCAGTTTGGCGCGACGGGCACGTGCGGCATGGGACTGCGTCGCGTCGTCGCGGCTTTCGCGCAGTGCCTTGCGGATGCTCCAAAGTTCGGCGTAGTCCGGATGGGCGGCATAGCGGCGTTCGAAGCTGCATTCAAGCATCTCGTCGCTCATGCGCAAGGGGTTGCCGATGCGGAGCACGTTGACGCCACGGCGCGCGAGCTGCTCGCTAATCCAGTCGACAGCGGCGTTGCTGGGGGCGCAGACCATTACTTGCTCCTCGCGTTGAAGGGTCTCGATGATGGCTTCGACAAGGGTGGTGGTTTTGCCTGTTCCCGGAGGGCCGTGGATGATGGTAACCTCTTGTGCTTCGATTACCTTTTGGACGGCATCCTGCTGGCTGGCGTTGAGCCAGGGGAAAGAGAGCCGCGGCAGGGAGCGGAAATGAGGCTGAAGGGGGCCTATGAGGGTGTCGCGCAGGTGGATGAAACGCTCGTTGTCGCTGCGCATGGCTGCGCTGAGGGCGTCGAGCATCACTTGATAGCTGGTGGTGTCTATGGCAGTCTGGATGCCAAGCAGTTTGGTCTGTGCCGATGCGCGGAGCGACTGGAGGGCGGCGCGGGTGGGGACGGAGACAGAGAGTACGCCTGTGCCCACCTGTTCGATGTAGTAGGTGTGAGGCAGTTTGCGGAGGGAACTGTTGTCGTCGGCCAGTGAGAAGAAGGCCACAGGCTTGCCGGGTTCGAATTCGGTGTCGGGCTCGTCCTCGTCCACTTCGAAGGTGACGGTGACAATCATCTGGTCAAGGGCGTTGTAGTCAGTGTTGCCAATGGTCACGGGGTAACGGCAGGTGGGCTCCTGCACTTGGCTGGCAAAGCGGTCGAGGCTGAGCGAACGGGAGTATGCTTCCTGTTCGTAAGCCATTTCCATGCGGAGCAAATCGGCTTGTCGTTGCAGTTGGGATATTGGTGACAGTTGTTCCATAAAGTGTCTATCTAACGCTAAATGAATAAAAATATTTTGCAATACTTGCTCAATCAAATAAAATGTGTATCTTTGCATTGTACGTTATACTCCTTTGGTGGAGTATATCGTATTGTTAATTAGTTTAATAAATAAAATTTAAGAAGAATATTAATCCAAAATTAATCCAAAAATAAGGAGTTTTCATATGACAAAAGTAAAATCATTAGCTGACCTCAAAGCCATGAGAGAGAAGCTTCAGTCGAATCTGGATATTCGCGAGAAAGCCGAGCATCCCGAGTCGCTTGTGCAAATCAAAGTAGCTATGGCCACTTGCGGTATCGCCGCCGGAGCCAAGCAAGTTATGGAACACATGATGGCTAAGGCTGAAGAGCTCAAGATTGCCGCTGTTTTCACACAGACTGGCTGCATGGGCTACTGCCATGCCGAACCCACACTGGAGGTGCGTGTCCCCGGTAAAGAACCCATCGTTTTCGGTCACGTCGACAACGACCGTGCTGACGAGATTTTAACCAAGTATGTCATGAATGGCGAACTGGTTGAGGGTATCATTCCTGTCAATTACGAAACTATCGACAAATAATACGGAGGACACACTATGGCAAAGTACAAAATGCATGTTCTCATTTGTGGCGGTACTGGATGTAAGTCCAGCAACAGCTTGGGTATCATCGAAAACTTCCACAACATTCTTAAAGAGAAGAATCTTCAGGACGAAGTGCAGGTCATCAAGACCGGTTGCTTTGGCTTCTGCGAGAAAGGCCCCATCGTCAAGATTATGCCTGACAATACGTTCTACACCCAGGTCAAGCCTGAGGATGTGCGCCGCATTGTCGAAGAGCATCTTATCAAAGGCCGTAAAGTCCCCGAGCTGCTCTACATGAACCCCGAAAACAAGGAGCATGTCAGCGACTCCAAACACATGGACTTCTACAAAAAGCAGATTCGTATTGCTCTGCGCAACTGCGGCTTTGTGGATCCCGAGAATATCGAAGAGTGCATCTCCCGTGGCGGCTACGAAGCTCTGGCCAAGTGTCTCACCGAGATGACCCCCGAGCAGGTTATTGCTGAGGTCAAGGCCTCCGGTCTCCGTGGCCGTGGCGGTGCTGGTTTCCCCACTGGTTTGAAATGGGAACTCTGCGCCAAGAACAAGGCTGACCAGAAGTACGTCATCTGCAATGCAGACGAGGGCGACCCCGGTGCATTCATGGATCGTTCCATCCTTGAGGGCGACCCCAACAGCATCGTCGAGGCTATGGCCATCTGCGGCTACGCCATCGGTGCCAGCAAGGGTCTTGTCTATATCCGTGCTGAATACCCCCTCGCCATCGAGCGTCTGAAAATCGCCATCACCCAGGCTCGTGAATACGGCCTCCTTGGCGACGACATCCTTGGCACTGGCTTCAATTTCGACATTGAACTCCGCTATGGTGCCGGTGCTTTCGTCTGCGGTGAGGAAACCGCCCTTATCCACTCCATGGAAGGCCAGCGTGGTGAGCCCACTCTGAAACCCCCGTTCCCCGCTGTCAGCGGCTACATGGGCAAGCCCTCCAACGTCAACAATGTTGAGACCTTCGCCAACGTTCCCGTAATCATCACCAAGGGTGCTGATTGGTTCAACAAAATCGGTACCGAGAAATCGAAGGGTACTAAGGTGTTCGCCCTTGCCGGCCAGATTAACAACGTCGGCCTTATCGAGGTTCCCATGGGCATCACCCTCCGTGAGATTATCTATGAGATCGGTGGTGGCATCAAGGATGGCCGTCAGTTCAAAGCCGTCCAGACCGGTGGTCCTTCCGGTGGCTGCTTGACTGCCAAGCACCTCGACACCGCTATCGACTACGACAGCCTCGTTGCTGCTGGCTCCATGATGGGTTCCGGTGGTATGGTTGTCATGGACGAGACCAGCTGTATGCCCGCCATCGCCAAGTTCTACCTTGAGTTCACTTGCGAAGAGAGCTGCGGTAAGTGCTCACCCTGCCGTATCGGTAACAAGCGCCTGTGCGAAATCCTTGAGAAGATTACCAGCGGTCGCGGCACCATGGAAGACCTCCAGGAGCTCCGCAACCTCGCTGCTGTCATCAAGGACACCGCCCTCTGCGGCCTTGGTCAGACCTCGCCCAACCCCGTTCTCTCCACCCTCGACAACTTCTGGGATGAATACGTCGAACACGTCGTCGACAAGAAGTGCCGTGCAGGTGTCTGCAAGAAACTTATGCAGTATGTTATCGACGCCGAGAAGTGCATCGGCTGCGGCAAGTGCGCCAAGGGTTGCCCCGTCGAGGCCATCTCTCGCACCGACTATACCGCTCCCGGCCACAAGCTGGCTTCCATGAGCATCGATGCCACCAAGTGTATCAAGTGCGGTGCATGTATCAACAACTGTAAGTTTGGTGCCATCTCTGTTAAGTAATAATAATATGGTCGAAAAGGTTCAAAAGATTTAAGAGGTTTAGACCGGGGCACACTCCCCAAACCTTTAAAACCTTTAAAACCCATAAAACCTTTAAACCCAAAACAAGGAAAAATGATTAATCTCACAATAGATAATAAACCGGTTCAAGTTCCCGAAGGCACCACTATTCTTAAAGCTGCCCGCATGAACGGTATCGATATTCCCACTCTTTGCTATTTCGAGCTTGATGGGATGAAATTTGAAAACAAACCTGGCGGATGCCGTGTCTGTGTCGTTGAGGTCAAGGGTCGTAGAAACCTCGCCCCTGCCTGCGCCACTGACTGCATGGAAGGCATGGAAGTCTTCACCCACACTGCCCGCGTCATCAACGCCCGCAAAACCGTGGTTGAACTCATCCTCTCCGACCACCCCAACGACTGCCTCCAGTGCGAGAAGAACGGCGACTGCGAACTCCAGTCCCTCACCAAACGTCTCGGCATCAAGGAAATCCCCTTCAAAGGCGAGCAGTCTCACTATCGCAAGGACAGCACCCTCAGCGTCTACCGCGACATGGACAAGTGCGTCATGTGCCGTCGTTGCGAAACCATGTGCAACAAGTTCCAGACCGCTGGTGCCCTCAGTGGTGTCAATCGTGGTTTCCAGGCTGTTGTGGCTCCCGCTTTTGAGCAGAACCTCGGCGACAGCAGCTGCATCAACTGCGGCCAGTGCGTCCAGGTGTGCCCCGTCGGCGCCCTCACTCTCGTCGACAACATCAGCGACGTCCTCAAGGCCATTGCTGACCCCACCAAGAAAGTTATCGTTCAGACCGCTCCTGCCGTCCGCGTGGCCCTCGGCGAAGAGTTTGGCATGAAGCCCGGCGAAATCGTCACCGGCAAGATGGCTGCTGCCCTCCGCCGCCTCGGTTTCGACAAGGTCTTCGACACCGACTGGAGTGCCGACCTCACCATTATGGAGGAGGGTACCGAACTCCTGCAGCGTCTCGGCAAGGCCCTCAAGGGCGAGAAGGTGGCTCTGCCTATGTTCACCTCCTGCTGCCCCGCTTGGGTTGCCTTCTACGAGAAGAACTTCCCCGACCTGCTTGAATATCCCTCCACGGCCAAGTCGCCTCAGGGCATGTTCGGTGCTGTTGCCAAGAACTACCTGGCTCCCAAGCTGGGTGTCAAGCGCGAAGACCTCATCGTCGTCTCCATCATGCCTTGCCTTGCCAAGAAGAGCGAGCGCGCCCGTGAGGAACTCAGCGTCAATGGCGATCCCGATGTCAACTTCGTCCTCAGCACCCGCGAGCTCGCCCACATGATCCGCCAGTGCAACCTCAACCTCAACGACATGCCCGAAGAGGACTTCGACAATCCTCTTGGCCAGTCCACCGGTGCCGGTGTCATCTTTGGTGCCACTGGTGGTGTTATGGAGGCTGCCCTCCGTACCGCCTACGAGGTTCATACCGGCAAGACACTGCCCCGCATCGACTTCGAAGAGACCCGCGGTTTCCAGGGCATCAAGGAAGCTACCATCGATTTCGACGGCTTCCCGCTGAAGATTGCTGTGGCCTACAGCCTCGCCAACGCCCGCATCCTTATGGAGCAGGTCCGCAACGGCAACCCCAACGGCTATCATTTCGTCGAGGTTATGGCTTGCCCCGGTGGCTGCATCGGCGGCGCCGGCCAGCCCTACCACCATGGCAACAGCGACATCATCCGCAAACGTATGGAAGCCACCTATCGCGAAGATGCTGGCAAACCCATCCGCAAGAGCCATGAGAACCCAGACATCATTGCTATTTACAAAGAGTACTACGGCGAACCTTGCGGCCACCTCAGCCATGAGCAGCTGCATACTCATTATTTCGACCGTTCGGACAAAATCGAGTCAACAAAGTAAAAACATAATCAGTGACAGGCGGCTGGTGAAGCGTGACCTATACACTCTTTGCCAGCCTCCCATCACGCAAACAACAAAACACAATGGCAAACATCAAATTATCTGAAGATAAAATCCAAGTCATTAAAGACATTGCCAAGTCTTTCAACAACCAGGCCGGCGAGGTAATCAATGTCCTCCATCAGGTTCAGGGCAAATTCGGCTATCTCCCTGCCGAAGTTCAGGAAGTTGTTGCTCATGAGCTCAACATTCCCGTGTCCCGCGTCTATGGTATCGTCTCTTTCTACAGCTTCTTCACCATGAACCCCAAGGGTGAGCACCCCATTGACATCTGCCTGGGTACCGCTTGCTACGTCCGTGGTGCTGAGAAAGTGCTCGACGCTTTCAAACGCGCTCTCAATGTTGAGATTGGCAAGTGCACTGCCGACGGTAAGTTCTCTCTGAACACCCTCCGTTGCGTCGGTGCTTGCGGTCTGGCTCCCGTTGCCATGATTGGCGACAAGGTCTATGGCCGTCTCACTCCCGACATGGTTCCCGGCATCATTGCCGAGTACAACGCTTAAGTTTTTTTCATGGTTTCATGAGCCAAGCCCCTGCGCTCAGTAGGGGCTTTCTTTTTTTTTATAGCATGTCACTGACCCAACAGCCCCAATGGGTGGCAGCCTACACCACTCCCCGCGCCGAGAAGACCGTCACCGCCCGTATTGCCAACGAGTTGCAGCTCCAAGCCTACCTTCCGTTGCATCGCGTGTTGCGCCATTGGTCAGACCGTGTCAAGAGCGTAGAAGTGCCACTCATCCCCTCTTACACATTCATCAAAATGCGCGAGGCCGACCTGTGGCGTGTGCGTGAAATAAAAGGTGTGTGTGGCTTCGTCTCCTTCCCCAGCACCGGCATCGCTGTTATCCCGGAGATTGATATGACCAACCTGCGCCGACTGGCCGAGTCCATGGCCGATGTCCACGTCCACAATCTCAATCAGCTGCGTGTCGGCGCCTACGTGCGGGTGGTGGAAGGCGAGTTTGTCGGTATGGAAGGTCAGATAGTCCGCTCCGAGCAGGACGGCAATTTTGCTGTCGAGATTTCCGGTCTCAACCTCTTTCTCACCGTCACCATCCAGCAGGAGCTCCTCCAACCCATCGACCCGCCCAAGCCTGAACGGGTAGGTCTGCTATATAAGTAAATCCTTTGTTCCCACTTTGGGCACGTAGTGCACACCGCCTTCGCGGTAGTACGCGTGGCTCTCATCGGGTGCAATGCTCTTCAGCTCAATTTTTTCTATTCCCTTTCCGATGGCCACAATCATCAGCGGCGTCAGCGGCAGTTCCAGCTCGCGGATTATCGCGTTGCGGTCAAAAGCACCAATGGCCAATCCGTTCAGCCCCATTTCCACAGCCTTCAGCAGCATGCTCTGCATGGCAATGCCTAAGTCAATGTCCACCATCTTGTTCTCCTCGACCGTGGAGCAGATAACAATGAAAGCCTCCGGTTCAGTGCCGGGGAAGGGGAGGTGGAGCTCCGGCAGGGCAGCACCAAGGCGAATGTTGCGCAGCACCTTGTCGGCACCCGTGTCGCGTGTCACCAATCGAAAGCGCAGCACCTGCTGGTTGCGGGCCGAAGGCACCTTGCTGCACACGCCCACAATGCGTTCCAGCTCCTCGCGTTTCACCACATAATCCTTGTTGTATCCGCGCTGGCTGCGGTTGCGCAGCAGCAACTCGTCGAGCGTGTGTCCCACGCGTTTCACCTTGGTGCGTCCGGCACCGAACACCTCTTCATATCGTTTCTCTAAATAATTGTCTGCCATAGTAAGTTTGTTTTTATTGTGTTGGCGGCAGTCGTCAGTCGTCCAAAGGCAACTGCTGCCAATATGCAAAGATACGCATTTTTTCATAATCAACAAAAAAAACATTGCAGCCCCTATCACCCGGCAGCCTTGATTCCATGTCTCGACGTTTCATCCAAGCCTGCGCACCGGTTGCACTTCGGTTGTTCTACGGTCTGTAGTAGAACAACTAAACAACAGGTCATCAAACATCAACGAAAAAGAGGACGAAGCCTCGTCGGGCAGTGTTTCAACAATACAACAAAGCCTCAAAAGGAATATTTAGCAAATATTGTTAAAGTACAGTATATAAAAGTATTGCCACCCCCCATAGCATATCTTGATAATAGTTGTCTTCAAACGAAAAAAAAGTCGTATCTTTGCACCCGCAACACGACAGTCAACCTACTGAAAACAACAACCCTTTCAGGGGTGAGACATTTTTTTTACCACCCTGTCACTTTGGGGTCGAAATGTGGCTCTTATAGTGCGGAAATAATAATGATGCATCAGTTAAAACAAGAAACAATAGAATGAAGAAAACCTGTATCCTCCTTATGCTCGCCACCTTGATGGGTGCGTCAATGGCTCAAAGCCCTGCATGCGACACGATTAGCACTTTCCCCTGGGAGGCCGACTTCTCCGGAGGCATTGGCTGTTGGGAGCAGAGGGGCAACGGCTACTGGACAGCTGCCAACGCTCAGTCTATCTATGGGCAGCTGAACAGCGGCGTCACCTCGACGGGCTACATCACCATCACCTCGCCCGTCCTGCAGTTTGGCAATTCCACTAACGGGCTGCGCCTTTGGTGGAAGGACCAGCGCAACTACATGTACCCGAACTTGAGGGTTATGGTGTTGAAAGAAAACGGCACGCGCGACACCCTCTACACGGCCGATATGGGGTCTACACTCACGCAGCACAGCGTAAGCCTTACCGCCTATGCTAACCAGACGGTGCGCATTGCTTTCGAAGTGAGATTGTCATCGGGAGGCTACAGCTATCGTGGCACCCTCTCACAGATAGGCATCTATACACAATATGGGCCATTAGGGACGCTGACGGTTCCCAAAGTGGCGGCTGTCGGCGACAGCCTGCAGGCGGTGCTCAATCTCACACGCGGCCAGGCCCCGATAAGCTACAGCTGGCACAGCACCATGCTTGGCGACCTTGCGGGTGGCGACACCCTGCAGCTGGTCTATCCCATGGTGGGATGGGACACCCTGACCGTTACGGCCAGCAACTCATACGACACGCTGATACGCACGGCCGCGGTGCGCGTGCACGACTGCCAGGCTGTGACCGCCTTCCCATGGAGCGAGGACTTTGACGGCTTCGACACTGCGACATACAATGCTTGCTGGGCAATCAGCGGCTGGCAACACCTGAGCAATGGCAGCAGCATGGCGATTGTGGACGAGGATGGGGTAACCACAAGATACACTCAGCTAATGACTCCATCGAGTTCGAGCAATGGCAAGTATATGCTTTCTCCGGCCATAAGCATCCCTACTGTAGGTGTCGAGCACCTGCGGCTGTGGGTGCAGTGCCGAAGAAAGCCCGCCATACGCATCAGTCCTACGGCCAGCCTCGACACCTCCGACTATACCGACACACTGTGCACAGGAGCAAACACCACCGTCATGGAGTGGCATCTCTTCGACCTCTCGGCCTACGCGGGGCAGACCATCCGCGTGGGTTTCTTCAGGGATGGCTATCAGGCAAATATCAACTGTGTGCGCATGGACTACGACCTGTTGCCAGTACTGGAACAGATAGATGCGCCCGACCGAAGCCGCACCGACTCCACCATCGCTTGCAGCATCGAACTGCGGCGCGGGGCTCTGGACGGTCTGTCTTTTTTTTGGCAATCCTCGCTGACGGGCACAACGTTGATTGACACAGGATATAACGGAACGAGTGTGTTTAATGTGACGTACGCAATCGGTGGGTTGGACACCATCACCGTAATAGCGGCCAATGCCTATGGAGCCGATACAGCAGTGTGGGTTGTCGAGGTGGCCGACTGCAATCCGGCTCTTCTCCTGCCTTGGAGAGAAGACTTCTCGTATGGCTTGGGCTGCTGGTATCTGACAGAGAACGACCCATACTTCCAGTGGATGAGCAACTACAGCGGTTCGGGGAACAACAGGAATTGGATTGCCAGTGCGCGGAACAGCGCCACTGCCACAACATCCGATGCATGGCTTGTTTCCAAGGCTGTCACCATACCGGCCGACACGGCATTGGCAGTGCGTCTCTTCTGGAGAGTGGGTCTTTCGGTGGCAAACAATTCAAGCCTTTATCGCGTGATGGTGAGCACTGCCGCCGACCGTACCGACACCAGTGCCTACGTGGAGCTATATTGCGACACCAACCTGCTACCAGGCTGGGACAACATGTCGCAGCGCAGTGTCAGCCTGGCCGCCTACGCCGGGCAGACAATATACATAGCCTTCCGCTACCAGCCCGTTGTACGCCGCCCAGTCTCGTTGCTTCTCGACGATGTGGAGGTACGTGGCACGGTTGCACCCAGAGTGAACATTAGCGCCGACAGGAACACCTATTACGGCGACACGGCCACCTTTGTGGCAACCATAGAGGAGGGCATCCTTTCTGGCCTTACCTATACTTGGCATTCTTCCCTGCTGGACAGCACATTCGCAGCAGGCGACACCCTGCGCCTCTGCTATGGAGTATGGGACGGCTGGGATACCGTCACCGTAGTGGCCACCAACGCCCACGGTGCCGACACGGCAACCGTGGTGGTGCGGGCTGTCTATTGCACCGCCGCCGGAATACCCTTCTATGAACCTTTCGAGAGCAGCAGCACTCTCGCCTGTTGGCGCAAGTCGGGCTACTATTCGGTTCCCGAAACGGGCGATTGGAGAATAAGTTTAAGTTATGCAGACAACTCCCACCATGTGATAGAGGCCGGCACCTACTACTCCGACATGGATGCATGGCTTGTAAGCCCTGCCATCGACATCCCCACGGGAGCCACTGGAGTGAATCTCAAGGTGAAAGTGTATGGTGGCTCGTCGACCTCCAGCACAACATACCTCACCATCTTGGCCTCCACCACAGGTGCTGCCGATACTGCCCGCTTTGTCGATACTCTTCTGCACAATGCCTACTATCAGGAATGGGTGACCGAGACCCTTCCGCTCAACGCTTACGCCGGGCAACAAATCCATCTGGCCTTTGTGCATACGGGCGTCTCCTACTATAGTTATGGCATTGAACTTGACAGCCTCAGCATCTACTACCAATATCAACCGGAGGTGACACTCTCGGTCGGCGATGTTTTAGTGGACGATACCACCCGCTATGTTGCCACCATCAACAACTGCGTCACGACAGGCCTTACCTACACTTGGCACTCGTCGCTGTTGGACACCACGTGGATTGATAGTTCTCTGGCACGGATTTCGAATCTCGAACTTCAATATTCAACAGCGGGTATTGACACTGTCACCTTTGTGGCTGCCAATACATACGGTGCCGACACCGCCACGATGGTGGTAGAGGTAATTGACTGCACTCCGGCGGTTCCATACACCGAGAACTTTGAAGGGGTGACTGCTACCGCCTACAACGTTGCTGGCTTCCCACCCAATTGTTGGACGGCCTCATACAACGGCAGAAACGCCATCTACATGCCGCATGTCGTCACCACCGGTGGCTACACCTGGATAAGCGACATACCCGACCATGCCCTTTTGATGGTAGTCGGCATCGACAATGGCACCCAGGCCGAAGTGGTGCTGCCCCGCTTTGACGACAGTCTGCAGAACCTCTCGATTGCACTGGACTATCGTTACGAGAATGCCGGTTATGGTACATTGGAGGTGGGCTATTACGATGATACAGTGTTCACTGTCGTGGATACACTTGCAGGTTATGCCTACAACTATCAGCACGACGCAGTCAACTTTGCCTCAGCCACTGTGCCTGATGGCCAGATAGCATTGCGTTGGAGCGCTAACGACTGGTGGGCTGTAATTATCGACAATATCACGGTATTTAACACCAGTTCGGATTTGTTGCTGCCACATGTAACCCTTGATGCTCCGACCACTGTCATTGCCTATGATACAGTCACCTACACCGCCACCCTGCAAGATAGCAGCTCAGAGGGTGTCAGTATCACATGGCACTCCTCGTTGTTGGATTCGACTTGGTACGCCGGCTCTATGCCTGCGGTCGCAAGCTGGGAACTTGTCTATCCGGTGATGGGTGTCGACACTGTCACCGTGACAGCAACCAACAGCCTTGGCAGCAACAGCGACAGCCGTGTCGTGACGGTTGTGGGATCGCCCCAGGTGGCCATTTCGGGATCCTCTGTAGTATCCACCTACGACACCAATGCCTACATCGCCAACCTCATGGCCGGCAGCACCGCCGGACTCAGCTACACGTGGCATAGCACCCTGCAGGACACCACCATAGTTACTACAGATAGTATAGCAACGATAGTTTACACTATCAGTGGCACCGATACGCTCACCGTTGTTGCAACCAATCTCCTTGGCTCTGACACGGCCACCCTCGTGGTCAACGTGACATACGTGCCGCTGCCCGGCTCGCCGGTCGTCAGTCTGCAAGGCTATGCCTACGCCACTTTGTGCGACACCGCCTCGTTCGAGGTGATGCTCCTCGAAGGCGATACCACGGGTCTTACCTACACATGGCATTCGGCCAAGGCTGACCGCGGCGAGGCCACACTGCACCCTGAGGGCAACCGTCTCAAGGTGGCCTACTCTGCCATCAATTTCGACACCATCACCGTGGTGGCCTCCAACGTGCTGGGATGGCGCACGGCGACGGTCACCACCCGTGTCATCCTCTGCGAGGTGCGCGACACGCTGCCCTTCGTGGCCACTCTCACCGAAGGGGGCAGCAATATCTATGCCCACTTCTTCGACTGGCAGAACGGGCGGATATGCTATCCGCGTGGCAGCAGATTCCGTTACAACTGGGACGGATGGCATCCCGCGGGCATCGGCCACCACTCAGGCCGCAACTGCATGGCGTGCAATGGCGCCGAATGGCTCATTTCGCCCCCCGTCCACCTCCCCGACAGCAGCAGCGACACCCTTGCCTGGAATGCCACCTGTTACTACACCACCTACCATCTCCTTGTGTCGCCCACCGAATATGTGGTGAACCCTGACGGGTATATCGACCTGAGTTATTTTACCGATACCCTTTACAGCGAGACGGGCAACAGTATGTGGAACCGGCGCACCGTTGACCTCTCGGCATATGCGGGCAATACTATCCACTTTGCTTTTGTCCCTTCCGGTCTTGCCTCCGATGCCGCACACAACAACGGCTTCTATGTGGCCATCGACACCGTGCGCATCTGGGAGGGAGAGAACCACGACACCCTTGTCGGTCCCTGCCCGCCCATCACCGTGTTCCCCTGGGTGGATACCTGCGAGCACAACAATCCTCCCTGCTGGATATACGCGAACGGTGATGATAATGGGGCAAGCCACTGGTACTGTGGTGGTACCGACTCGGGGAACTATTTCATGCGTTCTCCCTTGCCATACGGCTACGGCAACACTGCCGACAACTGGATTCTCACGCCCGCACTGTCCCTCCCTGTTGCAACAGACAGTATTGTTCCCAAACTCAGTTGGCGCACCTTTACCAACAGCAGCAATGCGCTCTACGAAGTGCGCATATCGCCTACGGGCATTGCTGATACTGCCGCCTGTACCGACCTTATTTACACCGAAAGCGGACAAAGCGACTGGAGTGAGCGCACCGTGTGGCTCGACCAGTATGCCGGACAGACCATCCGCATAGCCTTCCGCAATATCAGCACCGGCCGTCCTGGCGGCGGGTTTGACTATATGGCTCTCGACGACTTCCGGGTAGAACTTGTTGATACGTTGCAAGTGCCGCCTACCCCCGACACCATTTGGCGCACCATTGTAATTCTATGCGATAGTGCAATGGGTAGTGTCGGTGGTGCAGGTGTCTATGAAGATAGCAGCGTTGTGGCCATCAATGCCACACCCTACAATGGATTTCAGTTCTTTGGCTGGAGCGACGGCGACACCAACGCCTCGCGCACCCTGCTTCTCGTGAGCGACACCATGCTCACCGCCTACTTCGACAGCATCTCAACGCCGCCGACACCTCCCGACACCGTATGGCGCAGCGTTGCAGTGTCGGTCAGTCCTGCCGGTGCATGCCAGCCTTACGGCAGCGGAGTGTATCCCGACAGCAGCACGGTGGTGATAGGCTACACGGCGATTGACACCTCCACCCTGGGAGGACATTGGCTTTTCACAGGCTGGAGCGACGGTCCTACGGACAACCCGCGCACCATCCTCGTCACTTCCGATACAGCCATCGTTGCCCTCTTCGAGTGGGTGGCCGACAGTGTTGGCATCGGGGATGTTCAAGAATCTACAATCGAAATCTATCCCAACCCGGCGCACGGGGATGTGACAGTCAGTGTCGGCTGTCCGGCTACGCTGTCGGTGTTTGACCTCAGTGGCCGCAAGGTGGTATCCCCCACGACTATAGGTTCGATATTTGTCATACCTTACCGCACTTTGCCGCCGGGGGTATACTTTGTGTGTGTTACAGGGGTTGAGGGGACGACGGTCAGGAAACTTGTGATGGAATAAGTCGTTGAAACGGCTCACTCATATAATGGGGGCAGTTCTGCCGTGTTGACGGACGGATAGCGGGGTAGGCTATTCTACTGACAAGGAGTTGGCGGCGTAGTTGCGCCAGCGTTGCAGCGCCGCGGACATGTCGTCTGGTAGCGGGCTTTCGAAATGGACATGCTGGCCAGTGGAGGGATGTTCGAAGCCCAGTGTCTGGGCGTGGAGGGCTTGGCGGGGCAGCAGCCGGAAGGTGTTCTCGACAAACTGCTTGTAGTGCGAAAAGGTTGTGCCTTTCAGTATTCGGTCTCCACCGTAGGCCGCGTCGTTGAAAAGAGGATGGCCGATGTGACGCATGTGGGCGCGGATTTGGTGGGTACGCCCCGTTTCGAGGATGCACTCTACCAAGGTGACGTAGCCGAAGCGCTCCATCACGCGCCAGTGTGTGACGGCATGCTTGCCGCGTTCGGGGTCGTCGGTGACGTGCATCACGCGGCGGTCTTGGGGTGAGCGCTCAAGGTTGCCTACAATGGTGCCCTCCTCCTCGTCAAAGTTACCCCAAACCAAAGCGTTGTATTTGCGCTCAATGGTATGGTAAAAAAACTGGTTGGCCAGCATGGCTTGTGCTTCGTCGTTCTTGGCAATGAGCAGCAGCCCAGAGGTGTCTTTGTCTATGCGGTGTACAAGGTGGGGTTCGACGGGTTTGCCGTCGCGGCCCGTCTTGCCTTGAAAATAGAATAGGAGGCCGTTGAGCAGCGTGCCGTTGAAATTGCCGACGGCGGGGTGCACCACCAGTCCTGGCTGTTTGTCCACCACCAGCACATCGTCGTCCTCGTAGGTGATGTTGAAGGGGACGGGCTCTGGCACCAGCTCGATCTCTTGTCGGGGGTGAGGCAGGAGGACACTGATGGTGTCTAACGGCTTGACTTTATAGTTCGATTTAGCAGGTCGTTCGTTCACCAGTACGCAGTCGGCTTTGGTGGCGGCTTGTATTTTGGTGCGCGAAACGCCTTCAAGCCGCATCTGCAGGTACTTGTCTAAACGCAGCATGGCCTGCCCTTTGTCCACCTGTATGCGGTGGTGCTCAAACAGTTCGGATTCGTTGGCTTCGTTGTCGTCCGGCTGTTCGGATAGGGGTGTGGGATTGATGGGGTCGGTTGTAGTCATGGGGGGTGAGGTGTGGATTATTGGACAACGATTTTTTGGGCTGTGGCATTCCCGTGGCGGACCAGATAGAGCCCCGAAGGCAGGGCGGGAGTGGTGGTTTGCGACGGTCCGACGGGGGTGAGCGACTGGTAGACCATCTGCCCTTTGAGGTTGTAGATGGAAAGGGGTGCAGCCGTGCGCGTCTCTATCACAATGCGGTTGCCGAGAGTGTAGACTTGAGCATCGGGCTCTTGCACCTCTTGTGCGGCGAGGGTGGCACTGTGGCCAAAAGCCGGACGCAGCATGAGGGCACCGCGCAGTATGGTGGACTGCCATTCGGAGCCGGTGAGGTAGAAGATGTGCGACGAGGCATCGTTGTTGCGGTCGAACCCAAGGTTGATGAAGTCCGCAGAGGTCTGTTGCAGACCTACATATATGGTGCCGGAGCAGAGTACGGGCCCGTCAAGCAAGTAGCGCACGTAGCGGTTGAAACCCTCAAAGATGGGTTGACGGCGATAGTTGTCCTGGTAAATGATGTTGCCGGGGTGGCCGTTCTGGTCGTCCCACACGGTGATGAAGAAACGGATAGAGTTGTTTTCGTCAGCCAGGGTGTGGTTGAAATACAGGTGCACCGCGGTGAGTGTGTCTTCGGTGTTGAGGTTGAAACGGCAGGCCAGCTTGACGTTGGGAGTGGTGGAGGTGAGGCCGTAGCCGTTTTCGGGTGTGCCGTCGTCGTAGGCGTAGTAGTTGCCGAAAGTCTGGGTAAAGGTGATGGTGTCGTTCTGTGTATGTATGTCCCCGCCTACGCCTTCGCGCAGCACGTGGCTGATGGTGTAGTTGCTTGGCTGATGGGTCGAGCCCACGGGCAGGGAGATATTGAGTGCAGGCTTGGAATGTGCGGGAGCGGTCTGGTAGACGTGTCCACGCCAATATACGGGTGAGTTCTCCATGCCCCCGTTGTAGGAGGCGAGGGTTGAGCCTTGGTCATCGGTGACGGTGTAGCCGTAGGTGGTGGCCAGCTCTTGGGTAAAGCGGTTGGTGATGGTGAGGGGCAGCGAGTCGCGCAGCTCAGTGTCAACAAACTGGCGTGCAGGCATGGCTTGATAGTGCCGCAGGAGGGAAGGCGCTGGGTTGACAAAGGCCACATCGCGTGCAGCGGTGTCGTTGTGGGTGCGCCCGTAGTTGAGGTATATGTAGTCGATATTCCATTGGTCGGCATTGCTCAGTATGCCTAACTTGTTGTTGCTCTCCAGGCTGCAGATGTTGTAGAAACGGAACTGGAAACCGCGACGGAAGTACTCGGTGTCGCGGATGGGTATTTCTTTGAATTGCCAATAGGAGCCTGTGTGGGCAAAGAGGGAGTCCGCAGAGCAGCCCTGTGTGGCCCAAACGCGTTCCCAGTGCTGTTGTGTGGGATTGTAGAATTCGAGGATGAGGGAGTCCGGGGGCTCGGGGGTGTCGCCTATGCGCTCCCACATGTTCCCATAACCTCCGCCGGGGAGGTAGAAGAAACTGAGGTAGATGGAATCGCTTGTGGAAAGGGAGCGCGAATAGGGATGGAATACGGAGTCCATACGGATGGGACGGGAACTGAGTGTGTCGCCTGTGAAGAGCTGCCCAGAGGTGTAGGTATAGAGGAATCCCTCGGGGTCGAAGGCATCAAGAGTGACCATCCCGATGGTGGGAGGCAAGGGGGCATAGCCCTGGTTGATGAATGCGCCTCCGAGGTCCCAAAGGTTGCGGGAGAGGGTGGGGGAGGAGAAGTCGTCGAAGAAAGGCAGCTCGACGGGTGCGTTGTCCTTGGACGCGGAATGGGCGGGATGATGCAAAGGCAACAGCACCTCCTGTGCAGCAAGCGTGTTGCAGAGCAGCATGAGCAGTAATATGGCAGCGTGTCGTAGCATGTTACCAGTCCCAGCCTTCGTCAAAATCCATGTCCTCCTCGGTGGTGTAGTAGTCCTCGTACTCGTCGTATGGGGTCTTGAAGATTTGCGTAGAATCAACTTTGAAGTTGGAGATGATGCGTTCCACATCGGCTTCGGTGGCGTCGCAGAACCACATCTCTACGGATGTGCCCAGAGGGTAGCGTGTGACGCCTGTGTAGTCGGGGTACAGCCTGTAGCAGACGGCGCTGTTGCGGTTGGTGACTTCGTCCCAGTGCTCCACCCCTACGTTGAGCGAGGCGGAGAGGATTCCGCGGCGTGCTTTGGCCGGAGCCTGGCCAATGACGAAGGGAACACGGGTGCCTACGGGTTTGTCGCCGATGCCGACGGTGAGGTCAACGGATGCGCCCTGGTCCATCTTTTCGCCGGCATAGACCAGTTTGCCTTTGCAGGTGGCTTCGAGAATCATGTTGCGGTATGGGCTGTCGACAAACTTCAACCTGCCACAGCGCAAGCCAGCCGCTTCGAGTGCCGAGACGGCACTGCGCACAGTCATGTTGGACAACTCGGGTAGCACCACGTCTGCGGGGGCATAGGTGGTCACCGTAACGTAGATTTTGCGGTGTGTTTTCACCATGGTGCCGGGCTTTGGGTCCTGCTGTATCACAATGCCGCCACCCTTTTCAGCGTCGTAGACTGAGTCGATGACCACGTAGGTGAAATGCAGCGGGTTGTCCTCCTTCAGTTCGGCAAGGGGCTTGTCCAGATAGTCGGGCAGTTCATATTCTTTCCCCTGGCGGGCGATAGCTTTAATGAGCATGAAGGCGAGAAACACGATAATCACCGAAATCACCAGCATGTAGAGCAGGTGCTTGACGAGAGGGTGCTGTTTGAAGAAGTCTTTGTTCATAATTATTTTCAATAACGCGGTGCAATGGGTTTTATTGTCCGTGGGGTAAGATAGTTTTTATAAAGGGTGGTTAAGGGACTATCTCCCCTTTGAGGGTGGCGGCTGTGCAGTCGGTGACTTTCACGTTGATGTACTGTCCGGGCTGCGCGTCGAGACGGTCGAAGACGATGACCTTGTTCTGGCTGTTGCGTCCGAAGAGTTGCTCTTTGCTGCGGTGCGACTCTCCTTCCACCAGCACTTCAAAGGTCTTGCCCACCTCCTTGCGGTTATTCTCAAGGGCTATCTGGCCTTGCAGGGCTATGATTTCCTCCAGTCGGCGCGTTTTCTCGTCGTCGGGGATGTCGTCCTGCAGGTGCTTGGCGGCGTAGGTGTCAGGTCGCATGGAGAACTTGAACATATAGGCGTAGTCGTAACGCACCTTGCGGAACATGTCGAGGGTCATCTGGTGCTCCTCCTCGGTTTCAGTGCAGAAGCCAGCAATCACGTCAGTAGTGATGGAGCAGTCCGGCATGTAGTGGCGGATGGCCTCGATGCGGTCAAGGTACCAAGCGGCGTCGTAATGTCGGTTCATCAGTTTCAGCATGCGGTCGCTCCCGCTCTGCACGGGCAGGTGGATGCACTTGCAGATGTTGCTGTGCGAGGCCATTACCTCCAGCAGACTGTCGCTGAGGTCCTTGGGGTGCGAGGTGGCAAAGCGCACGCGCAGTAGCGGACTGATGGAGGCCACGCGGTGCATCAGCTCGGGGAAGTCGACTGGGGGTTGCCCCTCGGTGGTGTTTTGGAAACGATATGAGTTGACGTTCTGCCCCAGCAAGGTCACCTCCTTGTAGCCTTGCTCGAAGAGGCTGCGAGCCTCGTCGACGATGGTCTGGGGGTCGCGGCTGCGTTCGCGGCCACGGGTGTAGGGCACCACGCAGTAAGCGCAGTAGTTCTGGCATCCCCGCATGATGGAAATGTAGGCAGAAATGCCGTTGCTGCCCAATCGTACGGGTTCTATGTCGGCGTAGGTCTCTGTGGTGCTCAGCTCCGTCTCTGCGGCCTTGGTGCCTGTCTGGCGCACGCGCTCCAATATCTCCGGCAATCGGCGGTAGGCATCCGGACCCACCACAAAGCTCACATTCTCCTCCTCCACCATCAGCTGGCTCTGCAGCCGTTCGGCCATGCAGCCCAGTATGCCTATGCGGAGGCTGCGGTGCCTGCCCTGCAGGGCCCGCAGTTCACGCAAGCGTTTGCGGATGCGCTGCTCGGCATTATCGCGGATGGCGCAAGTGTTGATGAGTACATAGTCCGCTTCCTCAATGTCCGCTACAACCGTGTGACCTGACTTCTGTAGCAGGGAGGCGACTATCTCGCTGTCAGCAAAATTCATCTGGCAGCCGTAGGTTTCGATATATAGTTTCGACATCTGTCTGTGTAGTTATTCGATGATTAGTTTGGTAGCAGGTAATGCACCTATACGCACCACATAAAGGCCTCGGTGCAGTCTGTCGCTCACACAGCGGCGTTGATCAGTCCCTTGGTCGGCGGGATGCTGGTAGACCTGTTGGCCTAAGACGTTATAAACCGTCACAGGCAGCGTGGCGGGAGCTTCCACCACCACTCGTCCGTCCAAAGCGTAGACGGAGGTGGCGGGTGCTGTATCGGCATCGGCTACCCCCTCCTCAGACCCGGGAGCAAAGATGGCCGTGATGGTAGTCGGCACCATTACGAGGAACGTGTGGGGATTCTCCGTCGCACCGTCACTCCATTGCACAAAGTGGAACCCCTCCTGTGGCAAGGCTCCCAGCTGCACCAATGTGCCGGCGGGGAACATCCCGTTGCCCGCAGCCGTGCCCATGGTCGGGTCGTCAGCGCGCACCGTCAGCGGCAGGTACGTTGTCGTGTCATACAAGAATGGCTCGTGCACCACAATCCAGAAGGTGTCCCGCTGGTCCGTGGGTATCCACACCGTGTCTCGCAGCACCACCCGCAGCGTGTCCACACTGGTGATGTAGGTGGTGTCGTGAAGGGTCAGCGTCACCGTGTCCCGCACCGTCAGCCATACCGTGTCCCGCAGCACTATCGTGTCCGTCACATGTACAATGGTTTTTGATTCCCTTGCAGCATCTATGGGCACGAAATGCGCGTTCATCAGCATGTCGCTCTCCACGGTGATGGTGCGGGGATTGTCATGGTTTCCGTCCATCCATTTCTCAAAACGGTAGCCTGGGTATGGCAGGGCGGCAATCTCCAGCCGCGTGCCTTGCAGGAAAAAGCCGCTCCCCGAGGTTTGCCCGCGGCGCGACTCGTTGGCCACGATGGCCACCTCGTACAGCGGAGGCTGGTAGAGCATCGTGTCCAGCACCGTGCGCTCCAGCGTGTCCGTCACGCCCCGCATCAGCGTGTCCACCACGTGCACATACAGCGTGTCCACATTCACTCGGCTTAGCGTGTCGTGCACCCAAACACTCAGCGTGTCGTGCAGGACTCTCGTCAACGTGTCGTGCGCGTAGATGTACACAGTGTCGCGCACCACGGTGTCCGGTCCCACCGTGTCGCGCAGCAGCAAGTCGTCAATGTAGAGGTAATATTGGTACTCCGAATAATAGTTCAGCGCCACATAGCGGGCATCTGCCGGAATTGTCACCGTCCGTTGCTGCCATCCCGCTGTGGTCACGGCAATCTCCGTCACCGTGTCAGTAAAGGCCTCCGGTGTGCTTGTGGACCGAGAGCACACCACTCGCACATTCTCTGTATAGTTGTTCGAGCGGCGGAGCCAGAAACTCAGCTGCAGCGGATGGCTGTGCTGCAAGCGGGGCGAGATGAGGTACTGGTTGTAATCCGTCGCTCTGTTATAGCTCGAAAAACGGAAATGGTAGTAGCCCGCGTGCGACGGGGCGCTTGCCGTGCCCTCCATCACCCCCAGGCGCTCCTCGTTGCTCGTGCTTCTTGCCACCGTCGTCCAGCAATCCACGTCGCCGCTTTCAAAGCCCTGCGCCACTGGGAAGGAACCCACCGTCCCGCAAGCGCCCGCGCCGCGGGGGGTGAAGGTGAACGTCACCGACTCGTTGTTGCTCCCCGTCAGGTGGATATTCGTCAGGCTGAACGTCGTGTCCGCCATTCCGTTACACAGGTAGGGGTGCGGATTCGTCGACGGGCCGAAAGCCGTGCGCCCGTTCACGCCGAACGACGCCTGGCTTATCGTCCCCTGCACCGTGTCGATGCTGCTGCCTGGGCGGAACAGCCACAACTGGTGCGGCGTGTTGTAGAAGTCGAAATCTGCATTGTCCGCAATCGGGCGGTCGTTATAGCGCCACACCAGCAGTCCCCTGTTCGGGATGGACTGGTCGAAGGTGTCCGCCGTGTTGCGGTACTCCAGTATGTACCACTCGTGCGGCACCGCCGAAGCGATTTTCACTGCGTGGTTCGGCCCCGAGCCCAACGACTGCAGCGTGTACACCCCCGTGTCCACAATCTGCGGTATGCTGTCCAGCCAGCCCGTGAAGTGCAGCTTGAACAGCGAGTTCGTCTGCTGCGGTGGCGTGGCGTTGCTGTTCATCAAGTCCCAGCTCCCGCCGGGCGACACCGACGTGTAGTTGTCATAGTGGTAGATGTCAGGGGCTCCCAGTGTGTGCGTCATCTCGTGGCACAGTGTGCTCACGTTGAAGTAGCTCTCCCCGCTCCCCGCCAGCTGCAGGTTGTAGGTGAAGATGCGCTTCGTGCCGAGGTTCACCGTGCGGTCATACAGCTGCCACTTGTGAGGCCACAGCAAGTCGCTCCAGCCCGTGTACGAACCGCTCACCACAAAACACACGTTGTCCACCAGCCCGTCATTGTCCGCGTCCACGTTTGGCAGCGAGTCCACGGCGCAGTTCGTGTTCACCCACGCCACCGCATCCTGCAGCAGCTGGAACTCGCGGCTGCGGCGTGCCGAATCGTTCGCATAGCCGCTGGGGTTCGTCACGGCATTGTAGGGCATGAAATAGTTGCGTGCATGCACATCCTGGTAGGACAGCACCGTCCCGTCTGCCGCAGCCTCCGGCAGATAGTGCGACCACACACTCAGCCTCCCGTAGCTCGACTTGTGGAAATAATTGTACAATGACGAGTGCCCCGCCTCCGCATCGTTAAACATGCCGTCAATCGTGCTGAAGGGCGACGTTGTGCACACGCTCTCGTCCGCAAAGCGGATAAAGATTACCACATTGTTCAGCACCCCCGTGATGGCCGACCCGTCCTTCGGGGCGGCGGGCACACACGACTCAGGCACCGCCCACGCCCTGTGGGCAGCTGAAAGGTAACGCTGTGTGGGCATCAAGCCGCGCTTTAGCCCGGCCAGCTGTGGGTCGTCCACGCCGGGCACCAGTCCCGTGGCCCCCAAGCCTTCCGGCAGGCCGCCGCGCGCCCCGCCCTTATCCGTCATCACTTGCCTTGGGTCGCTGCAGGCATACACATACGCACCCGTCGCCGGGTGCTGTACAATCGTGAAGCCCTCGGCATCGTGCAGCCACGCGTAAAACTCGTCACCGCTTGCCAGGCAATGCAGCGTGTCGCCCCACGGCTGGACTACCGTCACCGCCGCGCGCCACACAGGGGCAGCGGAGCTCCATGCCGCCGCCACCGTCAATACAACTGTTAATAATAATTTGCGCATAAAAAAGAGACTATTTTTTGGATTCGTTTAATCTTTAATTTGAAAACCGATAATGCATCAGTGGCCCGTAGCCGTAGTCACCAGTCGGTCATATCTGTCGTTCGGTCCGCGGTAGTAGACCCATACCCGGTAGACGTTCGGTGTCTCGAAATGGTCGCCCTCCAGCGTGTCCGTCCTTCCCTCGCTCTCCCCAGCGGGGACAAACAGCAGCTGGTAGGAGTAGTAGCCCTGCTTCAGCAGCAGCCGTAGCGTGTAAGCCTTCAGGTCAGGCCTGTAGGTCATGCGGCAGTGGTCGTCCAGACACCAGTCGGTCATCTCACCCGCCACATACACCCCTCCGTTCAAAAACGGGAAACGCATCGGCAGCAGGAAGTTCACCCACACATAGTCTGCCTCAGTCTGTTTATTGCTGCGGTCCCACACATTCACCTTGAAACCTCCGTTCAGCACCTGCTCGGCTATGAAATTCCCGCCGCTGCGGTCCTCAAGAGGTTTCAGCGTGGCAAACCATTCGCCTCCGTACTCCTCAATCGCTGCCACATTGTATGTCGCCGTGCGTATATTGCTGATGTCAAACCATCTGAACGTGTTTCCGCACGCGAAGATGTTCTCCTCCTTGCGGCGGTAGCACAACGCGCCGCCGTCAAAGCCCCCGAAGGGCAGCCTCCGCTCGTTGTCCCAACGGCCGTTCTGCTGCACCACCACCTCCAACCATGCTGGGTTCAGCGTGGGCGGCAGCATGTCGCCCCGGTAGTCGCGGTTCTCGGTCACCGTAACGTCCACTTCGCGCCGCTCCCTGATGCCGGCTCCGTCGTAGGGGCTCACCACATCCACCCTGGCCGTCAGGCTCGCTTCGGACACCCTGAAACGGCGGGTCAGCAGTATGCTGTCCGGCTCCGCTTCGTCATAGACTGTCACCACGTAGTTGCCGGACACAGCGAAACGGCTCTGCCCGTTGGGTATATACTGGTAATAGTGCACATAGTCCGTCATTGTGGTGAACGAGCTGCCGTAGCCCTCCACCTTTCCCTCCTCAAAACCGTTCATATACTCGTATGGCTGTAAGTCGTCCTTATGCCAGCGGCTGTCGCAATGGTCGATGCGGTAGCGGTAGTTCCCCGTCTCGGGCCCCAGCACGTCGAAGCTCAGCAGCAGTCGCTCGCCTCCCTCCAGCGTCACCAATGGAGGCTCCCCCTCCACACCGCCGCGGTTCAGCACCACCGTGCGCACACGCTCCATCCAGCTCGAATCCGGAATGGGTTGTGCCCCCGTCGTCCATGCCAGCCCCGCCAGCAGCACTATCAGCAGTCGGTTAATATGAAAGGAGTATCTGGACATCTTAACTTAATGTGTTAATGTGTAATTCTTTTTTACTCTTCACTTTTCAATTCCCAGGAACTCCTCCACGTCCCAGAAGTGCTCTGTTACGCGGGACAGCTCCTCCGGCTCGTCATTCCACCACTGCCGTTCCTCCAAAGCCTTGATTGTCTCGGCATCGAAGCGGTACTTGACCACCCGTGCCGGCACGCCGACAGCCACCGCGTAAGGGGGAATGTCCTTCGTGACCACCGCTCCCGCACCCAGCACTGCGCCATCCCCGATGGTCACCCCGTCAAGGATAAACACATTGGCACCGATATACACGTCGTTCCCGATCCGAGTATGCTTCGTCTCCTCAAACAGGGGTTTGTCCGTCAGTGAGATGCCGTTCTGCCTGGAAGTAGAGAAGAACATGGGGTGCGTAGAGACTCCCCCTGTGGGGTGCAACCCCTGCCCGCAGCACAGGTTAGGCCCTATGGAGCAGAACTTGCCAATTGTCGTGTTGGCTACCAGCGCCCCACGTGAAAGATAGCTGTAGTCGCCCACCTCCACATTGTGCAGCACGTAGGGGTCCATCAGCCGCGTGTTGATACCCTCAGTGCAGTTCACCTTTTCCGACCGCACCAATGCATAGCCCGTCGACTTCCCGGCTGGTATCATCGGGGTGCCTAACACGCGCCCTAACAATCTCTGTATGTAATACTTTATCTTGATGCTCGCCATGATCCTTGATGCCCTACTAATTTTTTTATTTTCTTGTTAATAAGGTGATACAAGATATGCCCTCGGGACCAGTTGCCCCTTGACGACTCAAAATAGCTGAAATGGAAATTCCTATCGGCCTCATGCTGCACCTTCAGTTCCGTCGGGTGTACGAGGGGCAGTATGGGGTGTGTAGGCACATTGTCTATCAAGTTGCCATGGTCAGAGGGATGTGTGGCGTCCTCCACCGTCCCGATGTTGGAGGAGAGGTTCACGTTCGGCACTATACCCATGCCCCTGTGCAGCCAGATGGACATAAAAAACTGCATGTCCCAGCTGGTGCCTCCCACGCCGTCGCGGTGCACCTCGTCCAACCTGTCGCACCAATACTCGCGCTCCAGTACCCCGCAGCCGTAGCGGCGCAGGGCGCGGCTCAGCCGGCAGCGTGTCACCCCCTCATGCCGAAGGTCGAACAGCCGCCAAGCCCGCCGCCATGTGGCCCAGGCGCACAGGTTGCGGTTCATCATAGAGAAATAGTAGCTCTCCTTGTTGGGGCGCACCCTGTCCACATTCATGCTGGCGATGGCCATCACCCTTTCGTTGTCGGCATAGCGCTGCAGCAGCTCTTCGGCGTAGGCAAAGAAGTCGGGGTGGGGCACCGCGTCGTCCTCAATCACAATGCCTTGTTCCACCTCGCCGAAATACCAGCTCAGCCCGGCGGCTGGTCCGGGGCCGCAGCCCAGATTCCTTGTCGCAAACCTTTCGTGCACCCGTGTCCGAGTGCCCTCCGTCAGCTCGTCTACCACCTCGCGCACCTCCGCAAGCTTTGCCTCGTCGTCGGGGACATCGGCTCGTGGGCCGTCCTGGAACACATACAAATCCTCCGGTTCCGCAGCCATGATGGCCGTCAGTACCCGCCGTGTGAAATCCGGGCGGTTGAAGGTGATAAGCAGTACAGGAGTCTTCAACATGATAATGGGAATGTGTTAATGTGTAATCGTGCCAATTCTTGAATCAACAAACTATTTATCACATTCAGTTTTCACCCTTCTTCTTAAAGCCGAAGTTGGGCAGGTCCACGCTCCTGAAAGCCGAAAGGATGGGGTTTGAAGGCTGCGGAGCCTTGCCGTAAATCTCTGCTATCAGATTCTTGTACTTGTCCATCAGGATGTTGCGCTTAATTTTCAGCGTGGGCGACAGCAGACCGTTCGCAGCCGTCCACTCGTCCGTCACCAGGCGGAAGCTCTTTATCTGCTCGTGGGCGGCAAAGTCGCGGTTGATAGTGTCTATCACCTCTTTAAACTTCTCCTTTGTCTGCGGCATGGCCAGCAGCTGTCCGTTGTCTCGGTAGTGCAGCTTGTGCTTCAGTGCCCAATAGTGCAGAGTGTTGAAGTTGGGCGATATGATTACGCCGACGCTCTTCTCGTTCTCGCCCACCACCATGGCCTGTTCGATGTATTCCGACTCACGCAACTTGTTCTCCAACAGCTGCGGAGCGATGTATTTGCCGGCGGAGAGTTTGAAGATGTCCTTCTTGCGGTCCGTGATGCGCAGGTAGCGCGGCCCCGTGATGCCACCCACAAATTGTCCTACGTCGCCAGTGTGGAACCAGCCCTCGGAGTCGATGACCTGAGCCGTGTATTCCGGGTCCTTATAATAGCCCATCATCACGTGCGGTCCGCGGGTCAGAATCTCGCCGTCGTCAGCCAGCTTCACCTCAACGCCGCTTAGCACGGGACCCACGGTGCCAATGCGCACGTAGCCGTCGGCGGGGTCGTTCACCGCAATGACAGGCGATGTCTCCGAAAGGCCGTAGCCCTCGTAGATGTTGATGCCCGCAGCGGCAAAAGTGCGGATGATGCGGGGTTGGATGCTGGAAGAGCCGGTGATGACAATGAGTCTGTTGCCGCCGAAACGCTCGCGCCAGTGGCGATAGACCATCCGCTCGTAGAAGAACTGCGACAGTTGGTAGCCGAGTGATACCTTCTTGAACAGCGTGTAGTCATAGCGTGCACCGTGTTTGAAAGCGCGTGTGTAGATGGCTTTCTTGATTCCGGTAAAGTCTTTGCCCGCGGCATAGAGCTTGTCGTACACCATTTCCAACACTCGCGGCACGGCGCAGAAGCCGTTGGTATGGGTCTCGGCCATGTTCTGCTGCAAGGTGCCCATGTTCTCGGCATAGTAGATAGAGACCCCTTTGAGCTGGAAGTGGTAGTTCATGCTGCGCTCGTACATGTGGTTGAGGGGGAGAAAAGAGAGCACACGGCAGTCCGACTTCATGGGGTTGACACGCTCGTGGGCGATGAAGTTGCTGCAGATGTTGCGGTGGGAGAGCATCACGCCTTTGGGCTGGCCCGTAGTGCCTGAGGTGTAGATGAGGGTCACCCAGTCGTCGGGCTTGATAGTGTCCTTGAGGTGGGCTATTACGGGGCTGTTCTTCTCGCGGGAGGCGATGCCGGCTTTGAGGATCTCCAGCGTGCGCGGATAGCCCTCGATGGCGGCCAAGGTGTAGATCTGAGGCTTCACTTCCATGCGCTCCACCGCGGGCAGGATGCGCTTGAGGAGGATGTTGTTGGAGACCAGGACGAATTTGGCCTCGCTGTGGGTGAAGATGTGCAGGTAGTTGTCCGCGCTGAGCGTCGGGTAGACGGGCACATGAATCATGCCCGCAAGGGCCAAAGCCATGTCGATAAAGTTCCACTCCGGGCAGTTGGCGGAGATGGTCACCACCTTGTCGCCGGGTTGCAAACCCAGTTCCAGAAGGCCGCATGCCATGTAGTGGGCATATTTGTAATAGTCGTGAGTGCTGTATTTCACCCATTCGCCGCGTTCCTTGCCGGCAAGGATGTCCGGCTTGTCGGGGAATTTGGTGACCAGATGGTCAAGAAGGTCGAAAGTACGAGTAATTTCCATACTGCTGTCAATCATTAAAACCGTTCATTTTAAAAATGCAAAAATACAACTTTTTTTTCAATACGGCAGGTTCTTGAACTATTTATTAATGATAATTAGTAATTGAAACGGGACGGCGTACCTGTTTTCTCTTTCCTCTTTTTACTTTGCATGTTGTTTCTATTTAGTTTCTATTTAGTTTCTGTTTTGTTTCTCCGTGGCTGAATAAATAGGGTATATGATGAAAAGATTGAGGGAGGAAGAGGTTTGCTTGGCCACAGGAAAAATATTTTTTATTGGTAGACTTTTTTTTTGTACTTTTGCAACTTTTGGATGGGTTGCCATCCGATGGTTTAATGATACGCAAAATACTGTGTAACAATGAATATTATAATAGCTGGCGACGGCGAGGTGGGGTTCCACCTTGCGCGGTCGTTGACGGAGTTGAACCACAACATCACGGTTGTGGACCCTGACCAGGAACTGCTGAAGCGGTTGGAAAGAGAGACGGATTTGCTGACGATAGCGGGTTCGTCGACATCGCCGCGGGTGTTGGGCGAGGCGAACGTGGGGGACTGTGACCTCTTCGCCGCGGTGTTGCATGAGGAGAGCATCAACCTGATGAGCTGCGTTGTGGCGAAAAGGATGGGCGCGAAAAGGACTGTGGCTCGCATCACGAATGCGGAGTTGCTGGCCCCGAAGCATCGCGACATGTTCCGAGAGGTGGGGGTGGACGAGCTGGTGTGCCCGGAGCGCATCGCGGCCAAGGAGATTACGAATCTGCTGAACAACTCGGTTGCGACGGAGTTTTTCGACTTCAGCGGGGGGCTACTGACGATGTATCTGATAAGGATTGACGCGGAATCGCCCGTGGCGGGGCACAGCGTGCAGGAGCTGGTGCAGCTGTATAGCTCGTTGAAGGCCCGTGTGGTGGCGATATTGCGGGGAGGCGAGACGATAATACCACATGCGGGGCTGGTGTTCCAACACGGAGACCTGGCTTACATCATCAGCCGCCCGAACCAGCGCGAGGCGCTGCAGCGGGCTGTGGGCAAGGAGGATGTGGCGGTGAAGAGGGCGATGATTGTGGGCGCAGGGCGCGTGGGCCGCTACGCGGCGCTGACGCTGGAGGGAAAGATCGGAATTACCCTGTTCGAGGAGTCGCGCAAACGGTGTGAGGAGGCTGCTGCCTTGCTGGAGAAGACGCTGGTGATCAACGGCGACGCGACGGACATTACGCTGCTGAAGGAGGAAGGACTGCAGGGAATGGATGCATTCATTGCTGTGACGGAGTCGTCGGAGACGAATATCCTGACCTGCTTGCACGCCAAGAAACTGGGGGTGAAGCGGACAATTGCGCTGGTGGAGAACACTGGGTTTATTAGCCTGTCGCAGGATATTGGGATTGACACGATTATCAACAAGAAGCTGATTACTGCAAGCTATATTTCGCGCTTCATTGTGAAGGGGGATGCGGTGAGCAGCAAGTGGCTGAGCGGGACGAACGCGGAGTTGATAGAGTTCAATGTGGGCAGGTGGTCGCCAGCCACGCGGCATCTGATACGCGACTTGTCGCTGCCCGCAGGGGCGACGATAGGCGGCATAATCCGCGGGAACGAGACGATTTTCCCGACACGCGACACGCAGATTAAGGCGAAGGACAAGGTGGTGGTGTTTGCGCTGCCGAGGGCTATGGAGCAGGCGGCAAAACTGTTCAATTGATTAATAATTAATAATTGACAATTAAATTGGCTCGCACACACACGGTTTTTAACCTTTCAGCTTTTCCTTTGTTCAACCCTTCGCTTTGGAGGGTGGTGGGGGTGCTGCTGCTTTACGTGGCTGCGGGATTGGCGGTGCCTGTGGGTGTGTCGGTTTACAGCGGCGACGGGATGCAGTTTGCCTTGGCGGCCTCGTGTTTGGCAATGCTGATGGCGGGTCTGTTTCTGAAGAACATTGTCGGGCGGAGGCGGAGAACCTCCGCGGGTGATAATGGGGAGCGTTTGTTTGATTTCCAGTTCCCGCTTTCGAGTCTGCAGGGGGTTGAGAGCTATTGGCTGACGGTGTGCGTGTGGACGGTGCTGCCGGTGGCGGGGGCGTTGCCGTATTTGTTTACGGGGGTGTCGACGTCGTTGACGGATGCGGTGTTCGAGTCGGTGAGCGGTTTCACGACAACGGGGTCGACAACGTTTGCAAGGCCGGAGTGCCTGCCGGTGTCAATGTTGGTGTATCGCGCCATGACGCAGTGGGTCGGCGGCTTGGGGCTGCTGCTGCTGGCGGTGGCACTGCTGCGACGCGTGGGAACGGGCGCAGAGAGTGTGTATGAGGCTGAGTTTTCCGGAACGCAACAGCGACGGCTGCACCCCAGACTGGCAAGGAGCGTGCGGCGGATGTGGATGGCTTACGGATTGATGACGGTGGCGATGGCAGTGGTGCTGTGTGTGCAGGGCGTGGGGGTGGTGGATGCAGTGTGCACGGCGTGCAGCACTGTGTCGACGGGTGGTTTCACGACGCACAGCGTGGGCAGCGAGCTGGCAGGGGGCAGCAGCGGGGTGATGGTGACGCTGACGGTCTTCATGCTGCTGAGCGGAATGAATGTGGCGGTGCTGTACAGGGTGCTGACGCTGCGCTGGCGCGGACTATGGCGGGAGGAGGAGCTGCGGACGTATCTGCTGCTGTTTGTGGTGGCGGTGGCGGTGAGCACGGCGGCACTGGTGGTTGCGGGGAACGGCTGGGAGGAGTCGGTGCGCTACGGGGTGTTCCATATTGCGGCGACGATGTCGACGTGCGGATTCTATACCCCGGCTCCGCCGCGGTGGCCTCTTGTGGTTGGGGTGCTGACGTTTGCACTGCTGGTGACGGGTGCCATGGCTGGAAGCTCGGGCGGCGGCATGAAACTGAGGAGGGTGATGATTATGGTAAAGTATATTGCCAATTATTTCACGCGGATGCTGCACCCGAATGTGGTGTTCCGCGTGAAGGTGGACGGACAGGTGGTGGAGAACGATTATATCAACAAGGTGTTTGCCTTTGTGTTCCTGTATATCGTGTTTATTGTGGAGGGAGGTTTTGTGCTGACGTTGTGCGGATGTTCGATTCCGGACGCGGTGTGTCTGGCAGCGGCTAATGTGAGCAATTTGGGCCCCTCGCAGCTGATCAACGAGCTGGGTGGGAGCCTGGACTATGCGCTGCTGCCTGATGTAGCGAAGTGGGTGCTCGCACTGCTGATGGTTGCCGGACGGGTGGAGCTGTTTGCACTGGTTGCGGTGCTTAGTCCGAGCTACTATAAGAAATTAAGAATTAAATAGTGAATAGTGACTTATACATTCAAGAATTAACACATTAACGCATTGACACATTCTTTATCTGTTATGGATGATGTGAAGTATATACTGCGGTTCTTGGGCATAGTGCTGATGGTTGAGGGAGTGCTGATGTTGTGCTGCCTGGTGCCGGCGTTGCATTTCGACGACGGGACGGCGGGGAGCATTGCGCTGAGCGGTGCTTTCACGTTGGCTGTGGGGCTTTGGCTGAGGGTGACCTTCGGCGGGGCAAAGGCGTTAAGGCAAAGGCGGATGGCGTACGTGCTGGTGGTGCTGATGTGGGCTGTGCTGGCGCTGTTCGGCATGCTGCCGTTTCTGACCACGGGGACGCTGAGGGGTGTGGTGGATGCGCTGTTCGAGTCGACGAGCGGCATCACGTCGACGGGCGCGACTGTGTTCAGCGCGGTGGAGTGGCTGCCGGCGTCGGTGCTGTTTTGGCGCAGCATGACGCAGTGGTTCGGGGGCTTCGGGATTGTGTTGCTGGTGCTGGCGCTGGTGCCCAGGCTTGGGATTAACAAGTACAGCCTGTATACGGCGGAGGCGTCGGGCGCGGACAACACGGGGAAACAGTCGACAACGATGGCCGCCACGGTGAGGCAGACGCTGGGGGTGTATGTGCTGCTGACGGCGGTGTTCGTCCTGCTGCTGTGCAAAAGCGGCATGCAGCTGTGGGATGCGGTGAATGTCACGTTTACGAATATCTCGTCGGGGGGCTTTTCCATCTATAACAACAGTCTGGAGGGGCTGACGCACGGGCAGCAGTATATCGTTGCGGCGGCGATGTTGCTGAGCGGCGTGAACTTTGCGATGCTGTACAACTTGCTGACGTTCCATTGGGACCGGCTGCGGCACAAGTTGGAGCAGTTGCGCTTCTACCTGACGGCGGCGGCGGTGTGCTCGGCGTTTGTGGTGAGCGCGCTGGTGCTGAAGATGGGCTACGGCGTGGGCGACGCGTTGCGCTGCGGGGTGGTGCAGACGGTGAGTGTGCTGACGACGACAGGCTCGCTGGCGGCGGACACGTCGGGCTGGTGGGTGCCGGTGACGTTCCTGTTTGTGGCACTGAGCATGTGCGGTGGCATGGCGGGCTCGACGACGGGAGGCCTGAAGGCGATGCGGGTGCTGATATTGGTGCGGCATGTGAGCAAGACGCTGCGGGACCGGCTGCATCCGCGGGCGGTGAGCCCTGTGCGGCTGAACGGGATTCCGGTGAGGGCTGAACTGACCACGAATGTGATGGTGTGCTTCATGGTGTTCGGGATGGTTTGCTTTTTGGGCATCATGCTGCTGATGGTGTGCGGTATCAACGCGACGGAGTCCATCGGCGCGGTGGTGGCCTGCATGACGGGCTACGGCCCTGGACTGGGCACGAGTGGCGGCTTTGGGTGCTATGCCCATTTCACGGTTGCGGCCAAACTGGTGTGCTCGCTGCTGATGCTGATGGGGCGGCTGGAGTGCCTGACGGTGGTTATCCTGTTCGCACCGGCTTTCTACAGGGTGAAGAGTGAAACTTTATAGATGAATTCATCAGGGTGAGGGGATGGGCGGAAGCCGTCCAAATTGCTTCCCGGTTTGTATGCAGTGTGGTTGCTCCATCCACCCCCCTTTCATAGTGATTTTGATAGTTGACAGTTTAGGCGGGTTCATTTTTTTTATCGTCAAAACGGTCAGAACGCATTCAAGCATTAACACATTCACGAATCCTTTCAGTTTTCTATAATCAGTTTGCGGACGGTGTGGCTTTGCTGCCCTTGCAGGCGGACGAAGTAGGCCCCAGGGGTCAACCCGTCGATGAGGAGCCGTTGCGAGGGGGTGATGGTGCAGCTCAGCACGTCGCGCCCTGAGAGGTCGGTGATGGTGACGCGGAGGGTGTTGCCCTCCGCGGGGCTCCATCCGCCGACTGTGAGGTGAGTGCGACGTTTGGCAGGGTTGGGCGAAAGGATGCATTGCAGCCCTGAGGGCGAACCGACGGGCCGGATGCCCACTCTCTGCTGTGTGCGGACGGTGAGGGTTGCGGGGTCGGAAGCTACGCTCTCGGTGCAGAGGGTGAAGAGGAGGATGTCGTACTCCGTGTTGGGCATGAGACCCGTGAGGGTGTGGCTGTTGAGAGAGAGCGTGACCTGGGTCCCCATTCCGGGTTCAAGGGGCGAGGGGCCGTATTCGAGCAGGTAGCCACTGTCGGATGGATAGGCATCCCATGTGAGTGCGATGCTTGAAGAGGTGACAGTGGTGGCTGTAAGGCCTGTGGGGGTGTGGCAGCTGCGGGTTGTGAACTGGAGGGTGTCGCTGGGCAGCCCCACTATCTGGCTGACTGTGCCGCAGAAGGCGCGCAGAGAGGCGTAATAGGTGGTTCCGGCTTGGAGGTCTTGCACGTCGAGGCTCGTCCCACGGACGGTGTGGCTCACGGCGCGGTAGCCTTCTTGCCAGATGAGGAGTTGATACAGGCTGTCGCTGCCCGCAGGTTCCCAGCTGAGGGTGGCTGAGGTGTAGTCGACGCTGTCTGCCGTCAGACCTTCAGGTGGGGGACAGACATAGTCGGCAGTGGTGAAGGCGGCGTAGGTCCAGTCGGAATAGCCAAGGCTGTCGGCAGTGCAGCTCCGCCGCAAGGATACGACATATTGCGTTGCTGGTTGCAGGCCTGTGAAGGTATGGCCGCCTCCCGTGGCGGCAACAGGCGTGGCGGAGGGATAGATGGTGGCGGGCATTTGCATGTCGCAAGCTATCTGGTAGTCGTTCCCGTCGCCGCTCCAATTGACGGTGATGCTCTCGTGGTCGCCCGTTACGGAGTCGATGGTGGGAGCGGAGCAGAGGGGCAGGGCACAGGTGTTGGTGTAGAGGCGGAGGTGTCCGCGATAGGGCGAGCCGTAGCCGCTATAGTTAGGCGAGTCATTACGTGCGCTGTCAATGTCTATGTCGCCCCAGCCAGTAAGGATATAGCTGCGGTAAACGTTGTTGACGAGGTCCGAATGAGTGTAGTGGCTGGCGTATTCAGCCCGCTCACCGCTGCCCCCGTCTCGTCGCAGCACGGCGACGAGGAGGTTCTGGTGGCCGTCCCACATAAAGGGGCGGTCGAAGCTGTGCAGCTGCCACTCGGTGGTGCCGGGGTGGCTGAAGTTTGCGGAGTCTATCACACGGACGAACCGGTGGCCGGCGTCGGGCACTATGGGGCCGGTGGTGAAGGCAGTGTCCGGCACGTTGGCAAGGTAGACGGATATGCGGCCTTGATGGTCGGCGGCAATGTTGTTGATGGGTTGGAATGCCATGGCTGTGATGCCGCCCTCCAATCCTGCCAGGTCGGCGGAGTCGATAAGGGTCTGCACATAGCTGTAGGGGGAGCCGTTGAAACCTATGGGCAGCGATGGGTTGCCGGTGGCGTAGTAAGAGCTGTCGCAGTTGTCGCGCCTTGTGGCGTCGGGGCATAGGGCGGTAGTGAAGATGGCAGAAACCCACTGGCCGGTGTCACCCACGCCGCAGATGCTGCGCACGTGCACTTCACGGCGGTCAAGGCTCCTCAGCCCTGCAATGGTGTATTCATTGGTCGCAGTGGAGATTATGGTTCCCGCACCGGGGGTGAAACCTACGGGTCCGTATTCTACCTCGTAGTGCGAGGCTCCGTTGCACTGCCATGTGAGTGCCAGCGTGGTGTCCGTCTGCGGTACGGCGGTGTCGAGCTGCAGGTTGTGTATGATGCAGGTGTCGGGGACGCAGACAGCGTTCATCTCAAAGCCTTCGTAGGAGTAGAAGGGTATCCAGCCATCGAAATAGACGGTCAGCGGACCCGCCGAAGATAGCACAGGGCCGAAATTGACCTCGTAGTTGCTGTTTAATCCTGTGGTCCACAGCACGGGTCCCGAAGTGCCGATGCCGTCGTAAATGGTCACTACCGAACTGCCCCCGCAATGGGAACGCCCGCTGAGGGTGACAAGGTGTCCGGCCATGTCGGGCAGGATGATCAGTGTGGAGGTTTGGTTGCTCAAGTCTCCGTTGGGGCCTCCGTCGTCATAGATGCTCACACCGCACAACGTCAAGGTGTCGTTGTGGTTGGCGCGCATGTTCCAGGAGGTGGGCTTCACGGCCAAGGGGCCTTCCCATGCCGAGGTGTCGCCCTTGGGACAGAGCACGCGCACCCATACGTAGTAATTGCCTTCGGGGGTGAGCCCGCCAAAGGTGTGGTACGGCACAGAGAGGGTCGCCGTTGACGAAGTGGGCACCGCACTGGACGATGTGTCTATGAAGACTTGGTATCGCTCGGCGCTGTCGTGTTGGTCCCAAGCCACGGTGACCGATGTGGCAGTGAGGCCAGAGAGTCTGAGGCCCGTGGCATTGGGGCAGGGGGGTATGAGGTCGACCGTCAGGTCGTCGATAAAGGCCATTTGGTGTATTGCAGGGGTGCTCTTCAGGGCTATATAGGCTCCCGTACCGACGTAGTTGCTGAGCGGGACATCGTAGCGAAGCCAATCGGTGTGGGTAATCACCACGGAGTCCACCAGGTGGAAGGTGGAGTCGACCGTTGGGTCAGTCATCACACCTATCAGGAGGGTTGTGGGATTGTAGTTCCAATAGGAGCTGCTGGCGTTGTAGGCCCAGAAGCTGAGCTGCAGTGTACGCAGCGGAAAGCGTGTGGCGTTGAGAACAGGCAGGATGGCGTATTGCTCGTCAGTGGAGCTCTCCCATCGCAAGGCTCGCGAGCCGGAGCGTCCGCCGTTTGTCACCATGGTGTTCATGTCCACATGTCCCCACCAGCAGGGCAGCTCGTTGGCATGCGGATAGCCACCGTAAGGGTTGAAGTCCTCGGAGTAGGGCAGCGAGTCAATGGGCGAGCAAAGAGTACGGAATTGTCGCACCAGTGACCAGTTGGTGTTAAAGCTGCCGCAATAGGAACGCACATATACGTCGTACAGGGTGTAGGGCAGCAGTCCGCCGAGGAAGAGGCTGTCTGTGCGTATGTCGGTGACGATATAGGTGGAGTCGATGGTAAAGCCTGATGGGCCGTAGGCCACTTCGTAGTAGACAGCGTCGCTGTCCACCCAGTGCACCACGGCTGCCGTGTCGGCAATCTGGTCTATGCTTACGGTCATGATGGTATGGCAGGGCATCACGTGGTTCACCTCTATGTCGTCAAGGTAGACGTACACACCCGAGCTGCCGCTCTTGATAGCGATGAGTCCGGAGGTGCCGGCATAGCTGTCGAAGCGAACCACTACGGGTGTCCATGCCCCTGAGTTGAGGAGTGTCACCGTGTCGACGGGGACGAAGGAGGTGATGTCCAGCGGGTCGGTCACTACGCCCACATGTAGGGTCTGGTTGCTGGAAGATTGACCATTGCGAGCCCACAGGGAGAGTTCAAGGCTGTCCACGGGAACTTCGAAGGCGGGTAGTATCACGGTGCCGTTGTTCAGTTGCAACCCGTGGTCGCCGCTGTGGCTGCGGTTGGCTCCAAATGAGCCTCCTGAGACGATGGAGGGGTAGTTGTCATTCCAGCCGATGGTAGTGCGCCAACAGTCAGGCACACTCCAAATCCCTTCAAGCCCTTCGGCATAGGGGAGTGCCGTGGGTGTGCAGTTGGTGAAGAGGTGTTTGTCTACGTTGGTGAAGGTGTCGGTGCAGAAGGCTGTGAGGCGGATGGTGTAATGGCTGTTGGGATTGAGCCCGGTGAGGGTGTACGACGTGTCGCCCCACAGGGGGCCGCTGGTGTGCCATGCCGTGTCGCCGTCGGTGATGCAGTCCACTGTCCACAGGGTATCCTGGTAGCCGGGGCTCCACCTGACCTTTGCTGCCGTGGAGCCGATTGAGTCCATCCACAGCGTGGGTGCCGGGCAGGTGGCCACTGGCGTGGGTGCTGGCTGTGTGTGCAGCCGCATGATGTTGCGCATGGTACCGCCATAAGCGATAGTCGTGGGGGTTACACTCGATAGTCGGTTGCGCGTGTAGCATGCTAAAAGAGTGCCGTTCTGGCTGCAATAGAAGTTGCCTCCCGTTGTCCCCCACGGGCAGTCCACAGCCACAATAAGGTTGCCGAGGCCGTTGTAGTGGAAGGCGGTGTCGAAGGCGTAGTGGTTCCAGCCCGCGGTGCAGGCCAGGGAGGTGACCGCCACCTGCTTGAATTGTGGACTGAAGGGCACCAAACTGTTCCCCATCCTCTCTACGTAGGTATTGGCTAAATAGATGGTGCATCCTGGGCGGCCAGTGCTGCTCGGCGTTCCGCAATACAGGTCGATGCCTGTGATCATGGCTTCGCCGTTCAGCTCCGTGCCCAGCACCAATTGCTGTGTGTAGCTGTTGAATCCGTTGAGGCACGGCATACGGTTGTCGAAGGAGACAAGCTGGCTGTTCGTTGTGTCGCCAATCAGGAGTACACTGCCTGTTGGACTTTGGGCTTTGACGGTCCCCACCATGGTCGCAACCAAGGTAAGAAGAAGGAGAATCTGTTTCTTCATGGGTTATTGTATTTGTTGTTTTATTATCGTTTTGAATATTTTGTGTCAGTTGTTGGCTTTCGGCCCTTCTGCTCGATTGCAACCTCTCTTCCTGTTGACGTTCGGGGCAGCTTTTTCTTACATGCATTAACATTCTTTATCTCGACTACTCACCTCTGAAATTTCCAGCCCTCTGCTCTATAAGAGTCTTTGCCTCCCGTTTGGATACCCCCAACCGTGGATTTTTTTTGATTTATTAACAGTTCTTTGCTTCGACTCTCTCGACATAAAGACGTGAAAAAACAATTCCGTGACGCTTTTTTAACAGATTTTAAGCATTTTTTCTGTTTCAATCCTTCTTTCTGCTGATATAGCATAAGTGACCCAGGCACTTTCCCCATTGCAATGGGGATAAATGTGAAACGGGTGTCTGCCTCCAGACCTTAAAGAAACGGAGGAGCTCATCAGGACGAGCTCCTCCGCTATTGTTAAAGTCAGGGGAAAATGGTAGTTGCCTCAGGCGTCGAGCCCCCAGCTGTAATGCATAGGGTGCAGGTGCTCCACATGGACGGCTTCCAGCAGTTGGAAGAGACCGCGGAGCATCTCCTGCCCAAGGCGCGGGTCGACGGGGAACATGGCGTGGGTGATTGTGGGCAGGGCTCTGCTGCCGGACGGGCTGTTGCCGTCGGCATCGGCAAGGTCGTGGCGGATGTCGCGCAGGATGGAGAGGTAGAGTTTTTCCATCTGGTCGTCGGTCACCTTGACGAGGTCAGCATCGCTGGGGTCCGCGGCGGGCGGGAAACGCCAGTTGTTGCAGTCGCCGGCATGGAAGAGGGTGGTGCCGTCGCGGAGGGTGAGGAGGGTGCAGACTCCCACATCGGTGGAGTGGTAGGCCTTGAGCTGGAAATGAGGGGTGTGGACGCTCTCACCGAAACGCAGCACGGCAAGTGGCAGACTCTTGTCGATGCGACGCCGGCGGACGGTGTCGTAGGAGGGGAGGATGTGCCAATTGGCGTGCTCGGCGCACCACTGGGGGATGTCGGGGTTGTAGTGGTCCTGGTGGAAATGGGAGATGATGAAGTAGACCTCTTTGCCCGCGGCCCCGTCCAGGAGGGTGGCGAGGAGCCCCTGTGGGTCACGCCAATAGTCGAAGACTATCAGGCAGTCCTCTTCTTCAGCCACGAAACAGCTGTGGTAGATGTAGTGTAGTTGCATGGTGACGATGAACTATAAATAATCAGATGTGATTATGCATTCAATTACTCGCGGCGGTCTGCCTGTAGAGGGGTGTTAAATGCTTTTGGGAACAAAGTCCACCATGAGCGAATGCTCGTCGAAATGGATGTCCTTGAGGGTGATTCGGTCGAATACAGGGCTGAGCTGGCTGCTGCGGCCAAGGGCCAGCATGAGGCGGTTGCCGTCAAGGATGTCGAGGATGTCGGCTCCCTGCTGCTGCTTCTTGAACTGGCCGAGGGCGGTGCGTACCATGAACTCTACTCCGGCCCCGCCGCCGTAGGAGAGGAAGATGTCTGAGCCATTGATGCTGTCCACGTTGACATCGAGACCCACAGAGCCCATCAGGGGCACTTTGTATGAGATGCGGAGGGTGTGGGGACCGCCGTAGGCAAGGGGTAGCTCTTTCCCGGTCTTGTCAAGAATGAATTGTCCGACTTCGCTATAGGTGAGATTGAACTGCATGTGTTTTGTGGATTTTAAGTTTTTTTTCGCAGGAATAACGCTTAATTGGAAAAAAAATTGTACTTTTGCACATCGAAACATAAAACACAACGACTATGAAAGTAAGAGAACTTGTAGAAAAACTGAACCTGAAGGTGCTTTCCGGTGCCAACGGGTTGGACCGCGAGATAGAGGGTTGCTACGTGTCAGACCTGCTGAGCGACGTGATGGGCAACGCCGAGATGGGCAACGTGTGGGTGACCCTGCAGGTGCATAAGAATGTGATGGCTATCGCCTCGCTGAAGGAACTTGCCTGTGTGATTCTGGTGAAAGGGCAGACGGCTTCTGAAGACACCCTGGAGCAGAGCAACGATGAGGGTATCCCCTTCCTGAGCACCACGATGGAGACTTTCGAGACCGCTGGTAAGATTTACGAACTGCTGAAGAACTGACCATTGCGGCCACGTGCCGCAGAAAGGAACGTCATGACACCTTTTAAGGCCGACCTGCATATTCACACGGTGCTGTCGCCGTGTGGCGATTTGGAGATGAGCCCTTCGGCTATCGTCCATCGGGCGTTGGCGCGCGGGCTGGACATGATTGCCATCAGCGACCACAACACCACAAGGCAGGTGAAGGTGACCCAGAAGATAGGACGCGACAACGGCCTGTTTGTGTTGGGTGGTGTTGAGGTCACCTCGCAGGAGGAGACTCACTGCCTCTCGTATTTCGAGACGGATGAACAGCTGGATGAGTTCCAGGAGTTTCTCGATGCCCACCTGCCACCCATTCCTAACGACGAGGACAGGTTCGGCTACCAACTGATTGTGGACGAGAACGATGAGATTGTGGGCGAGGAGGAGTACCACCTGCTGAATGCAATAGACGTGGACATCGAAGGCATTTATGAGGAGGTGCACCGCATCGGAGGCCTCTTTGTGCCGGCACATATCAACAAGGGTACCACATCGCTGACCAGCCAGCTGGGTTTTGTCCCTCCGGACTTGAAGGCCGACGGCTTGGAGATTAACCGTTTCACCACGCGGGAGGAGATGCTCAAGAAGTTCGCCTACCTCAAGCGGTTCAACTTCATCACCGATAGCGATGCCCATTTTATTGACAATGTGGGCGATGTGTACAATGTCATCTACATGGAACACCGCAATTTCAGCGAGTTCCAAAAGGCGTTGAAGGGCGAGGATGGGCGTTACATCGACACCATGGCCTTCCGCACTGCTCCTCTGAAGAAGATTCTCTAACGCTTTGTTTCCCGACCCTTTCCGCAGCCAAGGTGTTGCTCCGTAGGGTAGGGGCGATGCCCAACGCGTGTGCCACTACTCGTTGTGGTAAGGCTCATGGCGTAGGATGGTGAAGGCACGATACAGCTGTTCGACAAAGAACAGTCGCACCATCTGGTGATTGAAAGTCATCTGTGAAAGGGAAATCTTGTCGCTTGCGGCGGCGTAGACCGAGGGGGCAAACCCAAATGCCCCGCCCACAACAAACACCAGCGTCCGTATGCCGGCATTCATCTGTTTTTGTAAGTATTGCGAAAAACCCACCGACGTGTGCTCCTTGCCGTGTTCGTCCAGCAGGACAATGCGGTCCGCTCCCTCCAGGCGTTTGAGCAGCAGTGCCGCTTCGCGCTCCTTGATTTCGTCCGGCGACGCTCCTTTCTGGTCTTTCAGTGCGGGGATCACTTCGATTTCGAAGTTTGTATAGTGCCGCAACCGTTTGACATATATGTCAATACCCTCTTGCAGGTAGGGCTGGTCGGTCTTTGAGATGACGATGAGTTTGATGTTCACTTTGTTTGAGAGATAATTGTCGGATTGTCAGATGTTCAACTTGAGTGTACGGAACAGCCGTTCCACCAGTCTGTTGCGGTAGTACACCACATGCTGGTAGCCCACAGGCCGGGCCCCGTAAAGGCTGTAGGAGAAAGCAATGCTGGGGTCCATGCTCCCTTCAAAATCAAAGGCTTGCGTCTGGCCGGACAGCCGTTCAATCATACGCCAAAAGAGTAGGGCAGAGGCTCCATTATGGTGCCCCTCCGGGTTGAGGGCGGAGAGGAGCGAATAGGCGCTGTTGCTGTCGTAGACCACAAACCGTGCGGCGTGCATCTTCCCTTCGCCATCGGCCACGCCGAGCAGCATGCCCTGCCGCCGCGCGAGGGCGGTCCGCACTACATGGGTGATAAACTCCTGCGACAGCAGGTCGTGCTGCCCGCGCGAAGCCCAATAGGCTGCATGGAAGCGGGCAAACTCCTCGGGCTTCACATCCTCGACCACTGTAAGTACCTTCTCGGCTCGACGGATGGGGCGTTGCCGCCGTTGTTTGTCAAACCCCTCGAACACCCGCTGCGGGTCGGTGATGTCTTCAATCCGGTAGGTGATGCGCTCCGTATAGGTGTATTCGCCCCAATGGCGAGCGTCGTTCAGTGCAGGGGAAAAGTTCTGCGAAAAGAAAAGGAAACCATGATGGCTGAAATAGCCGGAGAACTGCACCGAGGCATCGCCCATCGCACTCTTCGACCTGTACCATGGCCCGCAGTACTGCGTCAGCTGGGGCTGGAGCACATAGCGCATCCCCCATCGCTTCCCCGTCAGATAAGGCATGGCCGCTGCCACCCTCCCGTCCGGTGCCTTGGCCAGGACCACGTCCCACTCCTTCCCGGCGCATACGGTCTCCATCCACCAATATTGCAGAAACAGAGGAATCGCAGACCCCTCTGTTTCGCACAACTTCTTGTATATTTCCTTGTTACCCAACTAATGTTGAGATTTCTTCTGGCAGATGGCGTGTTTACTGGATGACCACGGTGACGCGGTTGTTGGCCATGCGTCCGCTCAGGGTGTTGTTGTCGCCCACGGGGTCGTCCTCACCCTTGTAGAGCACTTCGATGCGATGCTCGTCGATGCCGCGCAGCACCAGGGCTTTCTTCACCTCCACAGCGCGTTGACGTGAAAGGCCGGTGTTGTAAGTCTCCGTGCCCACGTTGTCGCAGTAGCCCGTCAGCAGCACTTCAAGGCCTTTCTCCTGTTTCAGGTAGGTGGCCAGCTCGTCTAATTCGGCCACATACGACTCCTGAATGGTGGCGTCGTTGGGGAAGAACTTGATCTCGGGGAAGGCTTTGGAACCCTGCGCTGCGCTTGGCAGCAGGTCAATCTTCTTCGAGCTGAAGTCAAAAATCAGTCCTACGCGAATCAGGTCCTCCGTCGGTTGCTCTTCGGTGTAGAAGGCCTCATCCTTCCAATAACGCCAATCGATTTCGGCCACCTTGTAGCTCACCTTGTTCTTCATCTCCTTCTCAATGAGGATGTCGCGGAAGTAGTCGAGTGAGATGACGGCCTCCATCTGCGCCTTGGCAACCAGCTCGTCGTGCAAATCCTGGTCTTTGATGGAGGGGTTGACGGCAAACACAGCGCACAGGTGCATAGGGATTCGGCCGGCACTGGAAAGATAGTCCATGACCGGGTCGAACTTGCCCCAGTCGCGGTCTTTGTCGCGTTCCCACTTCAGCGAGCGGAAGCGGTTGTAGTCATAGTCAATAAAATAGAAGGTCTTGGCATCGAACGAGGTGAATTTCCACACCGTGTCGTAAGCCGCCTCGCGCACTTTCCGTTTGCCGGAGGGGTCGATGATGGGTTCCGTCTTCTTGCCCTTCTTGCCGGAGGCGGTGTTGGTCACCTGCTCGTAGAGGCCTCCCAGCGTGGGACGCCAGCTTGTATCCGCCGTGCGGCCAAGCCATTGGCGTTTGTTCTCGCCGTCCTTGGCAATCTCCGTCGTGGCCCTCTTTTTGCGGTATTGGGCCTGGACGTTGCTGGCCGGGACAAGCATCAGCGCAGCTAAACAGATTATCAAAACATGTTTCTTCATCTTCATTTTCAACTTTCAAACACCTACATAACGCAACATTGCGTCTTTTATTGTTGTTTATTTCCGAATATTCTTTTCTGAGCGGCATCCGCTCAACGTCAGCGTTTTGCAAATGGGCGGTCGGGCCTTTCCGTCAGCGATGGTTCAGCATGCCTGCGGGTCGAACAGCGAGCCGTTTTCGCAGACCAGCATGCGCGACTGATATTTGTCAATCATCATGAAGTCGTGCGACGAGATGAGCATCGTGGTGCCCGTCTGCTTGTTCAGGTCAACCAGCAGCTGCATGATGTCCGACGACGTGGCGGGGTCCAGGTTCCCTGTGGGCTCGTCGGCCAGAATGAGTGTCGGATTGTTGATTAGCGCACGGGCAATGCCAACTCGTTGTTGCTCACCCTCCGACAGTTGGAATACCGAGGCATGCGCCTTGTCCTCGATGCCCACGGCCTTCAGTGTGTCCATTATCTGCTTGTCAATCTCGGAGCGTTTCCATCCCGTGGCATGCAGCACAAAGGCCAGGTTCTCATACACATTGCGATCCTTCAACAAACGGAAATTCTGGAACACTATGCCCACCTTGCGGCGCAGCAGGGGCACCTGTCTGTTTTTCATGTGCATCAAGTTGAAGCCGCACACCGAGGCCTCCTCGGCGCTGTCAATCTCGTGGTCCGCGTAGAGCGTGCGCAGCAGCGTCGTCTTGCCCGCGCCGCTCCTCCCGATGAGGTAAATAAACTCTCCGGGTGCCACAGTGAGGTTGACGTGCGACAGCAGCGGGCCGTCTTCGTGGCTGATAGCCACCTCTCTTAGCGATATGATAGGTGCATCCATAGCTACAGAATTTCAATTTGCAAAGATACTACTTTTTTTCCTAACACATAAAAAATGTGGCACCTTTTTTCCACCCCCGTTTGTTGATTCCCCCATCTTCGCCCCGGGTTCGCTCCTTCTGGGTCATTCGTTCCTCATTTGTTCCTCATTTGTTCCTCGTACCTTAGATAAATGTTAGAGAACTAAACCAACGACTGAGGGAGAACGACTGGAGAAAACCCGAACCGTCTTGGAAGATCATGAGGAACAAAAGTGGTGCGTCAGCACATCCCCTCTTGTGAGTGGAAGGCTGGCGCGCCACTTGTATTCCACGTGCAAGTAGGGTGGTGTCCATTGGGTAAGCACTGACCTGCCGCCGCGCCCTCCCCTTTTCAAAGGGGTCGGGGGTATGTTTTCTTCTGTTTTTATTCATACCCCTGGCCCCTTTCAAGAGGGGAAGGCTGGCGCACCACTTGTATACTAAGTGTAAGTAGGGTGGTATCCATTGGGTAAGCACTGACCCGCCGCCGCGCCCTCCCCATTTCAAAGGGGCCGGGGGTATGTTTTCTTCTGTTTTTTTCATACCCCTAGTCCCTCTCAAGAGGGGAAGGCTGGCGCACCACTTGTATTCCACGTGCAGACGTGAAGCAATCAATTGTGCATTCATGGAGCATTCCATCGGGTAATCACTGACCCGCCGCCGCGCCCTCCCCTTTTCAAAGGGGTCGGTTTCATACCCCTGGCCCCTCTCAAGAGGGGAAGGCTGGTGCACCACTTGTATTCCACGTGCGAGTGGGGTGGTATCCATTGGGTAAGCACTGACCCGCTGCCGCGCTCTCCCCTTTTCAAAGGGGTCGGGGGTATGTTTTCTTCTGTTTTTTTTCATACCCCTGGCCCCTCTCAAGAGGGGAAGGCTGGCGCACCACTTGTATTCCACGTTCAAGTAGGGTGGTATCCATTGGGTAAGCAATGACTCGCCGCCGCGCTCTCCCCTTTTCTAAGGGGTCGGGGGTATGTTTTCTTCTGTTTTTTTCATACCCCTGGCCCCTCTCAAGAGGGGAAGGCTGGTGCACCACTTGTATTCCACGTGCGAGTGGGGTGGTATCCATTGGGTAAGCACTGACCCGCT